>CAYOXO010000001.1:0-38601 GCA_964407945.1 uncultured Stakelama sp.
GGGGAGAGATGGGGTGAAACCCGAGCTGCACCGTTTCGGCCAGACCAGGCAGCCGGTCGTCACCATTGACGGCATCACCGGCGATCCCGGTGCGGCAATCGCGATCGCCGCGGCGCTCGCGCCCTTTCCGGTGAGCCGGACCTATTATCCCGGGCTGCGCCGGATCGTCAGCGAATCGGACATCGCGGCCTATGCCTATGTCTGCCGCCTGCTCGAGGCCGCTGCGCCCTTTATCGGCGGCGGATTCGACGCCGACCGCTTCGACTTGCTCGAAGCCAGCTTCTCCATCGTCACTGCGCCGCCCGACGCCCTCATCCCGGCGCAGCGTGCACCGCATTTCGATTCGGCCGATCCCAACCATGTCGCGCTGCTCCACTATCTTGGCGACGCGCCAGGCAGCGGCACCGCCTTCTACCGCCAACGCTCGACCGGGATCGAACTGGTCGACGACGCCAATCGCGACACTTTCGTCGCCGCGGCCAAGGCCGAAAGCGATGGACTCGCCGGCTATACCAACACCAGCAACGCGCATTTCGACCAGATCGGCCGGATCGACGCGGTGCCCGACCGGCTTGTCATCTATCGCGGCGCCCTGCTCCATTCGGGGATCATCCCGACGACCATGAAGCTCAGCGCCGATCCGCGTCAGGGCCGGCTTACCGCCAATCTCTTCATCCGCATCCAGTGAGGCTTCCGATGCTCAAGACTGCCGCGGCCCTGACGGTCCCGCTCGCCGCGCTGATCGCTGTCCCGGCGGGCGCGCAGCCGGGCAAGCGGACCTACGCCAATCCGATCGACATCGATTACCGCTACAATTTCGAGCAGGTGAACGAGGGCATCTCGTACCGCACGGGTGCCGATCCGGTGATCGTGCGGCACAAGGGCGCCTATTATCTCTTCCAGACGCTGGCCGACGGCTATTGGCGCTCGACCAACCTGGTGGACTGGACTTTCATCACGCCGAGCCGCTGGCAGCATAACAGCTTCGTCGCGCCCGCCGCCTGGTCGGACGGCGAGCGGCTCTACCTCATGCCTTCGATGATGGAGCCGGGCGCGATCTACGTCTCGGATGCGCCCGAGACCGGCAAGCTCGACTATTTCGTGCGCCGTATGCCGCGCCTCCCGGGACAGGTACGTCCGGGCGAGGAGGACAAGATGAAGCCCGGCGAAATCCCGCCCGGCCCCTGGGATCCGGCGCTGTTCCTCGACGATGACGGCAAATGGTATCTCTACTGGAACTCGTCCAACGTCTTCCCGCTCTACGGGCTCGAGATCGAATTCAGGGACGGCAGGCTGATCTACAAGGGCCCGGCGAAGGAGATGTTCAAGCTCCATCCGGACCGACACGGCTGGGAGCGGTTCGGGCAGGACCATTCGGGTGGCCTACCCGACGGCACCCCGATCGCGCCCTTCATGGAGGGTGCCTGGATGACCAAGGTCGGCGGCACCTATTATCTTCAGTACGGCGCGCCGGGCACCGAGTACAACGCCTATGCCAACGGCACCTACACGTCCAAGTCGCCGCTCGGCCCCTGGACCTACGCCCCGTGGAATCCGGTCGCCTACAAGCCCGGCGGTTTCGTCGAGGGCGCCGGGCATGGCTCCACCTTCGCGGACAATCACGGCAATTGGTGGAACACGGGCACGCCGTGGCTGGGTGCCAACTGGACCTTCGAACGCCGCATCAACCTGTTCCCCACCCGGTTCGAAGCGGACGGGCAGATGTGGTCCTCCTCGCGTTTCGGCGACTTCCCGCACTGGGCACCAGAGGGGAAGGTGGAAGACATCGAATCGCTGTTCACCGGCTGGATGCTGCTCTCCTACCGCAAGCCGCTCACCGCCTCTTCGACGCTCGGCGAATTCGCCCCAAGCCGCGCCGCGGATGAGAATCCGCGCAGCTTCTGGGTGGCGGGCAGCAAGCAGCCGGGGGAGACGCTGACGATGGACCTGGGGGCGCTCAAGACTGTGCGTGCGGTCCAGGTCAATTTCGCCGACTACAAGGCGGGCCGTTTCGCCGACGCCCCCGACATCTATACCGAATTCCGGATCGACGGCTCGGCGGACGGCAAGAGCTGGTCGAAGATCGCTGAGACCGAGGGGCCACGCCGCGACCGTCCCAACGCCTATCTCGAGCTCGGGACGCCGGCGAAAATCCGCTATGTCCGCTACGTCCATGGTCATATCGGCGGCGCGCATCTGGCGATCAACGATCTGCGCGTGTTCGGCAATGCCGATGGCGCGGCGCCCGCGGTGCCGGGCGGCGTCACCGCGATCCGCGACAAGGACGAACGCAATGCTCGCGTGAGCTGGCGCAAGGTGCCGGGTGCCGTCGGCTACAACGTCATGTGGGGCGTGCGGCCCGACCGGCTGACCCTGACCTATCAGATCTTCGCCGATGAACTGGGCGCGGACGCCAAACTCGACATCCGCGCGCTCAATGTGGGCGTCGGCTATTTCGCTGCAGTCGAAGCGTTCAACGAAAGGGGCGTGTCCAAGCGGAGCAAGTCGGTACGGGTTCGCTAAGCGAAATCTTACAGCTCATCCGTCACCCCGGCCTTGTGCCGGGGTCCACCGGGAGGCAGCGGTTGGAAGTTAGGTTCTAGCGCAGTCCCCGGGGCCGCATGGACCCCGGCACAAGGCCGGGGTGACGGGCAGGGCAGGTCCAGCCTCGATCAGAGGACCTAACCTGCCAGCCATCCGCCGGTGAACCCGGCTGCCTCCAGCCCGCGGCGGATCACCTTCGATCCGCGCATCACCCGCCACACGAAATCGCTGCGGTAATTCGCTGCCTGCAGCAGAATCGGGCCCTGATCGATGCCGATATAGTCGGTGTCGAGCCAGCCATGCTTGCCGTTGATCCGGCCATTGGCGAGGCGCTTGTCGGTCCAGGTGAAACTCGGGTTGAACGAATCGAGGAAGCCGTACTGGCTGTAGAGGCCCGGCCATTTGCGCAGTGCGTTCGCGGCGGGGATCACGATCTCCGGCGCGAACGGCAGCGATCCCAGCGCCGCGGTCGGCGCGATCGTGCCGTCGTCATATTCGTCGGGCTGCCCCAGTGGTCCGCGCGCGGAATAGGCGCGGAAATTCGCCGTCCGGCCCTTGAAGGGAAGGTCGTAGCCGCCCGGTCCGTCGCACGCGGTCAGGCCCCAGATATCCTTGGAATAGCCGGTCCAGCCCATCGGGTTGGCGATGGCATAGGCGCGCTGGGCATAGGTGGCGCGGCGGCTATTCTCGAAATAGTCGATCCCCGCCTCGCGCATCGGCTTGTCGTGGATGCCGCGGAAATCGACCCAGACATGGCTGTAATGGTGGCCGAACATCGGCGCGAAGGCGAGATGGCGGGTCTCGCCGGTCCCGCGCCAGCATTGAGCATATTTGGCGGTCCACACGTCCCAGCTGTTGGCCGGCACCGGATGCGTCGGCGATGCCAGCGCGAGGATGTAGACGCACATCCCCTCATTATAGCCCTGCCAGCTCGCGGGAATCAGGCCGCTCTCGGGGTGCCAGCCCATCGAGACCGGCGCGCGCCCGTCGCTGCGGAAGAAATTCCAGTCGGCGCGCGCATAGATGTCGTGCGCCAGCTTGCGGATCTCGGCTTCGACAGCGTTGTCGGCGTTGAAATATTCGCCCGCGAACAGGATGCCCATGAACAGCAATGTGGTGTCGACGCTCGACAGCTCGTTGGTGCGGAACCGGTGCCCGGTCTCCATGTCGATGAAATGGTAGAAAAAGCCCTTGTGGCCCGCGGTGCCGCTCGGTTCGGGGCCCTGCGGCGCGGTCCAGAAGAAGCGCAGCGTGGTGCGCGTCAGCTCGGCCGCGTCGGCGCGGGTCACCCAGCCGCGCTCGACCCCGACCGGATAGGCGGTCAGCGCATAGCCGACCGAGGCGATCGAGCAGAACGACTTGCTCGGCCAGCGGTCGGGCACCAGCCCGTTCTTGCGGTTCGCCGTCTGCCAGAAGAAGTCGAAGGTGCGCTTCTCGAGATCGGCATACCAGCCGGGCAGCGCCGGCCTGGCCGGTTCGGCCAGCAATGGTCGCGCACAGGCGGGTGTCAGTGCGGCGGCGCCCAGTGCGGGTGCGGCGAGCAGCGATCGGCGGGTGATACGCATCTTACTCTCTTCTCCTGGACTAGCTGGGTTCATTCGCGCGCCGCGGTCGTGCCGCGCACCACCAGTTCGGTGCCATGGCGCTCGGCGCGCCCGTCCGCGGGACCGCCTTCGAGGATGTCGATCAGCCGCTCGATCGCGCGCGCGCCCATCTCGGCGATCCGCACGCGGACGGTGGTCAGCTTGAGGTACCGGGCGAGCGGCACGTCGTCGAAGCCGGCGACCGCGATGGTTCCGGGAACGTCGATACCCGCATTCTGCAGCGCCTGAAGGCAGCCGAGCGCCATCATGTCGTTGGCAGCAAACACCGCGTCGCAGGGGATTGCATTGTCGATGATGGTCCGCGCGGCGGCCTCGCCCGCTTCCTCCGAGAAGTCGCCTGCAAGCACCACGGGCTCGACGCCCGGCAGGTGGCGTGCCATCGCCGCGCGATAGCCTTCGACGCGCTCGCGGGCGTCGACATTGCCTTCGGGCCCGGCGATGTGGACGATGCGGCTGCGGCCACCGGCTGCGAGGTGCGTGATCATCGCTTCCATCGCACCGACATTGTCGAGCCTTATGGTCGGCCGGTCGTCGATCTCCTCGGGGCCGTTGATGAACAGCGAGGGCAGGGTGGGCGGCAGCGCCGACTGGAGCATGTCGGCCGACAGATGCGGTGCCATTACGATCAGGCCATCCACCCGCCCGCGCATCGCGCGCAGCGCATTGGCTGCCTGCTCGCTCTCGTCATGGATGTTGGACAGCAGCAGCACATAGCCGCGGCGGCTCGCCTCGCGGTCCATCCCGCGCACGAATTCGCTGAAGAACTCGCCGTGCAGATCCGGCAGCACCACGCCCACCGCGTGCGCACGGGCCAGGCTCAGGCTGCGCGCGCCAGCATGCGGCACATAGCCAAGCTCGGCTGCGGCTTCCATGACGCGTTCGCGCGTTTCCTGCCGGACATTGCCGAGGCCATTCAGCGCGCGCGATACCGATGCGATCGATACCTGCGCCCGGCGTGCCACGTCCCGAATTGTCGCCTCGGCCATCTACCCTCTCTCCCCCGACATTTTTACGTATTCGGGCGGATCATTCGCGATTGCAAATTGCAAGCTTCGGCGTCATGTAACCGGTTACGGTTTGCCGCGACAACCCCTAAAGCGGGCTTTGGCAGGGGGAGCGGCACCCCATTCGCATTTCCGCGCGCCAGGGTACCGGCGTGACGCGTTCAGGAGAGGACAGACAATGCTCGACACCCGGATTTCCCGCCGCGCGGCGCTGATGGGCGCAGGTGCGATCGCGGCGTGGCTCCACAGCCCGGCGCGCGCACTGATGAGCCAGGCGGCGAATGTCGAGGTTCCGCCCTTTATCGACGCGCTGATCGCCAAGATGACGGTCGCCGAAAAGGCCGGCCAGCTCAGCCTGATGGCCTCGGCCTGGGGCGGCAGCACCGTGATCAATCCCGCCAGCGGGTCGAACGCGAACTTCGAGCAGCAGGTCGAGGAAGTCCGCAAGGGCATGATCACCGGCGTGTTCAACGGCAGCGGCACGCACATGTGCCGGATCATGCAGAATGCGGCGATGAAGGAGTCGCGGCTCAAGATTCCGCTGATCTTCGCCGCCGACATCATTCACGGCCACCGCACCATCTTCCCGGTTCCGGTCGGTGAGGCCGCAAGCTTCGATCCCGCGCTGGCGGAAAGGACCGCCGCCGCCGCATCCTACGAAGCCGCCGCCGCGGGCATCGACTGGACCTTCGCGCCGATGGTCGACATCTCGCGCGACCAGCGCTGGGGCCGCACCATGGAGGGCGCGGGCGAGGACGTGCATCTTGGCAATCTCTTCGCCGCCGCCCGGGTGAAGGGGTTCCAGGGCGCCAGCCTCAAGGCGATCGACACGATGATGGCCTGTGCCAAGCATTTCGCCGCCTATGGCGCGGCGGAGGCCGGGCTCGACTATAACACCGTCGACGTGTCCGAGCGGACGCTGCGCGAAATCTATTTCCCGCCCTTCCAGTCCGCCTTCGAGGCGGGCGCGCTGTCGGCGATGGCCTCGTTCAACGAGATTTCGGGCGTGCCGTCGAACGGCAATGAGTGGCTGATGCGCACCGTGCTGCGCGACGAGTGGAAATATCAGGGCTTCGTCGTCTCCGATTATACCGGCGACATGGAGATGATCGACCATGGTTTCGCCGCCGATGCGCGTGAGGCGACCAAGATCGCCTTCCTCGCCGGGGTCGATATGAGCATGACCAGCGGCTATTACCGCGATCACCTGCCCGATCTCGTCGCGAAGGGCGAAGTGCCGATGGCGCTGCTCGACGATTCGGTGCGAAAGGTGCTGGCGATCAAGGCCAAGCTCGGCCTGTTCGAAGACCCGTTCCGCCGGATCGACGAGAAGCGCGAAGCCGCGCGCAGCCGCACCAAGGCGACGCTGGCGCTGTCGCGCGAGATGGCGAAGAAGTCGGTCGTCCTTCTGAAGAACGAAGGCGACATCCTCCCGCTGCGCAAGGGCGGGCAGAAGATCGCGATCATCGGCCCGTTCGCGGCCGGCCAGCACGACCTCAACGGTCCGTGGTGCGTCTATGGCGACAACAAGCTCGCCATCGACCTCGAAACCGGCGTGCGCAATGCGCTCGGCAAGACTGCCCAGATCACCGTTGTCGAAGGCTCCGGGGTTGAAGCCCCGCTCGCCGGCGGGATCGAGGCTGCTGTCGCCGCCGCCCGCAACGCCGACGTTGTCCTGCTCGCGATCGGCGAGAGCGAACGCATGTCGGGCGAGGCGCAGTCGCGCACCAGCATCACCGTCCCCGCGCCGCAACAGGCGCTGGCCGAGGCCGTCGCCGCGACCGGAAAGCCGGTGATCGTCGTGCTCAAGAACGGCCGTGCATTGGCGCTCGAAGGCGCGGTCAAGAACGCGCCCGCGATTCTCGTCACCTGGTTCCTGGGTTCGGAAAGCGGCAACGCCATCGCCGACGTCCTGTTCGGCGACTACAGCCCCTCGGGCCGCCTGCCGATCAGCTTCCCGCGCGAGCCGGGCCAGCAGCCCTATTATTATGGCCACAAGCCCACCGGCCGCCCGAACCCGAGCGACGACAAGCTCGAGGAATACAAGACGCACTACCGCTCGATCCCGAACTCGGCGCTCTATCCGTTCGGCCACGGCCTGACCTACGGCAAGATCGAATATGCGGGCCTCACTCCGGACAAGGGCAACCTCGCCTGGAATGGCGAGATCGTCTTCACCGCCACGATCACCAATCGCGGCACCCGCGCCGCCGAGGAAGTGGTTCAGCTCTATATCCGCGATCGCACCGCCAGCATCACCCGTCCGGTCCGCGAGCTCAAGGCGTTCCGCAAGGTCGCGCTGGCCCCAGGCGCGTCGGAAACGGTGCGCTTCGTGATCAAGCGGCCGCAGCTCGAATTCATCGGCCGCGACCTGAAGCCGACGGTCGAGCCGGGCCTGTTCGACGTGTGGATCGCGCCCTCGGCACAGGCGCAGGGGGTCCGTTCGACCTTCACCCTCACCGCCGCCTGATCGCTACGCCTTCCCGGCTTCACGCCGGGGGTCCGGCACCGCTCCCCCTCCCTCCCCGGGGCGGTGCCGGATCATGTCTGTGCTCATGGCTGGATTCAGCTTCGCTGAATCGCGGCACCAGCCCGCTGCCGCCGCCCAAGCCTATCTCCGCAGATCCTTCACGATCCGCGCATGCTCCCCCCGGCCCAGCGGGTTCATCGCCATCAACAGGCACGACAGCGCCAGGAAACCCAAAGGCACCAGCGCGATCGTCAGCCGCATCGCGGTCAGCGTCGCCGCGCTCTGGCCGACATTGGCGACATAGCCCGCGCGCTCGAAGCCAAGGCCGATGATCGCCGTCGCGATCCCGATCGCCACCCGCTGCAGCAGCGCCGCCATCCCGAACACCGCGCCCTCGACGCGCAGCCCCGTGCGCTGCTCGCCATATTCGATCGTGTTGGGCAGCATCGCCCAGAAGACGAAGTTGAGCCCGACGACCATCGCCTGCATCGCCATCAGATAGGCCTGCATCACCCCCGCGCGGTGGATGTCGAACGTCGCGAACAGGGCAAGACCCGTCATCGCCCCCGCCGCCGCCAGAAACCACAAGGCCCGCGTCCCGACCCTCCGCTGGAGCAGCATCCACAACGGTACCGACACCGCGCTCACCACGCTCATCGATGCCAGCGCGAGTTGCCCGCCGCTCTCGTCGCCCAGGAAATATTTGAAGTAATAGAGGACCGATTTGTTGAGGATCGTCACCGCGACGATCATCGCCACCATGGCGAGGTTGAGCGTCACGAATGCCCTGTTCCCTGCAATCGCCTTGAGCGCGGTCCAGACCGGTACCGGCTCGCGCCGCTCGGGCACATCGGCCTCGCGATAGGTGATGCCGACCCAGGCCAGGATCGCCGCCCCCGCCACCGCAAACAGCAACGCCGCGCCCAGATAGGCGTCCGCCGCGGCCTTGGTCCCGAGCAACATCCCGCCCAGCGGCACCGTGCCCAGCGCCACCACCACCGCCGCCAGCGTTCCCGACAGCATCCGTACCCCGGCGACATAAGCGCGGTCGTTGCTGTCGGCGCTCACCCGCGCGCTCATCGCCAGATAGGGCAGGTTGATAAAGGCATAGGCGGTGCGGAACGCGATATGTCCCGCGAACACGCCGACCATCCCCCACCAGCCGGGAACGACAGGCGGAAGATAGGCGAGCACGAAGCCCAGCCCCAGCGGCACGCCGCCGATCGCCACCAGCCGCCCGAGCCCGCCCTTGGGCTCGCGCCGATCGGCGAGCAGTCCGGCGGCGAAGTTCGCGACCCCGTCCCACACCGACGCCGCCATGAAGATCGCCGCCGCCGCGGTGACCGGCAGACCGAGCGCATCGGTATAGTAGAACAGCAGGAAGAGCATCGCGCTCTGCCAGTAGAGATTGAACGCAAAGTCCCCGAAGGCGAACAGGGTCAGGCGTGCACGGGACGGGCGGGCAGGGGTCACGGCCCCGCCACGGTGATGGTCGCCGCCTTGGCGGAATCGGGAACCGTAAAGCGGACCCGGTCGGCGCTCTCGTCCATTTCGGCCGCGACCTTCCGCCGCCCGAAGCGGACTGTGCCGATATCCGACACCGCGTGCACCGTCATCGCGATCTCGCGCCACCACGGCTTGAGCGTGCCCGAACGCGGGTCGAGGTCGATGCGCAGCCCCTTGTCGGTCGTCGAGCAACGGAAGCTCTGGCGCAGATAGGCGCCGCGCGCGATCGCCCGCGCCTTGCCGTCGTCGAAATAGATCGTGCCGTGACAATCGTCCCCGGGATAGACCAGCAGCTCCAATGCGCCCTTGGGCGTCTCGCTCAGGCTCTGGACGAGCGGCTGGCGCGGGATGATCGCCCCGGCGCGCACGAACACCGGCAGCCGGTCGATCCGCGGCGTCTCGGTCACGCTGTCGGCGGTCTTGCCTGCCGTCGCCACCACCGAACGCCCGGTCCAATAGTCGTACCACCCGCCCTTGGGCAGGCACACGTCATAGGGCTGCGGCGATTCGGGCTTGGGCGATGCCGCGATCATCAGGTCGCGGCCCAGGGTGAAGCTCATCGGCGAATCGCAGCCCGATGAAGTGTAGTTGTAGAAGACGGGCCGCATGATCGGGTCGCCCGATCGCGCCTGCAGTTCGGCCACGGCGTAGAGATAGGGGAACAGGCGATAGCGTTCCTCGATCGCCGTGCGCCGCAGCGCCAGATGCTCCGGCCCGTCCACCCAGGGTTCGCTGCGTGGCGTGTTCACCGCGGCATGGACGCGCATCACCGGGGTGAAGGCGCCGATCTGGATCCAGCGCGTCAGCAGATCGGGGCTCGGTCCGCCGGTGAACCCGCCGATATCGGCGGCGCTGTACGAAAAGCCCGACAGGCCCAGATTGACCAGCTGCTGCACCGACAGCTTGAGGTGATCCCAGGTCGCGTTGTTGTCCCCGGTCCAGGTCACGGCATAGCGCTGGCCCCCGGCATAGGTCGCGCGCGTCATCACGAACGGGCGGGCGTCGGGGTCGAGCTTCTCCAGCCCCTCGAACGTCGCGCGGCTGTTCTGCATGCCATAGACGTTGTGGACCTCGGCGTGCGTCGCCTCGCGCGGCGCGAACCCGTCGCCCTCAATGCGGTGGACATTGTCGAGCGGCATGGTCTTGCTCGGCGTCTCGAAGATCGCCGGCTCGTTCATGTCGTTCCAGAAGCCGGCGATCCCGGCGCTGACGAAATCCTTGTACAGCCCGCCCCACCAGTCGCGCGACGCTTCCCGGGTGAAATCGGGGAACACCGAATCGCCGGGCCATACCGGCGCGACATAGGTCCGGCCCTTGGCGGTGCGCAGGAAGTGATTGCCCGCAGCGCCGCTGTCGAACGGCGCATAGCCCTGGCTCGGCGCGTGCGCGATATGCAGGTCGGTGATCGCCACCAGTCCGATCCCGTCGGCCTTCAGGTCGCGGACGAGCTTGGGCAGGTCGGGAAAGGTCTTGGGATTGGTGGTGAAGGGCCGGTTGCGGTCATGGAAGTCGATATCGAGCCAGATCACGTCGGTGGGGATGCGCTCCTTGCGCAGCCGTGCCGCCAGTTCGCGCACTTCGGCGTCGGACATATAGCTGTAGCGCGACTGCTGATAGCCCAGCCCCCAGGGCGCGATCAGCGGCGCCTTGCCGGTCAGGCCGTGATAGCGCTGGACCACTTCGGACAGCATCGGCCCCGCGATCACATAATAGTCGACCGGGCCGCCCGGCGCGCCGATCTTGAGCTCGCCGTCGCTGCGGTGCCCGAAGTCGAACCAGCTGCGCGTCGGGTTGTCGAGGAACAGGCCGTAGCTGCCGAACCCGCCGCCGGTGGTGACGTAGAAGGGGATCGACTTGTAGGTCGGATCGGTCTCGCGCCCATAGCCGAACGTGTCGGTGTTCCAGTGGACATAGCTCGCCCCGCGCCGGTCGAACGGCCCGGTCTTGTCGCCCAGCCCGAAATAGCGCTCGCCGACCGGCATCTTCTGGCTCAGCTCGAAGCTGCCGTCCGCGCGCATCACCGGATCGGCGGCATCAGCGACGACCAGCCGTCCGCCGCGCTCGTGCACTGTCAGGCGCAACGTCGCCGGGTCGACCTTCACCGTCAGCGCGTTGGTGTCGAAGCCGTCTGCGCGCGCGATCACCTTGGCCGTTCGTGCCCGGACCTCGGCGGGCACCGCCCAGCTCGCATCCTCGGGCCATTTGCCGTCGCGCGCCATGCGCACGCGCAGCACTGATGCGGACAGCGCCGTCACGCGCACCGCCATCTCGCCGCGCGTCACCTCGACGCCGTCGTCCAGCGCCCGCACCTGCGCCGCCGCCGGTGCCGCCAGCGCGATCGCCGACAAGCCTGTCAGAAGCAGCTTCATGCGATCCTCTCCGCTATGCATCTACACGGTGATCATTTGGGGAGCGACCGGGCACCGCTCGGGAAATCAGCGCCAGCCCTTCAGCTGTTGGACCCCGGCTTGATCCAGCCGTCCCCGGATATCCGCCAGTGCCTCCTCGGAAAAGGCACGTTTGGGGAACAGGTTGAATATCGCGTCGCTCTGATAGAGCAAAATCACATTCGGGCCCTCTGTCCATTTGTGGAAGTCGCCCCAGAGAAGCTTCCCTCGCCCCGATGGTGCTGCCAGGTCGAGCGCCTCCTCGTTCCAGCTTGCTTCGACCTCGCTCTGTAGCGACTTTTGCTGCGCGAAGATGCGGCGGGAACGGCGCGGTATCGTATAGTGATAGATCAACAGCACCACGACCGCGGCTACGGCAGCGCCCAGCCCCGCCGATGTGGCGGCATGTTGCCAATCCCATTCGCCGACGGCGAGAAATGCCAGTGCTGAATAGATCAGCCAGATGATGGCAGCCAATATCCACAGCCCGCCGCGGGACCCACGCATGGCGTGCAGCTGGCTTGCTTCGACATGATCGTCGTTGGTCAGATTGAAGCGGAGGGTGTCACTCATGGATCGATTACTCCGCCGCCAGCAGCGATTCCGCCCCGCCCAGATCGACCGACACCAGCCGGCTCACCCCGCGTTCGACCATCGTCACGCCGAACAGGCGATGCATCCGGCTCATCGTCGCGGCATTGTGGGTGACGATCAGATATCGGGTGGCGGTCTCGCGCGTCATCGCGTCGAGCAGGTCGCAGAAACGCTCGATATTGGCGTCGTCCAGCGGCGCATCGACTTCGTCGAGCACGCAGATCGGCGCCGGGTTGGTCAGGAACAGCGCAAAGATCAGCGCCACCGCGGTCAGCGCCTGCTCGCCGCCCGACAGCAGGGTCAGCGACTGCAGCTTCTTGCCCGGCGGCTGCGCCATGATCTCGAGGCCCGCTTCGAGCGGATCGTCCGAATCGATCAGCTCGAGATGCGCCTGCCCGCCGTCGAACAGCGTGGTGAACAGCCGCCGGAAATGCTGGTCGACCGCCTCGAACGCCGCGAGCAACCGCTGCCGCCCCTCGCGATTGAGCGTGCCGATGCTGCCGCGCAGCCGGTGCACCGCCTGGATCAGCTCGTCGCGCTCCTTCGCGCTCGCCTGCGCGCTCGCGGTCAGTTCGGCCAGCTCGGTCTCGGCGACCAGGTTCACCGGCCCGATGCGTTCGCGCTCGGCGATCAGCCGGTCATGCGCGGCGGATTCGTCCTGTGGACCGCGCACCGTCTCCTCGGCAAAGCCCGCGCGTTCGGGCAGCAAAGGCGGCGGGCATTCGAAGCGCTCGCCCGACAGCCGCCCCATCTCGACGCGGCGCATCTCCTGATTCTCGTGCCGCGCCACCGCGCCCGCCCGGCCCTCGCGTGCTTCGGCCAGCGCCTCGCCCGCCGCGCGCACCGCGCCCTCGGTATCGCGCAGCGCCCCTTCGGCCTCGCGTTCGGCGAGCTGCGCCGCCGCGCTCTCGATTCGCGCTTCCTCGTTCGCCTTCTCCGCGCCGACGATCGCCGCATCGAGCTCCGCCGGTTTGTCCCTGAGCGCCGCGGCGGCATCCGCCAGTTCGACGGCACGCGCGTCCATCTCGGCGATTCGCTTCGCCGCTTCGCCCGCCCGCGCCTTCCAGCTCTTGTTCTCGGCGATCGACGCCGCCAGCCGCTCGCGCGCGCTGGCCATCTCGCGCTCGAGATTGCCGCGCTCGGCCCGTGCATTGGCCGCCGCGTTGCGCCGTGCTTCGGCCTCGGCGGTCAGCGCCGCCACCTTCGCCCGCGTCGCGCTCCCGTCGGGCAGCGCCGCACGCGCCGTCTCCGCGCGCTTCAATTCTCCGCTGGCCTCTTCCAGCTCGGCCGCCGTCCGCGCGCGCCGCGCTTCCAGGTCGGCGCGCTGCCCGTCGAGCCGTTCGAGCGCCGCCGCCGCGCGGTCCTCCGCGCGCGCCGCCTCACGCGCCGCGGTCTCGCTATGGTCGAGCAGCCGCTTGCATTCCGCCGCTGCGCGCCGCGCCTCGGCAATGTCGCCGTCGATCCGCGCCAGCTCGGCATCGGCGGCATCGACCGCGCGGACTGCCGCGGGCCGTGCCTTCTCGATTCCGCGCAGCCGATTGACGCGCTCGAGTCGTTCGGCCGCCGCCGCGCCGCCGCTCTTCGCGACATAGCCGTCCCAGCGCCGCAGCACGCCGCCCAGCGTCACCAGCCTTTGCCCGACCGCGAGCGGCTGGCCGTCGTCGCTTTCCGCGACCAGCACCTGCGCCAGCCGCCGCGCGAGCAGGCCGGGCGCCTCGACATGCCGCGCCAGCGGCGTGGTCCCGGCTGCCGCGCCCGGGTCGCCCTTCTGCGCCTCCGCACCCGCCCAGTGACGCTCGTCCGCCGGGTCCAGTCCCGCCTCCAGATCGTCGCCCAGCGCCGCGGCGAGCGCGCGTTCGTAACCGGGATCGACCTTCAGCCGGTCGAGCAGCCGGTCCTTGCCGCTCGGCCGGGTCGCCTTGGTCAGCGCCGCCGCCTCGCTGTCGAGCTGGGCCAGCTCGGCATGCGCTTCGGCGCGCGTCGATTGCGCCCGCGTCCGCGCGTCCACCGCACTGCGCTCGGTCGCGTCGGCACGGGCCAGCCCGGTGCGCGCGGTCTCCGCCTGGCGTTCGGCCTTGGCCTTGTCGTCCGCCGCTTTGGTCCGCGCCTCCTTGAGCGGCGCGGGGTCGCCCAAAGCGTGAATCTCGGCGGCAACCCGCGCAACCTCGCGTTCCGCACGTTCGACTCGTGCTCTCGCCGAGGTGAACGCGGCCTCGGCGACGCGCGCTTCGGCCGTTTCACTTGCCTGAGCGGAAAGTGCCTGTGCCAGACCAACTTCGGCGTCGCGCGATTCGCCTTCCGCCCTCGCCAGCGCGGACTCGAGCGACGGCATCCGCCCCTCCGCCTCCGCAATGCGACTCTGCAACGCCTTGGCCTCGTCCTCCAGCCGCGCCAGCGCGTCGGCGGCGTCATGCGCCAGCGCGCCCTCGCGCCCCTTGTCGCCCTCCAGCCGGGCGGCGCTGTCGGCCAGTTCGGCGATCCGCCGCTCGACGCTCGCCCGCTCGCCGCGCAGGCTCGCCAGTGCGTGCATCGCCTCGCTCGCGCGGTCGCGCACCGCCAGCGCCGCGCCACGCGCGCCGGCCAGCCGGTCCGCCACCTCGCGTTGCACCGCCAGCGCATTTTCCTGCGTCTGCGTCCGCTCGGCGACCAGCGCCTCGGCGGCACCTGCCTCCTTCTTCGCTGCATCTGCAGCCGTCGCCGCCTCGCGCCAGCGCGCGAAGATCATTCGCCCCTCGGCGGTGCGGATCTTGTCGGATAGCTCGCGATAGCGTTCGGCCTGCCGCGCCTGCCGCTTGAGTGCAGCGGCGCGCGTCTCCTGATCGCCGATCACCTCGTCCAGCCGGGTCAGATTCGCCTCGGTCGCGCGGAGCTTCTGCTCAGCGTCCTTGCGCCGCACATGCAGGCCGGAAATGCCCGCAGCCTCTTCCAGCATCTGCCGGCGCTCGCCCGGCTTGGCCATGATGATCGCGCCGATCCGCCCCTGGCTCACCAGCGCGGGCGAATGCGCGCCGGTCGCGGAGTCCGCGAACAGCAGCGCGACGTCCTTGGCGCGTACGTCGCGGCCGTTGATGCGATAGGCCGATCCCGCGCCGCGCTCGATGCGGCGGACGACTTCCATCTCGCCATCTTCGCCGGCCTGTTCGGCCAGGATCGAGACTTCGGCAAAATCGCGCTGCGGCCGCGTCGCGGTGCCCGCGAAGATCACGTCCTCCATGCCCGCGCCGCGCATCGACTTGGCGCTGTTCTCGCCCATCGTCCAGCGCAGCGCTTCGAGCAGGTTGGATTTGCCGCAGCCGTTCGGGCCGACGATCCCCGTCAGCCCGGGTTCGACCCGCAAGTCGGCGGGATCGACGAAGCTCTTGAACCCGGTGAGGCGGAGCCGCTTGATCTGCATCCTTGCCCCCCGTTCCATGCCCCTTCAGGGCGTGTCGATATTCAGTCCAGGCCGAGTCGAAAATGGCGATGTCATGCGACCCGGCGCGCAGCGTACTTCAGGTACGTGAGCACCGGAAGCGCGGGACATCGCCATTTGCAGACCGGTCTGGGCTGAATAGCGATATGCCCTAGGCGCCCGCGGCCTTCAGCGCCGCTTCGACCTGCGGCCAGGTACCGGTATTCTCGAGCACCTTGCCGTTGAGGATGAAGGTCGGCGTGCCGGGAATGTTATACTCCTTGGCCGCGGTCTCGTTGCTCTTCACCAGCGCATCGATCGCGCCCTGATCGGCCAGGCACTGCTTTGCCTGTGCTTCGGAAACGCCGCGCTGCTGGACAAAGGCGAGATAGCCGAACTTCTCCGCGGTCGCGCCGACGCGCTGCGCGGGCGGCATCGCCTCGACCTGCTTGTAGAAGGGGTCGTCCTGCTTCGGCGCATTCTGCAGGATGGTGTGCTGCTGCTCGTACATCTGGTCCATGATCGCAAAGAACGGGCCCGGCCCGGCGCACTGGCCGAGAAGCGCCGCGCCCAGATCGATCTGGTTGAGCAGGAAGTCGCGGAACTCGAAGCTGACCTTGCCCGCGGCGATATAGGCCTTGAGCGGCTCCATGCCGGTGGTGGCGAAGGCCGCGCAATGGCCGCAGGTGCGCGATCCGTACTCGATCAGCTTGATCGGCGCGTCGGGGTTGCCCATGCGGAAGCCGCCCTCGGCGGTCTTCTCGACCTTGTCGACCCACTGGGTTCCTGCAGGAGCCGAAGCGCCCGCAACCGGTGCGGCGGGCGTGGAGGTGTTGCCGGTTTCGCCGCCGCCGCAGCCTGCCAGGGTGATCGCGGCTGCCAGGCCAATCGCAATACGCATGTGTCTTTCTCTCCGTTCGAAATCAGCGCGCGCCCGCGGCACGCAATTCGGGTTGAAGCGCCGCCCAGTTGCTGCCCGTGACGGCCTTGCCGTTGACCGTGAAGCTCGGGGTGCCCTTGATCGTTTCCCACGCGGTCTTGGCCATCGCGGTCAGCTTGTCGAGGTCGCCGGGTGCCGCGAAGCAGCGGTCGATCGTCGCCGTGGACATGCCGCGCTTCTGCATCAGTGCCGACAGGCCCGAGCCATTCGCTGCGGCCTTGAGCTGGGCGAGCTGCGGCTGCGACTTGAGCGATTCGGCATTGGCCTGCCACCAGGTGCGGCCCTGTTCGAACCATGTCTCCTGCTCTGCAAAGATCGCCTGGGTCGCGCTGCCGAATCCCTTGGGACCGGTGCAGCGCGCCAGCAAAGCGGCAGCCATGTCGAGCGGATCGCGCACGGCGTGGCGGAACTCGATGCGCACCTGGCCGCGGCGGATCAGGTCGTCATAGAGCGGCGCCTTCGATTCCGCGACGAAATGCGCGCAATGCGAACAGGTATAGCTCAGATATTCGACCAGCTTGACCTTGGCGGCGGGGTTGCCGGTCAGGGTCGCGCCCGATGTGGTCTGCACGACATGGGTGCGCCAGTCGCGCACCGCTGCCGGCTTGGGCGCGGCCTTGGGGGCCGGCTTTGCCTGTTGTGCGGGCGCCGCGGTGCTCAGCAGCGGCGCGGCGATCACGGCTAGGGTTATGTGCAACAGGCGCATCAATCGATCTTTCCAAGCTTGAGAACGGGCATGGCGACGCCGGCGGCGAGCCCTTCGAGCACCGCGCGCAATTCCGGATCGGCGATGCCGCGCAGGCTTTCCCCCATCTCGGCGGGGATCGGGGCAGGTTCGGGCATCGGTGCAGGGGCGGGCGCGCGCACCACCTCACCCTGCCGGATTGCGACGCGCGCGACCGCCGGATAGCCGAAGAAGCGGTTGACCCGCTCCATGATCTCCGGCGCGATGTGCATCATCATCGGCGCATGCGCGCCCTGGACGACCAGGTTGAGCACGCCGTTCGAACGCTCGCCGCGCGGAAAACGGATCGATTCGGGCGCGGAGACGCCGGCATAGCGCTCGCCAACGATCTCGCTCCAGCGGCGTACCACCGCGCTCTGCACGAAACCGAATTTGCGGAACGCGACGCGGCCGACATCGGGCACCAGATCCGCTACCTGGCGAATGCGGTTGCTGCGTTTCGGCTCCTCGGTCGTGGCGCGCGGCTTACTCATCCCGCCAGTCCATGCCATAGCCGGGGCGTGCCCGACAACGCTTCTCGCGACATCGCCGATCTGCTGCTCCACTGGTATGATGCCAATGCCCGCATCCTGCCCTGGCGCGCGCCGCCGGGCAGTCCGCCGCCCGACCCTTATCGGGTGTGGCTGTCAGAGGTGATGTTGCAGCAGACCCAGGTCGCGTCGGTGATCCCCTATTTCGAGAAATTCACCGCGCGCTGGCCCGATTTCGCCAGCCTCGCCGCGGTCGAGGATGCCGATCTGATGAGCGCCTGGGCCGGGCTCGGCTATTATGCCCGGGCGCGCAATCTGCTCGCCGCGGCGCGTGCCGTCGCCGCTGACCATGGCGGGCAGCTTCCCCGGTCCGAAGCCGAGCTGCGCGGGCTGCCCGGCTTTGGTGCCTATACCGCCGCGGCGGTCGCGGCGATCGCTTTCGGGCAGCGCGCGGTGGTGGTCGACGGCAATGTCGAGCGCGTGGTCGCACGGCTGTTCGCGGTGTCCGACCCACTGCCGGGGGCAAGGCCGAGCATCCGCGACCTCACCGATTCGATCACGCCGGACGCACGGGCCGGGGACTTCGCGCAGGCGATGATGGATCTGGGCGCGACGATCTGCACGCCGCGCTCGCCGCGATGCCTGCTCTGCCCGCTTTCCGATTCGTGCGAAGCGCGGGCGCTGGGCACGCCCGACGCCTTTCCGGTCAAGGCGGCGAAGAAGGCGCGGCCGTTGCGCCACGCCACCTTCTTCTGGATCGAGCGGGACGGACAGGTGCTGCTCGTTCGTCGCCCGGACAAGGGGCTGCTCGGCGGCATGCGCGCGCTTCCTACAGGCCCCTGGGCCGATTCGCCGCCCGGGTTGTCGGGGGCTCCGTTCGCCGCGGACTGGACGCTGCGCAACGCCACGGTGCGGCACGTCTTCACCCATTTCGAACTGGTCGCCGCGCTTGCGACTGCAACGAACGGCAGCCACATAGGCGCCGCGGAAGGCGAATGGTGGCCGGTCGCCGATCTCGAATCGGCGGGATTGCCGACCTTGTTCGCCAAGGCGGTGAAAGCGATCGGGAGGAGCGAATGAAGCGATTCTGGCTGGCGGGCGGCGCTGCCGCACTTGCGATCACGGCAGTGACGGGGGCTTTCGCACAGGCTGTCACATCGGCGCCGGTGCAGGATGCCGTCGGGGCGGATGCGGTTCTCGCGCTTGCCCGCGCCTATGTCGCCGACCGGAAGGCGCCGGGCATTTCCATTGCCTATGCCAAGGGCGATCATCCGCCGGTTCTGGCTGCGGCCGGTGCAATCGCGGACGATGCGGGGGCGGCCAAGGCAAGCGCCGATTCGCTGTGGCGCGTCTATTCGATGACCAAGCCGATCACCGGCATCGCAGCGATGATGCTGGTCGAGGACGGCAAGCTGAAGCTCGACCAGCCGGTCAGCGACTTCATCCCCGGCTTCAAGTCGATGAAGGTGCTGACCGATCCCGCAAACAGCCTCGCGTCGCGCCCGGCGGCGCGGCCCGTGACGGTTCGCCATCTGCTCACCCATACTGCGGGCCTCGGCTATACGATCGTGACCAAGGGGCCGTTGCTCAAGGAATATGAGCGGCTGGGCATCACGCCGGGCGCGATCAACGCGGCGGTCGAGGTCGAGGCGCGCAAGACCCGCCCCACCTCGCTCAAGGAATTCGCCGATCGCGTTGCGACGCTGCCGCTGATCGCCGATCCGGGGACCAAATGGAGCTATTCGATCGGACTCGACGTGCTTGCGCGCGTGGTCGAGGTCGCGGGCGGGATGCCGTTCGAGCGCTTCGTCCAGACGCGGATGTTCGATCCGCTCGGGATGAAGTCGAGCTATTGGAGCGTGCCGGAAGCCGAGATCGGGCGGTTCGCGACCAACTATCTCTGGGCAGGTGACAATCGCATCCCGTTCGATCCGGCAAAGGGCTCGGTCTATGCGACGCCGCCGTCCTTTCCCTATGGCGGCGCGGGGCTGGTCATGTCGGCGCGCGACTATGACCGCTTCCTCCACATGCTGGTGAACGAGGGCACGCTCGACGGCGTGCGGGTGATGAAGCCCGAAACGGTGCGCCTCGCCATGTCGAACCTTCTGCCCGCGGGTGTGGTGTTCGAACGCGCGCCGGGCGGCAGCGGCGGCGATACCGCGCCGAAAATGGGCTTCGGCGCCGGCGGCTCGGTCTATCTGGAGGGTGTGCCGGGCGGGCCGGGCAAGGGCACTTATGGCTGGGGCGGCGCGGCGGGGACGATCGCCTGGGTCGATCCGACGAACAAGGTGCGCGCAACCGTGATGGTCAATTATTTCCCCAGCGAGAAATGGCCGCTGCGCGCGGACGCGGTCAAAGCGGTCTATGCGGACGTCGCCCGCTGATGCGTGCAGATGTGGGATTTACCGGTGCGCTACTCGATCGTGCCGACCGCGAACGCAACAATCCGGAGGCGCTGGCGGCGGCGCTCGGCGACTGGCGCGCCCGGCTGCTGAAACTCGATGGCCTCGAGCCGGAACTGGATGGCGAGGGCCAGCTGGTCTGGACCAGCCTCGCCGACCTGCCCGAGGGGAGCGAGCCGCTGTTCCTTGGCTATATCGGCGGCAAGCCCCATTTCGTGCCGCTGGCGATGGGCGAGCGGCACGGGATCACGCGCTCGCCCGCGTTGTTCCAGATGCTTGCGCTGATGCCCGCGGATCAGGCCGGCCTCTATGCCTGCGCGCGCAGCCTGGTCGACTGGCACCAGCGCCATGGCTTCTGCCCTGCTTGTGGCAGCGCTACCGAATTGTTCCGGGCCGGCTGGGCACGGCGCTGCCCCTCCTGTGCCGCCGAACATTTCCCCCGCACCGATCCGGTGGTGATCATGCTCGCCGAGCATGACGGCCGGGTTCTTGTGGGGCGCGGTCCCGCCTGGCCTGCGGGCCGCTATTCGGCGCTGGCCGGCTTTGTCGAGGTCGGCGAATCGATCGAGGAAGCCGTCGCGCGTGAGACGCTGGAGGAAGCCGGCGTCATTGTGGGCGATGTTCGCTATGTTGCGAGCCAGCCCTGGCCGTTTCCCTCGTCGCTGATGATCGCCTGTATCGCGCAGGCGGAGGGCGATTCGCTTACCCTCGACACCGACGAGCTGGAGGACGCGATCTGGGTGACGCGCGACGAAGTGCGTGCGGCGCTCGACGGGCAGCCGCACGCGCGATTCGGCGCACCGCCGCCCTATGCGATCGCACACACGCTGCTGCGCGTCTGGCTGGCGGGCGATTAGCCTGCCTGGATGAGTTCGATCGTCTCGCTCTCGGCGACGCCGAAATAGAGGATGCTCGCGCCGTAGAGCGCCAGGCCCGCGACGGTCAGGAAGGTGACGATGATCCCGATCGCGCGGCCGGGCTTCCATCCGTCCATGCCGAAGGGATGGAGGATCCGCGCGACGACGAACAGCGCCGCGACGCCCCACAGCCAGTCGACCGTGCCTACCGCGAGCTCAATCAGTGCGATCAGGATCAGGACGATCGGTGCATATTCCGCGAAGTTGAGCTGCGCGCGCATCCGCGCGGTCAGCCTCGGACTGCCACCGTCGCCGATCGAGATCTTCTCCGCCCGCCGCACCATTCCTACGCGCATGGCGAGCCAGAGGTTGAGGATTGCACACGCCGCAGTAGTGGCGAGCGCCACAGGCAAGATAATCGCTTCCATCGGTCTTGGTTTCCCCTTTTGACCGTTCCTCGCTGCCACGCAGTGCGCCGCCTTGCAACTTGGACGGAAATCGGTATAGGCCCTCGCTCGCTTTGCGACAGGCCTGACCGGCGGTCCGGCGAGTGCCGGACCACGGCGCTTGCCCGTACGCCGCGCCGGGCGTATCGCGATCCAGTTTTTGACGACACGAATCCAAGAAGGTTGCCGAAATGGCCGTCCCCAAGAGAAAAGTTTCGCCGAGCCGCCGCGGTATGCGCCGGTCGCATGACGCGCTGAAGGTCGAAGCATTCCAGGAATGCTCGAACTGCGGTGAGCTCAAGCGTCCGCACGTGCTGTGCGGCGCCTGTGGCCACTATAACGGCCGCGAGATCATCTCGGTCGAGGGCTGAACTCGAAGAACGGGGGCCGTCAGCCATGACCTCAAGCGCGCGGATCGCTGTCGATGCGATGGGCGGCGACGAGGGGCTGGCGGTTATGCTCGCCGGAGTCGCGCGCGCGCGGCACCGGTTCGAGGGGATGCGATTCCTGTTGGTGGGCGACGAGGCCGCGATTCGCGAGGGCCTGAAGTCGCACCCCAACCTCACGGCCGCGTCCGAGATCGTCCACGCGCCGGAAATCGTCACCGCTGACGAGAAGCCGAGTCAGGCGATTCGTCGGGCAAAGGTGACGTCGATGGGCATCGCCATCGATCTGGTGAAGAAGGGCGAGGCCGCCGCCGCCGTGTCGTCGGGCAATACCGGCGCGCTGATGGCGATGTCGAAGCTTGCGCTGCGCACCATGCCGGGGATCGACCGGCCCGCGCTCGCCGCGCGGATGCCGACACTGGGCGCCAACGACGTCGTCATGCTGGACCTTGGCGCCAATACCGAGGTCGATAGCCGCAACCTCGTCCAATTCGCGGTGATGGGCGCCGCCTATGCGCGCACCGTTTTGGACCTCAAGGCGCCGCGCGTTGCGCTGCTCAACATCGGTACCGAGGAGCTCAAGGGTACGGATATCATCCGCGATGCCGCGCAACAGCTGCGCGCCGCGACTCACCTGCCATTGAGCTTTACCGGTTTTATTGAGGGCAACGCCCTGTCGCGCGGCAATGTCGATGTGATCGTGTGCGACGGCTTCGCCGGCAATATCGCGCTCAAGACGGTCGAAGGGACGGCGCGTTTCGTCGCCGATCTGCTCCGTCGAGCTTTTTCCAGCTCGATCCGCTCCAAGATCGGCTTCCTGATCTCGCGACCGGCGACCGAGTTGCTGCGGCATCATCTGGATCCCAACAATCACAATGGCGCCGTGTTCCTGGGGCTCAACGGCATCGTCGTGAAGAGCCATGGCAGCGCCAACGAACTGGGCGTCGATACTGCGATCGGGGTTGCGGCGAAGATGGTGCGTGACGATCTGACACGACGGATCGCTGAGGATCTGGGTAATTTCGAGGCGCAGGCTGCATGAGTGAGTTGGTGCGTCGCGCCGTGATTACCGGAACCGGATCGGCCCTGCCGCCGCACCGGGTGTCCAACGCCGAGCTGGCGGAGCGGGTGGACACGAGCGACGAGTGGATCGTCGAGCGAACCGGTATCCGGTTCCGCCATATCGCCGCCGAGGGCGAGACCACGTCGACACTCGCGACCGACGCGGCGAAGGCAGCGCTGGCTGCTGCCGGAGTCGAGGCTGCGGCGATCGACCTGATCGTGCTAGCGACCGCCACCCCCGACCAGACCTTTCCTGCCAGCGCCACCAAGGTGCAGTCGGCGCTCGGTATCAACGATTGCGTCGCGTTCGACGTCGCGGCTGTTTGCTCCGGCTTCCTCTACGCGCTGCAGGTGGCGGAGAGCATGATCCGCGCAGGCAGCGCTCACAAGGCGCTGGTGATCGGCGCGGAGACGTTCAGCCGCATCCTCGACTGGGAAGACCGGGCGACCTGCGTGCTGTTCGGCGACGGCGCCGGCGCGATCGTGCTCGAGGCGCAGGAAACCGAAGCGGCGAGCGGTCGCGGAGTGCTGGCGACCAAGCTGCATGCCGACGGGCGGCACAACCAACTGCTCTATGTCGACGGCGGCCCTTCGACGACCGGAACCGTCGGCAAGCTGCGCATGAAGGGCAAGGAGGTGTTCCGTCACGCGGTGGTCAACCTTGCCAGTGTGATGGGCGAGAGCCTGGCCGCGGCGGGGCTCGACCCCACGGATGTCGATTGGGTGGTGCCGCACCAGGCGAATGCCCGCATTCTCGATGCGACCGCCAGGAAGCTGGGCCTGGCACCCGAGAAGGTGATCGTCACGGTCGACCAGCACGCCAATACGTCCGCGGCTTCGGTGCCCTTGGCGCTTGACGCCGCGGTACGCGACGGGCGCATCAAACAGGGCGACCTGCTTGTCCTGGAAGCCATGGGCGGCGGCTTTACCTGGGGCGCGTCGGTCGTCCGGTTCTGACACAGCAGCCGTCGCACGGCTCGTCACGATGACGTAACGGCGGTTGCGCCGTGATATCCGTGTGTTAGAGTGACGTCGCGGGAGTTGGAGAGTTTCGCCAGGAGGGTTTGAATGGCAACCGCTGCGACGCTGACCAGAGCCGATCTTGCCGATGCGCTGCATCGCGAAGTCGGGCTGTCGCGCGCCGACGCTTCGCGACTGGTCGAACAGATTCTGCGCCACATGTGCGAAGCGCTCGCCGAAGGCGAGAATGTGAAGATTTCCGGTTTTGGCAGCTTCATTCTGCGCGACAAGGGCGAACGTGTCGGCCGCAACCCCAAAACCGGTGTCGAGGTGCCGATCGCGCCACGCCGGGTACTGACGTTCCGCGCCAGCCAGATGCTGCGCGACCGGATCGTCAACGGGGGATGAAATGAGCACCGGTCCGGAGAAGGGGCCAAACGCCTTCCGGACGATCGGCGAGCTTGCACAGGAAATCGGGCGTCCGCAGCACATCCTGCGCTACTGGGAGACACGCTTCGCGCAGCTCCGCCCGCTGCAGCGCGCCGGCGGGCGTCGCTATTACCGTCCCGAGGATGTCGCGCTGGTCCGTCGCATCGATACGCTGCTGGGCAAGCAAGGGTATACGATCCGCGGCGTCCAGCAATTGTTGGCAGGGGAGCGGACAGCGGGCCAGAAGGCAGCATCAGGAACGCTGACCGATGTACGCGACACGCTGGCGCGCGCGCTCAAGGAGGACGAATCCTAGCGGTCAGTCGCGGTCAGGGCCGAACGCGGGATCAAGGTCGCGCGGGCGGGTGAAACGGATCAACGTGCCGCCGTCGGCGCGAATGTCGGTCCAGCGGGTAACATCGAAGGTCATTTCGGCAATCGCGGCGGTCGGAAATTTCGTCTCGACCGAATCACGCAGCGCGTCCCCCACGCGATCGGGGACTAGCGTCAGAATCAGATCCTCAAGCCCCGGATTATGGCCGATGAGCAAAGCGGTCTGCGCCTGTGCGGGCAGCTCCTGCACAATGTCGAGCAAGCTGCTCGCCGAGGCGAGATAGACGCGCCGATCCCAGGCGGGGGCAAGATCGCAGCCATAGCCGATCTCGACCTGTTCGACGGTCTCGACGATTCGGACTGCGGGAGAGGCGACGACATGGTCAAAACTCATCCCCTCGCTGCGCAGATAGCGGCCCATTGCGAGTGCGGCACGCTGCCCCTTGCCGTTGAGCCGCCGGTCGAAATCGCGTGCGACGGGGTCGTCCCAGCTCGATTTGGCGTGGCGCAGCAACGTCAACGTCTTCATCAGGCCTCCCGGGGGACGATCGCGGGCGTCTTCTGCCCCAGCGGCGCGGCAGATGAAAGACGTTCGACGCGTTGCACGGCTTCATCCAGCGTGATCCGTGAAATCGGGGTTCCGGGCGGAAAGGCGCCCAGCAACCGCGAGGGCATGGCGGCGGACAGCAACACAAAGGCGCCGGCATCGTCCGCGCGGCGGATCAGGCGTCCGAACGCCTGTGCGAGGCGCGCGCGGACGATGCGGTCGTCATAGGCGCTTCCGCCCCCCGCCAGTCGCCGTGCGCCGTGCAGCACGCTCGGCTTGGGCCAGGGCACTCCCTCCATCACGACCAGCCGCAATGAATGGCCAGGCACATCGACGCCGTCACGCAGGGCATCGGTGCCGATCAGCGAGGCACGAGGATCGTCGCGGAAGATGTCCACGAGAGTTCCGGTGTCGATCGGATCGACATGCTGGGCGTAGAGCGGCAACCCCTCGCGCGCGAGCCGGTCAGCGATGCGGGCGTGAACCGCGCGCAGCCGCCGGATCGCGGTGAACAGGCCGAGCGTGCCGCCCTGCGCCGCGACGATCAACCGACCATAGGCACTAGCGAGTGCCGCGGTGTCACCCCGCTTGACGTCGGTGACGATCAGCACCTCGGAGCGGCTGGCATAATCGAAGGGCGAGGGCGCTTCGAACCGCGCGGGCGGGTGAAGCAGATGCTGGGCGCCGCTACGCGCTTCGGCCACTTCCCAGTCCCCGCCCGCGCGTAACGTCGCCGACGTGATGAGCGCCCCATGGGCGGGCTTGAGTACGGTCTCGGCAAAGGGCTTGGAGGGGTCGAGCCAGCGGCGGTGGAGACCGATGTCGATCTCGCGTCCCTCGATGCGTTCGACGGCGAGCCAGTCGACAAAGTCTTCGGTCTGTGGGCCACCGATCCTGGCGATCAGCGCGAGCCAGGCGGCGACCGTCTCGGCGCGCCAGCCCAGCGACGCGATCGCCCCCTCGATCCGAGCGCGCGCCTGTCCGTCCATCCAGTCTGGGGCTTCCTCGAGCACCGCTTCGAGGCGACGGCCGAGCGTCATCATTGGACGCAGCAGCCGTTCGAGCGCGGCGGCGGCGGGGCCGGCGGCGTCGATCAGCGTCGCGTCGGGCTCGGCTAGCTCGGTCTCGATGCCATATCCTGCCTCACCCGCGCCATTGGCGTCGCGGGCATAGGTGAGGCCGCGTACGGCGGCGAGCAACTGCTCGATTGCGCCGAAGGGTTGGCCCTCTGCAAGCCGCTGTAGCCAACCGTCCGAGGGAAGCGTGCGCGCGGCATCGACTGCCTCGGCGATCGCCTGAGCACCGGCATCGTCATAGCTCGCGACGTCCGACAGGCGCGCGGAAAGGCCGCGGCGGCGCCCGCGAGATCCTGATTCGGGGCCGGTGATCCAGCGGCGCAGCTCAATCGTCTCCTGTCCCGATAGCACGACGCCGAACATCGCGTCGGCGGCATCGAACAGGTGGTGGCCCTCGTCGAAGACATAGCGGGTGGGTCGGGTCGCGGTTTCGCGCCCGCGTGCGGCATTGACCATCACCAGCGCATGATTTGCGATGACGATATCGGCGTCGGCGCTCGCCCGTGCCGCGCGCTCGATGAAGCATTTCCGGTAATGCGGGCAGCCGGCATAGACGCATTCGCCGCGCCGATCGGTAAGCGCGGTCGAGCCGTTGCGTCGGAACAAGGCAGGCAGCCAGCCGGGCAGATCGCCGCCGACCATGTCGCCGTCGGCGGTATAGGCTGCCCAGCGCGCCACCAGCTGAGCGAGGATAGCCGCGCGGCCTGCGAAACCGCCTTGCAGTGCATCTTCGAGGTTGAGCAGGCAGAGGTAATTCTCCCGCCCCTTGCGCGTGACGACGCGGCGCTTGCGCATCTCGGGGTCGGCGAACAGCCGCTCGCCTTCGTGGCCCAGCTGGCGTTGCAATGCCTTGGTGAAGGTCGAGACCCAGACAGGGCCCTCCGCCTTGGCCGCCCAGAGCGAGGCAGGCGCGAGATAGCCCAGGGTCTTGCCGATGCCCGTGCCCGCCTCGGCCAGCACGAGATTGGGGGACTCGCGGATCGTGCGCGGCGCGAAAGCGCTTGCCGCCGCTTCGGCATAGAGGCGCTGGCCCTCCCGTTCTTCAGCGCCATTGCCCGTCAGCTGCGCGAGGCGCGTGCGCACCTCGTCCGGCTCGAGCGAGACGGTGCGCGGCGGGGTGCGGGGTGGCTGCTCGGACCATTCGGGCAGGCGCGAGAATAGCCAGCGCTCGGGTTTCTCCGGACGTCCCAGCGCTTGTTCGAGTGCTGGCGTCCAGCTCCAGCGCAGTCGTGCGAGTGACTGGGCGGTGTGCCAGGCGCCCTCGCGCTCGGGCCAGTCGGTTTCGGCGATGGCGAGCATCGCCTGCGCGGCGTCGCGCAGGAACGCAGCGACATGCGCATCGTCCCCGGGCTCGGGCAGGCCGAGCGTGCGTGCGACGCCGCGCGGGGTCGGCACCATGAAATGCGCGGGGCGGAGAAACGCGAACAGCTCAAGCAGATCGAGCCCTGACAGTTCGGCATAGCCCAAGCGCTGCGCGGCGAGCGGCGCGTTGAGCAGGATGACCGGCGTATCGGCGGCGATTCGCACAGCTTCGCCCCGCCCGACGCTGCGCGTGCTCTCCTCAGTCGCGATCCAGATGCCGCCATGGCTGGCGTAAAGGGCGGGATAGGGGAGCGGGTTCACCGCGCGTTGTAGCGCAGCCGGCCGACGAAGCGCGACATGCTGAAGCGATGGTCCTTGCGCCCCGCCAGCTTCGCCTTCGCTTTCTCGAACTGCATGATGTTCTCGATCCGACGGGCGAGGAAGGCGCGGGTTTCGGCCTGACCCTCGCTGTCGTCGTTGAGGAACACGGCGATCGTCGCGGCATAGATGCCGGCGAGCATCGCACGCTTGGTATAATGGTTATAGTCGGTAGCGGTGTCGCCCGCGAGCCGCCACATGCTGTCGGCCGAACGCCAGCCGAGCTTCGCGGCGCGCGGGGCATTCTGCGGCATCGCCAGGATTGCGACGGCGCGGCGAAGCGCTTCGCGATCGGGCGCGAGCGCGTCGAGCCGCGCTTCGACCAGCGCGGTGATCTTCGCCCGGATCTTCATTGCCCCGAGTGTTTCCGGAGGCAGCGCCTCTGCCATACGCAGGTCGATCCCCGCGAACCACAGGTCGATCATGTCGACGGCAGTGCCGGGTACGGCGAGCCGCGCGACGTCATGGTCGGCGCCGATCGCATCGGCGGCGGCCTGAACGGCCTTCTCATTCCAGCCGTCGAACGCGGCATTGGGGGCGAGCTGCGGTGCGAGCGCGATGCGCAGCTCGTCCAGCGTCATGTCGGCAACATCGACCATGTTCATGGTTTAGCCTCGTCGGCGGTGGTTGCAACCTGCCCCTGCGGCGAACCCCGGCGGACCAGCACCAATGCGATCGCCACCAGAATCGCGCCAATGAAATCGGGCACACCGAGCCGCTCGTCATAGACGATCCAGCCGATCGTTCCGGCAACGACCGGCTGCGAGAGCAGGGCGATGCCGACGACGAGCGGCGACAAATGACCCAGCGCATAGATCAGCAGGCCTTGCCCGAAGACCTGACTCGCCAGGGCAAGCCCGACCAATACGCCCCAGTTATGGGGCCAGATCTGCTCGCCCATCGCGACCGCGAACAACAGCAGCGGAAGCGCGCCCACTGCGCTGGACAGCGCCAGCGCCGATAGCGGGGTCATGGCGGAGCGGGCTCGGGTCATGAGGATGAAGTAGACAGTGTAGAGAGCGCCCGCGAGCAGGCAGAGCAGGTCGCCGAGCATGTTCTGCGGCGACAGGCTGTAGGAACGGCCGAGCAGCAGCACGGCGCCTGCCGCGGCGAGTGCGAGCGCGATCCCCTGTTGCCGGGTCGGCCAGGCCCGCGCGATCAGGAAACCCCAGATCGGGAACATCAAGGTCGCCGAATTGCCGAACAAGGTGGCGTTGGCGAGCGTGGTGTGCAGGATGCCGACATGCCAGGAGGCGAGGTCGGCGGCGAATGCGATGCCTGCGAAGAACAGCGTGATTCCCAGGCCCTTGGCGTGGCGCAGCGGATTGCCCTCGGTCGCCATGACGATGGCGAACAGGAAGGGCACGCCGAGCGCGAGCCGCCAGAAGCCGGCGGCGACCGGCCCGACATCGGCGGCGCGCACGAACCACGGTCCGAAGGCCAAGGCCATGTTGCCGAGCAGCAGCGCGGCGAAGGGCAGTGCAGCTCCGCTATGCTGCAGCGCAGCTTTTCTTGAGGGGGCGGAGTCGTGCATCGCGCCCTTAGCGCCCTAACTGTTGCATATTGCAACCCATCGGGAGGAAATTCCCAATGACGAGTTTGTTTGATCCCATCGCCTTTGGCGCAATTCGCGCGCCCAACCGGGTGCTGATGGCGCCGCTGACGCGCGGTCGTGCGACGGTCGAAGCGGTGCCGACCCCGATCATGGCCGACTATTATGCGCAGCGCGCAGGCGCCGGCCTGATCATCTCCGAAGCGACCGGAATCAGCCGTCAGGGACTGGGCTGGCCGTTCGCGCCCGGCCTGTGGAACGACGCGCAGGTCGAGGGCTGGAAACCGGTGACCGAAGCAGTTCATCAGGCGGGCGGACGCATCGTCGCGCAGCTTTGGCATATGGGTCGTCAGGTTCACAGTTCGGTGATCGGCGAACAGCCGGTGTCGTCCTCCCCGACCACCAGCCCCGGCAAGGTCCATACCTATGACGGCCGCCAGCCCTATGAGCAGGCGCGCGCGCTGGGAATCGAGGAGATTCCCGGCATCCTCGACGATTATGCGCGGGCGGCTGAGAATGCGCTCAAGGCCGGGTTCGACGGGGTGCAGATTCACGCCGCGAACGGCTATCTGATCGACCAGTTCCTGCGCGACAACGCCAATTTCCGGACCGACCGCTATGGCGGCAGTGTCGAGAATCGCCTCCGGCTGTTGAACGAAGTTACCGAACGCGTGGTCGCGGTGGCGGGGACCGAGCGGACCGGCGTTCGCCTGTCCCCCAATGGCGCGTCACAGGGGGTGGACGACAGCAACCCCGAAACGGTGTTCGTGCCCGCGGCGAAGCGGCTGAACGAGATCGGCGTCGCGTTCCTCGAACTGCGCGAACCGGGGCCGGAGGGGACCTATGGCAAGACCGAGGTTCCGCGGTTGAGCCCGGCGATCCGCAAGGTCTTTGACGGGCCGCTGATCGTCAATTCGGACTATTTCACGCGTGCGGACGCGCAGGCCGCGATCGACAGCGGCGTTGCCGATGCGGTGAGTTTCGGGCGGGCCTATCTGGCCAATCCGGACCTGATCGAACGGCTGAAGCGCGGCGCCCCGCTCAACGAAGGGGATGTGAAGAGCTGGTATGGCGGCGGCGCGGAGGGTTACACCGACTATCCCGCGCTCAAGGTTCAGGAAGCGGCCTGATCGGCCTCGTCCAGCCGCGCGGTCATCCAGTTGCGGAAGGCCGCGCGGGCTTTGGGCTGGAACAGCAGCAGCACCGGCAGCAGCCAGAGCCAGTGGAAGAACAGGGTCGCGACCGTCGCGAAGATGAAGAAGGCGATCAGCCAGCCGCCGATCGCCCGGCCGAAGCGGTCGGAAAACTCCGGGGTCATGACGATTTCGCGGGGCCCCTTGAGATCATAAAGGTGCATGGTGCGCAGGATCGCCGCGCCGCTACTGTCGTCGATGGTGCGGGATGCCGTCTTCTCGATTGGCGTGGCCGGCCGGCGCGGCGGGTGCAGCCGGCGCCGGCGCACGCGTCGCCGCCTGGCCCGTTCGCGTATCGATCACCACCAGCCGCCGTCCGCGCTCAACCACCTTGTAGCGGCCGGGCGGGGCGTCGGTCATTTGGCGGTGGCTCGCCGGGCCCGCCATTCGTCGGCGGTCTGGCCCCAGGCATCGACGCGCTCGTCGAGATAGGGGGCGGGGAGCTGCGCCGGGCCCATATTGTATGAGCCGAGCCGCTGGGCGAGCTTGATGGAACCGAGATTGTCGGGATTGATCGTATGGATGATCGTGGTCCAGCCAAGGACATCGACGGCATAGTCCATCGCCGCCACCGACCCCTCATGGGCATAGCCCTTGCCCGCGAATTCAGGCGCGACGCCCCAGCCCACCTCGGTCCCCGGCCAGCCGTCTGGCTGCCACGGGCCGAGACGGCCGACCCATTTGCCGGTCGTGCGCTCGATCACCGAGAACATCGCGAAACCGGCAATGTCCCACGCGCCCGACATCGCGCAAAGCTGGCGCCATGCCATGCTGCGCGCGATCGGGCCGCCGAGGAAGCGCATCGTTTCCGCATCGGCGTTGAAAGCGGCCCAGGCGTCAAGGTCCGATGCCTGGGGACGCCTCAGGATCAGGCGTTCGGTGAAGAGGACCGGCCCGTTCACGACCAGCGCCTCAGGCGAGCTTCTCGCGCAATGCGAGCATCGCCAGCGCCGCTTCCGCCGCGCCGCCGCCCTTGTTGAGGTGCTTGGGATCGGCACGCGCGATCGCCTGCGCCTCGTTCTCGGTCGTCAGGATGCCGTTGCCGATCGGGATGCCGTCCATCGTCAGCGCCATCACACCGCGAGCGCTCTCGTTCGAGACGATCTCGAAATGATAGGTCTCGCCGCGGATGACGACGCCGAGCGCGACATAGGCGTCATAGCGGCCGGTCTCCGCCGCCATCGCGATCGCGCCGGGAACCTCGAGCGCGCCGGGGACGGTGATCGTCTCGTGGCTGTGCCCGGCCGCCTCGATCGCGGCGCGGGCGCCGGCGAGGAGCATGTCGTTGAGATGGTCGTAGAAGCGGGCTTCGACAAGCAGAACCTTGGCCATCAGGCGTTTCCTCCGAGATCGATCGGGCGTTCGCCGACGATCGACAGGCCGTAGCCGTCAAGGCCGACCAGCGTGTGGTGGGTGTTGGTGAGGAGGACCATTTCCTCGACGCCGAGTTCGGTGAGGATCATTGCGCCGACGCCATAGTCGCGCAGCTCCTCCATGTCCGCCTCGGTGCGGATGCCGGCCTTGCGCTCGACCGCCATGGTGAAGGCGTCGGCACGCGGCCGGTTGATGACCACGATCACGCCCGCGCCTTCCTCACCGATGATCTCCATCGAGCGTTCGAGCAGCTTGCCGCGTGCGCCTTCCTCGCCGAACAGGTCGCCGAAGGGCGAGAGCACGTGCATGCGGACCAGCGTCGGCTTGTCGGCATTCACGCGGCCCTTGAGCAGCGCGATCTGCTCGGTGCCGGCAGCCTTGTTCCAGAAGGTGATGACGCGCCAGTCGCCGCCCCAGCGGCTGGTGAAGCTGGTCTCCGCGCGGCGTTCGACCAGATGGTCGTAGCGGTGGCGATAAGCGATCAGGTCGCGGATCGTGCCGATCTTGAGATTGTGGAGCTGGGCGAAGGAGACGAGGTCGTCGAGCCGGGCCATCGTCCCGTCGTCCTTCATCACCTCACAGATCACGCCCGAGGGATTGAGGCCGGCGAGGCGTGCGACATCGACCGCGGCTTCGGTATGGCCGGCGCGGACGAGCACGCCGCCCTCACGCGCGACGAGCGGGAAGACATGGCCGGGCGAGACGAGGTCGGCGGGGCCGTTGCCGGCGTCGATCGCGGCGGCGACGGTGCGCGCGCGGTCCGCGGCGGAGATGCCGGTGGTGACGCCTTCCTTCGCCTCGATCGAGACGGTGAAGGCGGTGCCCATGCGCGTGCCGTTGCGGCGCGCCATCGGCTCGAGCCCGAGCTGATCGGTGCGCTCCTTGGTCATGGCGAGGCAGATCAGGCCGCGGCCATGCTTGGCCATGAAATTGATCGCGTCGGGCGTCGCCATCTGGGCCGGGATGACCAGATCGCCCTCATTCTCGCGATCCTCGTCATCGACCAGGATGAACATGCGGCCGTTGCGCGCCTCGTCGATGATTTCCTCGGGCGAGGAGAGGAAGGCGTGGCGCAGGCGCGCGATTTCAGGATTCTTACCGGGCTGGGCCACGATGGGCCTCCATGCGTTGGAGATAGCGTGCGAGCACGTCGATCTCGAGGTTGACGGCCTGACCCTGCGCGAGCGCGCCAAGGGTGGTGACGGCCTGGGTATGCGGAATGAGGTTGACGGTGAACTGCGTGGTGCCGTCGCTCTGGTCGGTCACGGTGTTCACGGTGAGCGAGACGCCGTCAATCGTGATCGAGCCCTTGGCGGCGATGAACGGTGCGAGCGCGGCGGGGACCGAGAAGATGATGCGTTGCGAGTCGCCGTCGGGGGTGATGTCGAGCACGGTGCCGGTGCCGTCGACATGGCCGGTGACGATGTGGCCGCCCAGTTCCTCGCCGAGCTTCAGCGCGCGTTCGAGGTTGAGGCGATGGCCCTGCGTCCATTGGGCGGCGGTGCGCGAAACGGTCTCGTGCGAGACATCGACAGCGAACCAGCCCGGCGCCCCGCCGGCAGATTTGTCCACGACGGTGAGGCACACGCCCGAACAGGCGATCGACGCGCCCAGATCGATGGTGGCCGTGTCATAGGCGGTGGCGATCCGCACGCGCAGATCGCCGCGGTCCTCGGCGCTTTCGATGGTGCCGATATCGGTGACGATTCCCGTGAACATACCGTTATTCTGAATCCCGTTTGCTGGCGCGCTCGTAGACCTCGAGCCGGTCGCTGCCAAGCATGCGCGTGTCGGTGAGCTGCCAGCGGCCATGCGTGCCGCCAAGTTCGGTCAGGCCGAGATCGGCGATGCCCGGCTTGCCGCCGAGCAGCACCGGGGCGCGGTAGAGCAGCAGGCGATCGACCAGATCGGCGCGCAGGAAGGTGGCGGCGGTCATCGCTCCCCCCTCGACCAGCAGATGATCGACGCCGACCAGCGTCGCGATGGCTGAAGGCTGGGAGATCATGTGCCATCCGTCCGCGGTGCGCGCCGACAGGAGAATGCGGCGCGGGCTGCATTGCTCCAACCCCGGCAGGCGCACGTCCAGCTTCGGCGCGTCGCGTTCCAGCGTGCCGCGGCCGACCAGGATCGCTTCGTGCCGGGCGCGTTCGAGATGGGCATGCGCGCGTGCCTCGGGACCGGTGATCCATCGGCTTTCGCCGTTGGCGAGCGCGATGCAGCCATCGAGCGAGGTCGCGAGCTTGAGCGTGACATAGGGCCGGCCCTTGAACCGGCGGGTGAGGAAGCCGGCGATGGTGCGGCGCGCTTCGGCCTCGCCGATACCGGTGGTCACCTCGATTCCCGCTGCTTCCAGTCGGGCAATCCCCTTGCCGTCGGTGCGCGGATCGGGATCGCGCATCGCGACGACGACGCGCGCCACGCCTGCTGCGATCAGCAGATCGGCACAGGCCGGGCCGCGCGCCGATTCATGCGCGCAGGGTTCGAGCGTGACATAGGCGGTGGCGCCGCGTGCGGCTGCGCCGGCCTCTGTCAGCGCCATCGCCTCGGCATGCGGGCGTCCGCCGGCCTGAGTCCAGCCACGACCAACGACATGTCCCCCCGCCTTCGCGGGGGCATGCTGGACGATCACGCAGCCGATGTTGGGATTGGGGGCCGTCACCCGTTGGCCGCGCGAGGCGAGCGTCAGCGCGGCGCCCATCCAGCGGGCATCGTTCACAGGCCCAGCGACTTCAATTGGTCGTCGATCTTCTTGTACTCGAGGCGCTTCTTCTCGGCCTTGGCCTTGGCCTCCGCCTCGCGCTTCTGCCGCGCTTCCTCGTCGATCTTCTGCTGGGCGATGATCTCGTCGAGCGTCCGGTCGGCACGCCAGTTCTGCACGTAGATGATCTCGCGCTTGTATGGGCGCTCGAAATAGGAATCGAGATAGAAGCCGGTCAGGATCAGGGCAGTGGTCGCGAACGAGGCGAGCAGGAACCAGAGCTGGTAGCCGTGACGGATGCGCAGGACGTCGCGCAGGTCCTGAAGCGGCCCGACCGACGAGACATGCTTGTTGCGCCGAAGAAAGAACATGGAGCGCAAGATAGGCGTGCCACGCGGCCGGGACCAGCCCTGCTTACTCGACGATCCGGAAACGCAGCGTCATCGTCTTCCACCCCTCGACCGGTACGCCGTCGCGGGTCGCGGGATTGAAGCGCCAGCGGGCGAGCGCCTGTTTGCGGGTCGCTTCGGACAGGCCCTCGCTCGGGCTCTTGACGATGTCGATCGCCTTCACACGACCATCGGGGCCGACCAGCACGCGCGCAGTGACGCTGCCTTCGGTGCCGCGGCGGAGTTCCGCGGGAGGGTAGGGCGGCTGGAGCGCATCGAAATAGCGAGGGTCGACCGAGGGGGCGACCATCACCGGCGGACGCGGCGGATCGACTGTGCCGCCGACAGGGCCGACAGGGCCGACGGGGCCGGGCGGCTCAGTCGAGACCGGACCGATGACATCGGTACCTGCGATGCCGCCATGATCGGTCGGGAGGTCGACGACCCGGTCGGGGATATGCGGCAGCGGTGTCGTGACCGACTTGCGCCGATCGGTCGGCGGCTGCGGCTTGGGGTCGTCCGGCTTGGGCGGGTCGATCGGGATATTGTCGATGAAGATCGGCGGCGTCTCGAACACGCCGGGCGCGATGGTCGGGCCCGCATAATAGAGACCGAGGATCATCGCCCCGCTGATCAGAAGCGCGCCGCCGGCCCCGGCCGGGCGCGACGCGGTGGAGTGATACCGATTGGCATGCATGGCTGCTCTCCTTGTCCCCGACCGGTCTCAGTCGAGTCGAGACAAGGATATATCATAACATTACGGGGTCAAGGTGATTTTGTATCATGCTGAACGGGCAACCAGCGCGGCTGGTCGATGAGAACGAGAGGCCGCTAGCCGCGCAGCCGGGCGATGGCGCGTTCGCGGCCGATGAGTGGAAGCAGTGCCGCCATATCCGGGCCCGAATCGCGCCCGGTGAGTGCCTGGCGGAGCGGGAGGAACAGCGCCTTGCCCTTGCGCCCGGTCATGTCCTTGAGCGCGGTGGTGAGCGCGTGCCAGGGGTCGCCCGACCAGTCGAGATCGGCGGCGGCCGCGGCAGCTTGCGCGAGGAAATCGGCATCTTCCGAATCGCGCAGGGTTGAGACCGGACCCTCGACCACCTGCCACCAGTCGGCGGCTTCGGCGAGCGTCGACAAATTGGGGCGGATGGCGGCCCAGCCGGTAGCGTCCATCCCTGTGGGCAGGCGCGACGCGACCGCTTCATGGTCAAGCTGATGGATGATGCGCGAGTTGAGCTGGGCGAGCTCGGCTTCGTCGAAGCGAGCAGGCGCGCGCCCGAAGCGCGCAAAGTCGAACGATTCGAGCAAGGGCGCGACGTCGCCGAGCGGTTCGACCGGATCGCTGGTGCCGAGCCGGGCGAGAAGCGCCACGATCGCTTGCGGCTCTATCCCCGCCTCCCGGAAGTGATCGACGCCGAGCGAGCCGAGGCGCTTGGAGAGCTTGCCCTCGGAGCCGGTCAACAGCGCTTCATGCGCGAAGGCGGGCGGCGGCGCGCCCAGCGCGTCGAACATCTGCAATTGTGCCGCGGTGTTGGAGACATGGTCTTCGCCGCGCACGACATGGGTGATGTCCATGTCGATATCGTCGATTACGGAAGGGAGAAGGTAGAGCCACGAGCCGTCAGCGCGGCGGACGACCGGATCGCTCATCGTCGCCGGATCGAAGCGCTGGGGGCCGCGAATCAGGTCATGCCACTCGATCGGCGTCGAATGATCGAGCCGGAAGCGCCAGTGCGGCTGCACGCCCTCGGCCTCGAGCCGCGCGCGATCGGCATCGGTGAGCGCGAGTGCGGCTCGATCGTACAAGGGCGGCAGACCGCGGCCGAGCAGGATCTTGCGTTTGAGATCGAGCTCCTGCTGGGTCTCATAGGCCGGATAGACACGGCCCGCAGCGGCGAGTTCTGCGAAACGGCGTTCATAGAGGTCAAAACGCTGCGACTGACGTTCCTCGTGATCGGGGGCGAGGCCGAGCCAGCCCAGATCGCTGCGGATCGAAAGGACATGCTCCTCACGCGAGCGTTCGCCATCGGTGTCGTCGATGCGCAGCAGGAAGCGCCCGCCCTGCTTGTGCGCCCACATCCAGTTATGGAGCGCGGTGCGGATATTGCCGACATGCAGACGGCCGGTGGGGCTTGGTGCGAAACGGGTGACGACGGTCATGGAGGCGCGCTAGCCGATTTCGCGAGCGCGCGAAATCACCTCCACCCGGTTTACCTGAACGAAGAACCCGCCTATCGGAGCGCTCACGGCCACAGGCCGGGCGCTTAGCTCAGTTGGTAGAGCATCTCGTTTACACCGAGAGGGTCGGCGGTTCGAGCCCGTCAGCGCCCACCAAAACAGACCATCCCGCCATCCCGGCACCTGCCTCAGCTGGCGGTGATCGTCGCCTTGCCGTTGGCAAGCTTTAGCGTGATGTAGCTGTTGTCGCAGATATTGGCGGCATTCCACACTTGAGTCGTGCCGTCCTCGAACGTGGCCCTGAGATCATAGCGGCACTGATTCGCAGCCTTGTCGAAGCGGATGGTCGTCTTGGCGCCTACCTTGATCACGGTTTCGCGGCGCGCTTCCGGATCGACCGTCTGGGGCTTCCAGTCCGGGGTGCCGCTGGGCGCGAGTTCGATGGTCTTGATCGGCTTGCCCGAGCCATTGGTAAGCATGAAGTCCCAGTCTTCTGCCAGAGCGGGCGTCGCCCCGACCATGATTGCCGTGAGCGCGATGATATACTTCATTGGTGCATTCCTCCCCTAAGGAACATCCCGGAGCATGCGCCTCAACCGCGCCCTTCGCAAGGGACGTCTAGAGCTGGCGAACAAGCTGGATGGCGCAGGCGATCCAGGGGGGATCGGCAACGACCTGTTGCCGTGCACCGGGGCCAAGAGGCAGGATGTTGAGACGGCCGCCCTCGCCTTCGTACGCAATCAGCCGGCCGAATAGAAAGCGCCCGGCGGGACGCGGGATCAGCACATCGCGATTGAGCGCGGAAGCGAACGCGTCGGGGGCCAGACGGCGGCACCAGATGGCGTCGCCCGCGCGATAGTCGCCGATGCCGCAACTGACGGTAACGGCGACCAGATCGGCCTCGGCATGCGGCGGCGCAACAGTCGCGGGACGGCGCAATGCCTGCGCGCCCGAGGCATCGAGGGTGGCCGCAACGGGAATATCGGGACGATCGGGCAGGCGAACGAGATCGGCGGCATCGACCGCGAGTGCGGCGGCAATCCGGTTGAGCCAGGCGACCGAGACGGTGCGCGTGCCCGTTTCGAGCCGGCCGATCGTCTGTGCGGTGGTCGGCGGTGCGCAGCGCTGTGCGACCTCTTCCAATGTCAGGCCTTTGGCGCGGCGAACTTCGCGGATGGCGGTGATCATGGCAGCTCTCGAATAACCGATGTGGTTAAATCACTTTCCTACAAGCGTGACGATATGGCAAGGGTGATTCGCTAATTGGCGGGAGTGGCGAATGCGCGAGCTGGTGGAACGGACGATCGAGGACGGATTTGTGATCCGCAATGCCCCGGCCCGCAAGGCGGGACGGCGAGTCACCGTGAACCTGGCTGAATCGCCCCTG
>CAYOXO010000001.1:38611-119790 GCA_964407945.1 uncultured Stakelama sp.
CTGGTAGATGCGCGCCAGTTCGAAGCGGGGGAGCGGTTGCGCGAGGATTATGAGATGGCGGCGCTGGGGCCGCGGGTGACGATGCGCTGGGATGCTGCGCCCGCCGCACAGCGGGGTGGAATGCCGCATCGCGGCCTTGACCCCACGACCGCTCAGATTGCGGCCAAGCGGCGGTTTGACGCGGCGGTGGGCGCTGCGGGGCCGGGGCTGGCCGACATATTGTGGCGTGTGATCTGTGCGGGCGAAACGGTCCCGGTGGCCGAGAAGGCGCTGGGTTGGCCGGCGCGCGCGGGACGATTGGTCCTGACCCTCGCGCTCGACCGCGTCGCAAGTCATTATGGGCTGGCGTGATGCCCGGACGGGTCATCAGCCGGTAGTGCGGGCGGCTTGAGCGAGGTGCCGAGGAAACGGCTATACGCCCAGCCGATGCCGATCAACGCGACACCGAGGCCAAGGAACGAGAGAATGCGGAGCAAACCGTCGAGCGCTGCGGCATCGATCAGGAACACCTTGAGCGTGATAGCGGTGAGGAGCGCGAGGCCGGCGAGGCGCAGGTCGCGCGCGCCGCTGCGGATACCGAGCGCCAGCCAGGCGAGCGCGAGCAGCAGAAAGGCGGCGGAATAGCCGTAATTCTCCCCCGTCGTGACCGGTCCGGTGAGAAGGGAGCCATGCGTCGCCTGACGTACTGCGGCCGCAACCGTGGCGAAGGTGAAGGCGATCCCGGCCAGGCGCCAACCCCGGCCGGCGGCGAAGGTCCAGCTCCAAGCTGCGGCCAGGGCAAGGTGAAGCACGGCCAGATTGAAGAGCGGGATGCCGCCTGTCTGCTGTGCGATCGCAGCGGGGTTGAGCAGCAGCAGATCGAACCAGACAATCCGGATCAAGCCGAGGCCGAACAGGCAGAGACCAAGCGCAGGGCTGCGCCGGAAACCCAGCCAGCCGGCGGCGAGCAGCGCGTGGGTGATGACTGCGCGCTCGGCAAAGCCCCACGCGGCGAACCGGGATTCGTCGGCAATGGCCAGCGGAAGCTTGGCGAGGTGGTAGAGCAGCATCAGCCCAAGGGCGATGGCGCCGGCCATTATTCCGGACCGCAGGCGAGCGAACTGCTCGCGGTCGGCCAGGAGCAAAGCGGCGGCGGCGAGCGCGGGCAGCAAGGGGCGGAAGGCTTCGGCGAGGCCCGGGAGCTGAAGATAGGGCAGATGCGCGCCGCTTGCGGAGTCGGCGATCAGTGCCAGGTAGCGGGCGAGCGGCTCGGCCCCGGCGATCAGGATCGCGGCGAGCGCGAGTGCCGGGAGCAGGCGTAGTTGCGCGTCGCTGGTGTAGCGCGCCCACCAGCCGAGCGCCAGCGCGATGACGGCGAAGGGAATCGCGATCCAGTTGCTGCCGGTGAGCTGGCCGAGCGCGGTGCCGGCGAGCGTCGCAGCCAGGACTGCGCCACCGACCAGCCCGGGATCGCGCTGGCCTGCATGGCTCCGCCGCCGCCAGCTTACCCATCCCGCGAGCGCGGCGGCCGGAAGTTCGATGATGGCCCATTGCCAGTCGTCGAGGCGGGGCCAGTTGATCGCGTTGGCCAGTAGTACAGGCCCGCCGATGCCGCCGAGCGCGAGGATTGCCCAGATGCGCGAACGGTGGAGCAGGAGCAGGCCGGGAATGCCGAAAAGCAGGGCGGAGATCGCTGCCGCGATATACGTCGTTCGCGCATCCGGCTCGGCCAGGCCGATGGCGAGCAGCAGCAGGGTGAGGGCGAGCGCGGCCAGACTGCCCGGCAGATAAGTCGCGTTCCGCCGAGCGAGAATCAGTGAGGCTGCGGCGAGTATGAGATAGAATCCCCAGGCGAGAGCCGAGAAATCGAGGGCCGGAGCGAAGGCGAGCAACTGGACAAGACCGACGACCAGCGGCGCGAGGCGGAGCCAGATTCCCACCACGCCCGCGCGCGGCAGCGCGAGGCTGGCCCCGATCGCGAGCAGCACGACAAAGGCTGCGGGGGCAGCCAACTCGGCGGCACCCAGCACGAACAGCAGGAAATTGACCCAGGCGAAGCCGGCCGCAGTGGCGGCGATGGCGAGCCAGGCCCAGCCGCGATGCGCCGCGAGGCCGAACAATGCGGCGGTGAACAGTGCAAGATAGACGAGCAGCGGCCCGATCCCCGCGGCGTCATAGCCTGCGACCAGCGGCGCGATGAACCCGCCGCCCAAGGCGAGCACCGCGGTCGGCGGGCCGTGCCGCAATGCGAGCGCGAGGCCGAGGCCCGTGACTGCGATCATCAGCACGAAAGCGGGGAGCGGTGCGATCAGATGGTAGACGGCCGCGGCGATGTAGAGGGTGCCATAGGCGCTGGCGATCCCGGCGCCTGCGAGCGCCTGGGCGATGCGGGAGTCGTCGCGCGTCGCGGGCAATCGGCGCGCGCCTTCGCTCCCCGCGACGAGCAGCGCAGCAAACAATGCAGCCAGCGCGGTGCGGAGGGCGGGGGTGAACAGGCCGATCTCGATCGAGTAGCGGACGAGGAAGAAGCCCGCGGCGACCAGTGCGATGGCGCCGACCCATATCGGCAGGCGCGCGCCGACCAGCGATTCGAGGCCCGGACGCGAGACGGGTTGGGCGGCGGGTGCAGGAATGGGTGCGGGCGGCGGCGGCGGCGGGGCGGGTTCGGCAGGCGGTGGCGCGGGTTGCGCGACGCGGCGCGGCGCCGTGAGCGGCGCGGGTTCGGCGGCGGGATGCGCCAGCGCCTGGCCGCGCTCGAGCCGGTCGAGCCGGCGGGCGAGCGCCTTGAGCCGCTGCGCCTGCGACGCTGCGACGATGCCGAGGACCACGACGGCGAGGAAAAGGATACCCTCCATCCCCCCACTTGTTGCAGCTTGCTCCTGCGGACGCCAGCCCGGCTTCGCCGCGGCCAAGCCGATCTGCAGTTGCACGCCGCGCCGACACGCCTAGATGCAGAGCCATGCGGCTGACCTTCACCAAATGCCACGGGTCGGGGAACGACTTCGCCCTGTTCGACGCACGCGAGACGCGGCTGTCGGACGCCGAATGGGGGCGCATCGCGCGCACCCTGTGCGACCGCGCCGGGCCGGTCGGCGCCGACGGGCTGCTGCTGCTGGGCGAAGCCAGCGGCGGCGCGGCCTTTGCGCAGATGGTGGTCAACGCCGACGGATCGATCCCCGAAACCTGCCTCAACGGCCTGCGCTGCACCGCACGCGCCGGATTCGAGGCGCTGGGGATCGAGGCGGCGACGGTACGGCTCAAGACCAGCGATGCGCAGGTTGCGCACGACCCGGAGCTGGCCGCGGGGGTCTATACCGTCCGCACCACGGTGGGCCCGGCATCGACCGATCCGGTCGCGGCAGGGATCAACGTCGCGGCGCCGGTGATCGAGGCACGGATAGACGGCCTCCCGAGCGAGCGAGCCTTCACCGCGGTGGCGATGCCCAACCCGCACCTCATCACCTTTGTCGACACGGTCGATGTCGCCGAGCTGACCGCGCTGGGCGACTGGTGCGAAGCCGGCCCGGCGCTGCTGGCCGACCGCGCCAATGTGAGCTTTGTCGAGCTGCGCGCGGACGGCCTCTACGTCCATACCTATGAGCGCGGCGTCGGCCTGACCAACGCCTGCGGCACCGCGATGGGCGCGGCGACGCATGTCGCGGGGCTGACCGGGCGCATCCCGTTCGGCCAGTGGATCACGGTCCACAACCCCGGTGGTCGCGTGCGCACGCGCGCCGAAGGCTCCGAGCGCGGCGACGCGGTGACGATCGCGGGCAACGCCACCTTCGAATGGGATGCGCAGATCGAGATCGATCCGGCGACCGGCGTGCTGGACGCGCTGACCGTCACGCGGCGGCGGGACGACGAGGTCGCGGCCTGGGCGAGCCTTCGCGCGGGCTAGGTCCGGGCCGCGTCCCGGATTCCGGGCTTTCACTCATCCGAATTCCAGTCGTCACTCCGGCCCTGCGCCGGGGTCCACTCTGCCTCGTCGTCTGAGCTGGAGCCTCTTCTCCGGTGCCTGCCTCCCGGTGGACCCCGGCACGAGGTCGGGGTGACGAGAAAAGGGGCAGGGTCAGTCCTGCTTCTTCGGCTTCTTCGCCTTCGCCGGCGGCTGGCCGTCGATCCTGACCAGCGAAGCGAGGCGGCAGCGTTCGTCGCGGACGATGATCGTCGAGAAACGATCGACCGCACTGCCCGCCGGGCCGGTGTCGAAGCCGATAGTCCATGCCCAGGGCAACTGCTCGCACGGCGCGAAGAAGGTGCCGCGATACCAGTCGCGGCCTGCGCGCAGATAGATCACGTTGCGATCTTCGGCCCGATAATCGCGGACCATCGAGGCAAAGGGGATGCGCGCTTCCTTGGGCGCGGGCGCTGCTTCCGCCTGCTGCGCGGCGGCAGGGAGCGCGGCGCCGGCGAGCGCGGCCGCAACGAGCGCAATGAGCGGACGGATCAGAGGCTTCGTCATGCTGCGTCTCTTAACGGCAGGCAGGTGAACGCAGGCTGAGTCCGGCTGCGAAATGGGGCGCCGGAGCGATCGGCGAACCGGGATGACGTCAGGAGAATAACCAAATAGGCAAATTGTGCTTGACATCGCGACGCTGATTGGGTACAAAACAGGAACGCTGAGGAATTGCGAGTCGGGCAGGTGGCCGGGCGGAGAGATGGCGCCACGGCAAAGCCGCGGCGTCGGACGGGTCGGGCCTTGCCCGCCCGCCGGCCACGCACGGCGGCGAGTCCTGGCCGAGCCATGCTCGCCCAGGCCGCCTTGGCGGAATTGCGAGTCGGGCGGGTGCGGGAGCGGACGGCTCTGCATCGCCGGACTCGCAGCGAACGGGCTGGCGCGGACAGACGCTGCCGGCCCGTTCGCCTTGAACATTCGGACGGGCCGGGGCGCTGACGCCATGCGGTCCGTTTCGGTCTTTGCGGGGAGCGGATCATGACGGACAAACTGGAGCCGGGATACCGGCGCCCGATCCAGAAACGGCGCGTGGCTGCGACGGGCTGGACCAAGGCCAAGCGCGAGCTGTTTCTGGCGACGCTGGCCGGGACGTGCAACGTCAAGACGGCGGCGGCGGCGGCCGGGATGACGCCGAGCGGCGTGTATCAGCTGCGCAAGCGCGATCCGGCGTTCGGCGATCTGTGGGCCGAGGCGCTGGGGCTGGGCTATGAGCGGCTCGAGATCGCGGTGCTTGAACATGCGCTGATCGGGGTCAACGCGATCGATATCGGCGAGGCGATCGAGGCGGCGGACGCGGAGGGCGCTGCGGCGCCAGCGCCGGATCTGGTCACCGCCGGCGCGTTGCAGCTGGCGATGGCGCTGCTGACCAAGCATCGCCAGACGGTGGACGGCAAGCCGGTGACGAAGCGCGGACCCCGCCCGACCCCGGAAGAGACCGATGCGGCGCTCAAGAAGCAGCTCGACGCGCTGGAGCGCAGGCTGCGCGGGAGCGGCCGCAAGTCGTGAGCAGCGAGGCGGAGGAAGCGGAAGATCCCGTTCCGCAGAACGAGACCGAACGGCTGGCGCTGCTGAGGGAGGTGGATCGGAACCGGGTGCTGTCGCGCATGACCCGAATGCAGCAGATCGAGTTGCGTGAGCGATGGAGATTATGGGCGCATGGCGGGCAGATTTCGCCGCCGGGCGACTGGCGGGTGTGGCTGATCCGTGCCGGGCGCGGGTTCGGCAAGACGCGTGCGGGCGCCGAATGGGTGAGCGAATGGGCGCGGTGCAACAAGGATGGGCGGATCGCGCTGGTCGGGGCGAGCGGGGACGATGTCGCCAAGGTGATGATCGAGGGGCCGAGCGGGCTGATCGCGATCGCGCATGACGACGAGCAGGTGAAATGGCGCCCGAGCGCAGGCGAGGTGGAATTCGCGTCGGGCGCCAAGGGCTTCGTCTATTCGGCCGAGGCACCCGAACGGCTGCGTGGACCCGAGCATCATGCCGCCTGGTGCGACGAGCTTGCCAAATGGCGGCATGGCGAGACGGTGTGGGACAATCTGATGCTGGGGCTGCGTGCGGGCGACGATGCCCGCGTGCTGGTGACGACGACGCCGCGACCGACCCGGCTGATGCGGCGCGTGATGGCAATGCCCGGCACGGTCGAGACGCGCGGACGGACACGGGACAATCCCAACCTGCCCGCGAGCTTCGTCGAGGCGATGGAGGCCGAATATGGCGGCACGCGGCTGGGACGGCAGGAGCTGGACGGCGAGATGATCGACGAGGTGGCGGGCGCGCTGTGGACGCGCGCGACGATCGAGGCGTGCCGGGGCAAGAAGCCGAGGGACGTGGTGCGCGTGGTGGTGGGGGTCGATCCCCCGGCCAGCGCCGAGGGCGATGCGTGCGGGATCGTCGCGGTGGCGCTGGACGCCGCCGATGTCGGCCATGTCATTGCGGACGCGAGCGTGAAGGGGCTTTCCCCCGAAGGCTGGGCACGCACGGTGGCGCAATGCGCGGCGAAACATGGCGCCGACAAGGTGGTGGCCGAGAAGAACCAGGGCGGCGACATGGTGAAGAGCGTGCTGCGCGCGGCCGATGTCGCGCTGCCGCTCAAGCTGGTTCATGCCAGCCATGGCAAGGTAGCGCGCGCCGAACCGGTGGCGGCGCTGTACGAGGCCGGGCGGGTGAAGCATGCCGGGCGCTTCCCGGCGCTGGAGGACGAGCTGTGCGGGCTGTCGGCGGGCGGCGGCTATGAAGGGCCGGGGCGCTCGCCCGACCGGGCGGATGCCCTGGTCTGGGCGCTGACCGAGCTGATGCTGGGGCGCAGGCGCGCGGCCAAGGTCAGGGGGCTGGGCTAGGCAGCGCCGCCGATCCCGTGCCTGGGTTGGATCGACCGTGGGAATATGCCAGTCCGGGATCATGGCGGATACCGACGCTCTTCTTCGAATTGCCTATGATGCGATGGAAGCGGGCAATTTCGATCATGCGCACGCCTGTTACGAATGCGGCGCCGAGCTGGGCGATGCCGAGTGCCTGCACGCTTTGGGCTATATGTACGATATCGGCGAGGGTGTGGCGGTCGACAAGGGGCTGGCGATGAAGCTGTATCGCAAGGCCTGGCGGCGCGGGAGCCACGCGGCGGCGGCCAACATCGCGATCCTCTATCGCGAAAAGGGTCGGATACGGACGATGTTCAGCTGGTACCAGCGCGTCGCCCTGGCGGGCGATGGCAGCGCGCAGCTCGACATGGCGAAATGTTATCTCAATGGCATGGGCGTCCGGAAGGATGTTCAGGCGGCGCTGCGCTGTCTCGCGGTGGCGAGCACGTCCGAATATATCACGGAGTGCGAACGCGAGGAGGCCCAGGCGTTGCTGGCGACGTTGCGGCCCAGATTGTCCGTGTGACGGCCCGGCGACCCGTGCGCAGCTTAAGGCGGTGCACACAAGCTGTGTATATTAATCATACCCGGCAAGTTTTCGTTAGCCCTCGAGAGGCATGAGGAAGGGGTGGGGCCGGACGGGGGGACGGCGAGCATCTTCCCTGTATCGGTAATCGATTGCTCGCGGGAGATTGCCCGTGCGTGGTTCCGCGGATGCGCCGGACTGGAACGCCATACCTGACCAGAGGACTGGCCAGCGCTTCACGACGCTGTTTCGTGTGGCGCGGGTCGTGGTCGAGAACGGCGCGCAGCATCTGTGCCTGATCCGCAACATCGGTGCGGGCGGGCTGATGCTCGAAACCTATGCGCCGTTCGCGCTGGGGACCGCGGTGCGCGTCGAGCCCAAGGGGTGCGAGCCCGTCACCGGCAAGATCTGTTGGGTGAAAGACAGGAATGCCGGGGTCGCATTCGACGCGGCGATCGATGTTGCCGCCTATCTGAACCTCAACCACTTGCCCACGACGCAAGAAACGCCACGCGGACCGCGGCTGATGGTCGGGCGGCGTGCGCGGTTGCGTGTCGGGGCGATGTGGCATGTCATCGACCTGATCGACCTGTCGCAGAAGGGCGCGAAGATCCAGAGCGACCTGCCGATGGAGGCGGACGCCGCGATCGAGCTCGCGATCGACGGGCTGGCCGCGCTGTCGGGCCGGGTCCGCTGGATGAAGGGCGACCGGGTCGGCATCGAATTCTCGACTCCGATCCCGCTCGCCGACCTGGCCGAATGGGCGCAGACGCTTCCCGGCGAAGGGATGTCCGCGGCCTGAACGCCGCTTTCGCTGGCCCTGCGCCGCGACCCGGCTATGAGGCGGGGATGACGAGGACCAGGTCTTGACCCCGCGCGAGCTGATCGATGTGGCTGACGTGCCGGGCGGCGATCCGCTGCGGCTGTTCCGGCGGGGCGACGATTTCATGATCGTGCTCGATCGCAACGAGCTGATGTCGAGCCGGATGAGCGGATCGGAAGAGGCGCTGGCGGAGATGACGCTGGCGCGGCTCGCGGCGCCCGCTTCGGCGACATTGCTGATCGGCGGGTACGGGATGGGCTTCACGCTGCGCAAGGCGCTGGCGCTGATGGGGCCGGGGGGCAAGGCGGTGGTCGCCGAGCTGGTGCCCAAGATCATCGACTGGGCGCGCGGGCCGATGGCGGAACTGGCGGCGGGATGCCTCGACGATCCGCGCACGCAGATTGTGATGGGCGATGTCGGGGCGGCGATCGCGCGGGGGCGCGGCGCTTATGACGCGATCCTGCTCGATGTGGACAATGGCCCCGACGGGCTGACGCGGCTGGCCAACGACAGGCTCTATACGTTCGACGGGCTGCGCGCGGCGCGGGCGGCGCTGAAGCCGGGCGGGGTGCTTGCGGTCTGGTCGGCGGGGCCGGACCCGAAATTCGCGCGGCGGATGCGCGAAGTCGGGTTCGATGTCGAAGAGGTCGTCGTGCGCGCGCGACAGAACGGCAAGGGGCCGCGGCACGTGATCTGGTTCGGCCGCAGAGCCACCTGAAATTCCGCCCATGCGGGCCTGCATCGCGCGATTTGCTGCGCTCCGGTGCTCACGTACCTGAAGTACGCTGCGCTCCGGTGCTCGCAAGTCACGCGCTTCGGCTCCACCTGGACGAAATTTCAGGCAGCTCTGACGCGCGTTGACGCGCGCGGGCTCAAGACAAGCGAGGTAGATCCAAATGAAATGGTTCGGGAAGCGGCGCGAGGCGTCGCGGCCGGCGTTGGCGCGTGCGCATGGCGGCGCGGCGATGCTGGGCGAATGGCCGCAAAGCTATGAGGCGCAGGTGCGCGAGGGCTATTGCGTCAATCCGGTGGCGCAACGCGCGGTGAAGATCGTGTGCGAGGGCGTGGCCGATGCGCGCTCGAGGCGTCGGACCCGGCGCTGCTGGCACTGGCGACGGCTCGGACGCAGGGACAGGAGCTGATTGCGACGCTGGCGGCGCAGCTGCTGCTGCACGGCAATGCGTTCGTGCAGCTGCTGGGCGACGGCGCGGGCGGGGTGGCGGAGCTGTTCGCGCTGCGGCCCGAGCGGGGATCGGCCTCAATGTGCCGCCGACTGCTCCGGCCGCGGGCCAATGCTGGATCGTCGGCGAATCGCCGGCCGCGGAATGGGCCGGCGCGGCGCGGGCACTGGCGCTGTGGACCGCGGGCGGATGGCGCTTCATTCCGCCACGCGAAGGCATGACCGCGTGGGTCGCGGCGGACGCGCTCGGCGCGCGCTATACCTCAGGAGCCTGGCGCAACGGGCGGCTCACCGCGACATGCCTCGAGATCGACGGCGAGCAGGTGGTCGGCCCGCGCGAGCCGGCAATCGCCGATCCTGACGGCGGGGTGGTGGTGGATGCGGAGGCACGGGTTGCGATCGACGCCATCCTGACTGCGCTTCGGACCCATGGCCTGATCGACCCGTTGTAACTGTGACGTTCCGGCAACAGTCCCTAGATTTTGTTCGCTTGCGCGGAAACTTTCGAGCGAGTAGGAAGTTAGCGCTGTCCGAAGTGGCAACCAAGAAAGGGGATTATGATGCGGAAGCTTGCCGTAACACTGGCACTCGCTTCGACCGCGCTCGCAACGCCCGCCCTCGCCCGCGATAACGCGTGGTATGTGGGCGTCGAAGGCGGCGCGATGATTGTCGAAGATATCAGTTTCGACATCGGCGCGTCGACCGCTGCTGGCACGGTCGATCACAACTATGGCTGGGACGTCGGCGGCGTCATCGGCTACGACCTCGGCGCGTTCCGCATCGAGGCAGACGTCAGCTATCGCCGTGCAACGGTCGATGCCTATCGCTCGACCCTGACCACGCCGGCACGCAATGCGTCGAACAACCTGTATAACGCTCCGGCCGGCACCTATGATGTTGCCGGTGGTTCGTCGTCCGCGCTGAGCTTCATGATCAACGGTCTGCTCGACTTCGGCGATGACGATGGCGTGCAGGGCTTCATCGGCGGCGGTGCGGGCGTGTCGCGCGTCAAGGCCGACTACGGTCTGACCACCCATGGCTCGTTCCTCGACGATTCGGACACCGTGTTCGCGTGGCAGGTGCTCGCCGGTCTGCGTCAGCCGATCAGCGACAACATCGACGTGACGCTGAAGTATCGCTTCTTCAACGCCGACAACGTCAAGCTGGTCGACGTGACCGGCCGTCAGTTCGACGGTCGCTTCCGTTCGCACAGCATCCTGGGTGGCGTGACCTTCAACTTCGGTGAGCCGGCTGCACCGCCGCCGCCGCCGCCGCCTCCGCCGGTCGAAGTGGCGCCTCCGCCGCCTCCGCCTCCGCCGCCTCCGCCGCCTCCGCCGGTTTGCACTCCTGGACCGTACATCGTGTTCTTCGAGTGGGATAAGTCGGACATCACGCCTGAGGCAGCCGGCATTCTCGACAACGCCATCTCGGCATATCAGAACTGCGGTAACGCGCAGGTCATGCTGGCGGGCCACGCTGACCGTTCGGGCTCGGCGAGCTACAACGTCGGTCTGTCGCAGCGCCGTGCAGACTCCGTGAAGGGGTATCTGACCGGTCGCGGCATCGCCGACGGCACGATCAGCACGGAAGCGTTCGGCGAAAGCCGTCCGCGCGTCGAGACCGCCGATGGCGTTCGCGAGCTGCAGAACCGCCGCGTGGAAATCACTTACGGTCCGGGTTCGGGCATGTAAGCCGCGCGGTCCGCTCTGCGGATCGACAAGAATTGGGGAGGCCGGGCAACCGGCCTCCCTTTTTCTTTGCCCTGAGGTTCGGGGCAGGGCAGGCCGGCAGTGGCGTTGGATCGAACGACTGCTGCCACTTCCTGACATCCAGCCGATGTAGCAAGGTCATCGACCCCAGCATGGAGCGATGATCGATGACCCTGACCGCCACCTGCCATTGCGGCGCGACCAAGATCGCGCTGCCCCATCCGCCGACCGAGGCGAAGCAGTGCAACTGCACCTATTGTTTCAAAACCGGCGCGATCTGGAGCTACTATCCGCCCGAGGCGATCACGATCCTGTCGGACGACGCCGACAAGATCTATTCAGCCAGCGGCGGCATGAACCAGCATCATTTCTGCAGCGAATGCGGGATCAGCAGCTGGGGCGACTCCCCCGACTGGGCGTCGGTGTACAACGCCGATGGCACGCCGAAGAACGGCGATCCGAACAGCTTTCCCGACACGCGCATCGCCGCGGTCAATATCCGCCTGATCGATGACTTCGACATCGCGTCGGTAAAGATCGAGCAGGTCGATGGACGCAGCAGCTGGTGACGATGGCCTGGGTGCGCCCATGGCCCTCAAACTGTGTCGATGCCCGGATTGCATCGGTGCCTCGAGCACCCATAATCTCCACATATGAAGCGGGAAATCTTCCAGGTCCGATCATATCGTGACGGTGCGATCACCGCAGTCGATGCGCTATCCGGGCGTTCGTTCGCGCGTCATGCGCATGATGAGTTCGGCGTCGGACTGGTAACAGGCGGTGCGCAGCGCTCATGGAGCGGTCGCGGCCCGGTGGAAGCGGTCAAGGGAAACCTCGTGACCGTCAATCCGGCCGAGCTCCACGATGGAGTGCCGGTCGGGCCGGCGCGGGCCTGGTCGATGCTCTACTTCTCGCCACAGATGATCGGTGAAGCCGTCCACGACCTAGAAGATGGCCGATGCTCGCTGCGTGAGCTGCATGCGCCGGTCGTTGACAATCCCCACCTGGCCGGCCTCTTCATGGCGACCCGACAAGCCATCCTGTGCGCCGAGCAGGAGGAGGCGTTCGAGGAGCGGCTTCTATCGCTTTTCGGATGCCTGTTCGGTGTCGCGACACCGCAGGTTGCGGCTACTGCCCACCGGCTGGCCCACGTCCGTGCGCGCATCGACGACGAACCGGCGGGCTCGCACACCCTGGCCGATCTGGCGGCATTGGCCGGTCTCAACCGCTATCAGACCTTGCGGGCATTTGCCCGCCTGACCGGATTCACGCCGCACGCCTATCTGGTGCAGCGTCGACTTGATTCGGCGCGCCGCCTGATCCGCGACGGTGCGACGCTGGCAGATGCGGCGGCCGGCGCGGGCTTTGCCGACCAAAGTCACATGCACCGTGTCTTCGTTGCGCGACATGGCTTCACACCGGGCGTCTACGCCAAAGCACATCGCCATCGCCGTGCAATTTCGTTCAAGAGCGTTCCGGTCAACTCCGCATAACCGGTCCCGTACGAAACCGGAGGACCGAGGAACATGAGTGGGCAAAGTCAGGCACCGACTGAGATCACAATCCGGCGATGCGACCCGGCCGATTACGCCGAGATAGGCGGCATCATCAACGCCGCTGCCGAGGCATATCGCGGTGTGATCCCCGCCGATCGCTGGCACGAGCCCTATATGCCGGCCGACGCGCTGGCGTCCGAGCTGGCCGATGGCGTCGAATTCAGCGGCTGCGTCGCGCATGGGCGGCTGATCGGGGTGATGGGTGTGCAGCATCGACAGAATGTCGACCTTATCCGGCACGCCTATGTCCTGCCTGAGTGGCAAGGCTATGGGATCGGCTCGCAACTGCTCGAGCATCTCCGCCGTGGCAGCGAACGGCCAATCCTGATCGGCACCTGGAAGGCCGCGGATTGGGCAATCCGCTTCTACGAACGGCATGGGTTCGTTTGCGTGCATGACGGCGATATCGCGCCGCTTCTCCGCACCTATTGGGATGTGCCGACGCGCCAGATCGCAACCTCGGTCGTTCTCGCCTCGCCTCCCCTGTCGAGCGAAGCGGCACGCGCACTGATCGCAGGCGTGGACCGGAGCGGATAGCCCTAGTCCGCCGGTTCCGAGCTGAGCGCGGTCGCGAGCCATTCCGGCACGATCGCGTCGCCGAGCGCCTCGACGCGGCGATGCTCGACCATCAGGCCGAGATCGGGATAGGTGGCGCGAGTGCGGTCGCCCGGCTCGCCGAGCGGCGCGACGACGAGGCGGCGGTTGATCTTGGCGCGCCAGTTCATCCGCGCGGTATTCTCCTGGCCGACGTAACACCCCTTGCCGAAGCTCACGCCGTTGAGTTCGGTCGCGTTGCACTCGAGCCAAAGGGTCTTGTCCGCGCCAAGCTCGGCGACGCCTTCGGTCACGCCAAGGCGCAGGCGGTGCTCCAGCCAGCCGGTTGCCGCCTCCCCGCCCGCCTCTCCCAGCCAGCGATAGCCGAGTTCAGCGAGCCGCGGATCGGAAACGCCTGCGCCAGGCTCGGGCGACCAGTGGACGCCGCCTTCGATCGCTTCGATCGTGATCGGCCGGCGCAGGCGATAGATCGACAGCCGCCGGATCAGCGCCTCGCGCTGTTCGGTCTCGCAATCGATCAGGATCGCTTCGCCCCCCGAATCTTCAGCATCCCACAGGATGAAGTCGAACAGCGCCTTGCCCTGCGCGGTGAGCAGCCCCGCCCATTGTGGCGTGCCGGGCTGCACGGCGTTGACGTCCTGCGTCACCAGCCCCTGCAGGAAGCCGCGCACATCCTCCCCCGAAACGCGAATAAGCGAACGATCGGCGAGCAGGGTCGCCCGAACTTGGCTGGTCTCTGTCATGCCGAACAGGTAGGACGCCGGAAGCGACTGCAAAAGAGGCTGATATGGCGACCTTCGATCTCAAGCTCACCGGCGGCACGGTGCATCTGCCCGGCGGCCCCGCCCAGCTCGATATCGGGGTGCGCGACGGCAAGATCGTCGCGATCGGCGCCACGGGGGACGCGGGCGAGACGATCGACTGCACCGGCCTCGATATCCTGCCCGGCGTGATCGACAGCCAGGTCCATTTCCGCGAGCCGGGGCTGGAGGCGAAGGAAGACCTGGAATCCGGCAGCCGCGCTGCAGTGCTGGGCGGGGTGACCGCGGTGTTCGAGATGCCGAACACCAAGCCCAACACCGACACCGCCGACGCGGTGAACGACAAGCTCGCCCGCGCGAAGGACCGGATGTGGTGCGACCACGCCTTCTATGTCGGCGCGACCAACAACAATGCCGCCGACCTTGCCGAGCTCGAGCGGATGCCGGGCACCGCCGGGGTCAAGATCTTCATGGGCGCATCGACCGGCGACCTGCTGGTGTCGGACGACGCCAATCTCGCCCGCGTCCTCGCCTCAGGCCATCGCCGCGTCGCGATCCATGCCGAGGACGAGTTCCGGATGAACGAGCGCGAGGGTGAGCGGGTGCCCGGCGATCCGTCCTCGCACCCGGTATGGCGCGACGACGAGAGCGCGATCATGGCCACGCGCCGCATCCTAAAGCTTGCGCGCGAAGCACGCCGCCGCATCCACGTCCTCCATGTCACCACGCCGGCCGAGCTGGAACTGCTCGGCCAGCACAAGGACATCGCGACCTGCGAGGTGACGCCGCAGCATCTGACGCTGGCCGGGGAGGACGCCTATCCGCGCCTCGGCACCTATGCCCAGATGAACCCGCCGATCCGTTCGGCCGCGCATCGCGACGGCCTGTGGCACTGGCTCAACCAGGGCGTGCCCGATGTACTCGGCTCCGACCATGCGCCACACACGATCGAGGAAAAGGCCAAGCCCTATCCGTCATCGCCCAGCGGCATGCCCGGCGTGCAGACGCTGTTGCCGCTGCTGCTGGACCATGTCGCCAAGGGGCGCACCACGCTCGCGCGGCTGATCGACCTCACCAGCGCCGGACCGCAGCGCGTGTTCGGGCTGGTCGGCAAGGGCCGGATCGCCACCGGCTATGACGCTGACTTCACCGTGGTGGATTTGAAGAAGCAGTGGACCGTCGAGGAGAGTTGGCTCGCTTCGCGCTGCGGCTGGTCGCCGTTCACCGGGGATCAGCTCACCGGCAAGCCGATCGGCACGATCATCCGCGGCCGCCGCGTGATGTGGGATGGCCAGCTCGCCAACGCCGCGCACGGCCGCCCGGTGCGGTTCGAGGCAGTCGAGTTCGGATGAGCCATTCCTAATCGTCACCCCGGCCTTGTGCCGGGGTCCACTTCGCCACTCGGAACGACGCCAGAACCTCTTGCCTCAGCGCCTGCCGCCCGGTGGACCCCGGCACAAGGCCGGGGTGACGGTGAGTTCTCACTCCGCCGCTTCCTCCACCGCCTCGCGCTCGGCCTGCTGGCGCGCCCACATCTCAGCGTAGACGCCGCGCAGTTCGAGCAGCTCAGCATGCGTGCCCTGCTCGGCGATGCGTCCGGCCTCCAGCACCACGATGCGGTCGGCATTGACCACGGTCGACAGCCGGTGCGCGATCACGATCGTCGTCCGACCGCGCTCGATCGCCTCCAGCGTGTCGAGAATCTCCGCCTCCGTCCGCGAATCCAGCGCGCTGGTCGCCTCGTCGAGGATCAGGATCGGTGGATCCTTGAGCAATGTCCGCGCGATGGCGACGCGCTGCTTCTCCCCACCTGACAGCTTGAGCCCGCGCTCGCCGACGCGGGTGTCGTAGCCGCTGGGCATCGACTCGATGAACCCGGCAATCGCGGCGCCGCGCGCGGCAGCGGCGACCTGTTCGGGCGTCGCGCCCTCGCGGCCATAGGCGATGTTGTAGCCGACCGTGTCGTTGAACAGCACCGTATCCTGCGGGACGATGCCGATCGCGGCGCGCAGGCTCGCCTGGGTCACTTGGGCAATATCCTGCCCGTCGATCGTCACCCGGCCGCCGGTCAAGTCGTAGAAGCGGTAGAGGATGCGCGCGAGCGTCGACTTGCCCGCGCCCGAGGGACCGACCACGGCAACCGTCTGCCCCGGCGCGATGACCAGATCGATGCCCTTCAGGATATCGCGCTCGGCGTCATAGCCGAAATGCACATCCTCGAACCGCACCTCGCCGCGCCGGACCTCCAGTGCGGGTGCGCCGGGTATGTCCTTCACCTCGGCATCGGTATCGATCAGGTCGAACATCGCGCCCATGTCGATCACGCCCTGGCGGATCGTGCGATAGACCCAGCCGAGCATGTCGAGCGGACGGAACAACTGGCTCAGCAGCGTCGAAACGAACACCACGTCGCCCGCGGTGAATTCGCCCGAGGACCAGCCCCAGGCGACCACCGCCATCCCCGCGCCCAGCATGACGTTGGTGATCAGCGACTGGCCCATGTTGAGCCAGGCGAGCGAATTCTCGCTCTTCACCGCCGCCCTGGCATAGGCGTCGACCGCCTTCGAATAGCGATCGGCCTCGCGCGTTTCGGCGTTGAAATATTTCACCGTCTCGAAGTTCAGCAGCGAATCCACCGCATGCGCGACCGCACCGGTGTCGAGGTCGTTCATCTGCTCGCGCAGCTTGGAGCGCCAGTCGGTGATCCAGCGGGTAAAGGCGATGTAGATCACCACCATCGCCAGCGTCGATGCGACCAGCCACCAGCCGAACTTGCTGCCGAAGATCTGCAGCACCAGCGCCAGTTCCAGGATCGTCGGGGCGATGTTGAACAGCAGGAAGTAGAGCATCGAATCGATGCTCTTGGTGCCGCGCTCGACCACCTTGGTCACCGCGCCGGTGCGCCGCTCGAGGTGGAAGCGCAGCGACAGCTGGTGGAGGTGGCGGAAGGTGACGATGGCGAGCCGCCGGGTCGCATCCTGACCGACCTTCTCGAACACGGTGTTGCGGAGGTTGTCGAACAGCGTGGTGAACAGTCGCGCGGCGGCATAGCCGACGACCATCAGGATGACGAAGGTCACGACGCCGCGGTCGTTCAGCGCCATGGAGTCGACCGCGGCCTTGAGCGCGTAAGCAGCGCCATAGACCTGGACCACCTTCGACATCAGCACCAGCAGCAGCGCGCCGATGATGCGCGCCTTCAACCCCGGCATGCCGTCGGGCCAGAGATAGGGAAGGAAGCGTCGAAGCGTGGCGAACAGCGGGCGTTCGCCGCCGGTGGAAGCGGTCTGGGGCGGCATGGGCGCCAATCTGGGGCCGCCGGTGCCCGGATGCAACAAAGCTCCGCCGCCATCCGTTGTCATGGCGAGGAGCAAGATGATGGAACCGGTTTTCTACGTGATGGCGATCCTTGGCTGCGGCGACGATCAGTCGCAATGCCGCGAAGCGCGCGTCGAGCCGGTCCGGTACCAGAGCGCGGCGCAATGCCAGGCAGCGATGACGCAGGTGCTGCCGCGCCACGCCGACCTGTCCTTCCCGGTGATTGTCGCCGCGTGCCAGCGCCGTGGCGAGCAGATGGCGCGCACCGAGGCGCGGACCCCGCGCGGCTAGGGTCTCAGCAGCGTATGATCGGTAACGCCCAGCGGATCTGATCGCGCAACAGCGCTTCAAGCTCGGGCGCGCCGGCATTGTGCGCAGCAGCGCGCTTGCGCAGCAGGGTGAGTAAAAGGTCCGCGCGGCTCGCGGGCGGGGCGGGGGCTGCACGGCCCTTCGCGAGCGCGCGGGAGAGGTTAAGCGATAACGCGGTCATACCGATCCCCCTTGTGCGCCGCTCCCGTTTCCGGGCCGTCGCCGAACGCGGTTAACGCGGACGAAGCCAAAGCTCCGCTGGACGTGGCGCGGTCGGGTAGAGCCGGGCGCGGAACGCGGCCTGTGGCAGTGCGCGCGCCAGCCAGCCAAGCTTCTGCCAGTTGCTGGTCGCGGCGCGATGGTCCCAGGCATGCGCGCCGCGCGCCGTTACCTCGCGCGCAATCCCGCCATAAATGCCCGCCGCTGCCAGCACCGCCCAGGCCGAGCGGAACCGCAATGCGGGTGCGCCGGCCCTTGCGCTGGCGCCATAGGCTTCGGCCATCTCCCCCAGCCATTTCGCGATGACGACAAGGCGCGGCCGGAACGGCGGCTTCATATGCTGGCCGGGCGGGATATCCATCTCGACCAGCCAGTCGATGGGCAGATAGCAGCGGCCGATGCGGTCGTCGGCCTCGATATCGCGCGCGATATTGGCGAGCTGGAACGCGATGCCGAGGTCGCAGGCGCGGTCCAGCGTGGCCTCGTCCCTGGGATCGACCCCCATCACTACCGCCATCATGCACCCCACCGCGCCGGCGACATGATAGCAATAGCGCAGCAGATCGTCCTCGCTCCGCGGGAACCAGCCCTTGGCGTCGAGCGCGAACCCTTCGATCAGGTCATGGATGAAGCGGTGGGGAAGGTCGGCTTCCCGCGCGACGATGCCCAGCGCGTCGAACGCCGGATCGCCCGTCGCTTCCCCGGCCAGCGCCTTGCCGGTCAGGTCGCGGATCCGCGCCAGTCGGGCGGCGGGATCGGCGACGCGCGCCGCGTCATGCCCCAGCTCCTGCCCGTCCGCGAGATCGTCGCACGCGCGGCACCAGGCATAGAGCAGCCAGGCGCGTTCGCGCGTCGCCGGATCGAAGATCTGGCTCGCCATCGCGAAGCTGCGCGATCCGCGCGCGATGCTGTCCTGCGCCGCCGCGACCACCAAGGCGCGGCTTGGCGGGGTCACAGGTCCTTGCTGCCGATCTGGCCGATCGTGGTCGCCGGGACGTGGGCTGCCATCTTCGCCAACAGGCCGTCGAGCTGGTCGTCGATCTGCAGGATCGACTGGTGCTGCGGCCGCAGGAAGCCGACTTCCCCCATCGTCTTCACGAACGCGATCAGCCCGTCATAGAAACCGGCGGTGTTGAGCAGACCCACCGGTTTGGCGTGATAGCCGATCTGCGCCCAGCTCATCGCCTCCCACAATTCGTCCATCGTCCCGGTGCCGCCGGGCAGCGTGATGAAGCCGTCCGAGATATCGGTGAAGGCCTGTTTGCGCTCGTGCATCGTGCGGACGATGTGCAGCTCGGTACAGCCGCGATGCGCGACTTCGGCATCGACCAGCGCCTGGGGGATCACCCCGATCACCTCGCCGCCCGCCTCCAGTGCCGCATCGGCGACCGCGCCCATCAGCCCCAGCCGCCCGCCGCCATAGACCACGCCGATCCCGCGCTCGGCCAGGGTACGGCCGACGAAGCGCGCATTCTCGACATAAACGGGGTCGCTCGGCGTGGCCGAGCCGCAATAGATGGCGAGACGCTTCAGGGGAATCATGGTTGCTCCAACATGAGCGTGGCGGTTGCTTTCGCGCTACCGACCACACCGGGAATGCCCGCACCCGGATGCGTTCCGGCGCCGACGAAATAGAGGTTGGGGATCGATCCGTCGCGGTTGTGCGCGCGGAAATAGGCGCTCTGCGACAAAGTCGGCTCCAGGCTGAACGCGCTGCCCAGATGGGCGTGCAGGTCGTCGCGGAAATCGTTCGGCGCATAGCTGAACTTGGTGACGATCCGCTCATGGATGTCGGGGATCAGCCGCCGCCCGACCTCGTCCAGGATGCGCTTCTCCAGCACCGGCGCGATCTCGTTCCAGTCGACCGGGAACTTGCCGAGATGCGGTACCGGGGCGAGCGCGTAGAAGGTCGAATGACCCTCCGGCGCCAGGCTGGGATCGGTCACGGTCGGGTGGTGGAGGTAAAGCGAGAAGTCCTGGCTCAGCACGCCATGGTCATAGATGTCCTCGAGCAGGCCCTTATAGCGCGGCCCGAACAGGATCATGTGGTGCGGGATGCCCGGCCAGGTGCCCTTGATCCCGAAATGGACGAGGAACAGCGAGGGCGAGAAGCGCTTCTTCTCGAGCCGCGCCGCGGTGCGCTGTGCGCTGCGCGAGGTCTTGAGCAGGTCGCGATAGCTGTGGATCAGGTCGGCGTTGCTCGCCACGGCATCCGCCTCGAACCGCTCGCCGCTCTTCGTGACGACCGCGGTCGCGCGCTCGCCCAGCGTCTCGATCTCGGCCACCGGATCGCCGAGCCTCAGCGTCCCGCCCAGCCGCTCGAACAGCCGCACCATCCCCGCGACCAGCCGGTTGGTCCCCCCCACCGCGCACCACACCCCGCTGTCGCGTTCCAGCTTGTGGATCAGCGCATAGATGGCGCTGGTGGTCATGGGGTTGCCGCCGATCAGCAGCGTGTGGAACGATAGCGCCTGACGCAGTTTCTCGTTCTTCACGAACGACGACACCATCGAATAGACGCTGCGCCACGCCTGGTACTTCGCCAGGTGCGGCGCGGCCTTGATCATCGCGGTGAAGTCGAGGAACGGCACATGGCCGAGCTTCTCATAGCCTTGCGCGTAAACCCCCGCCGAATAGTCGAGGAAGCGGCGATACCCGGCGATGTCGGCGGGATCGAGCTTGGCGATCTCGCTCGTCAGCACGGCATCGTCGTTGGAATAGTCGAAGCTGGTCCCGTCGACCCAGTTGAGGCGGTAGAAGGGATTGACCGGCGCCAGCGTCACATCGTCGGCCATGCGATGGCCGGACAGTGCCCACAGCTCCTCCAGCGCTTCGGGCGCGGTGATCACGGTGGGGCCGGCGTCGAAGGTGAAGCCGTCCTTCTCCCAGTAATAGGCGCGCCCGCCGGGCTTGTCCCGTGCCTCGACCAGCACGGTATCGACTCCGGCGGATTGCAGCCGGATCGCGAGCGCCAGCCCGCCGAACCCTGCTCCGATGACGACTGCCCGCTTCACTTGGTTCCCCTGATCGCCTGCCAGGCACGCCCGATCGGCACCGGCGGTTTGCCCGCCAGCACCCGTGCGCAATCCAGCAGGCTCGACTGGCCCGCATAGAAGCGTGCAATCAGTCCCGCGTCCAGTCGATAGAAGCGTTCGAGGATGCGGTAACGCTCTTCGGGCTCCGCGGCGCGGAACAACATGGCGGATAGCAGGCGGTAGAATCCGCGCCGCTGCCACTGGCGCCGGGCATAGCCATAGGTCAGCTCGTGCAGTGCGGTGCCGTCGAGATTGCTCGCATCGGCGACCAGCCGCGCCAGCCGCACCGCATCGGGCAGCGAATAGCCGGTGACCGGGTGGAACAGTCCGGCGCGCATGCCGCCCTTGGCGACGCGATTGCCGCCCGACCGCCAATATTCCTCGAAATCGCCGCCCATCGCCACCGGCAGCACCCCGGTTTCCTCACGCGGCACCGCCTCGACGGCGATGTTGCGCGCGCGCGTCCAGGCATCGATCCGCTGGCGCAGCGCGCCGGCATCGATCTCGGGGGTGTCGCTGTAATAGGTGTCCTCGACGAACAGCCGTGTCGGCGAGAAGGGCAGCGCATAGACGAAGCGATAGCCGTCGAGCTGCGCGACCGTCGCGTCCATCACGATCGGCCGCTTCAGATCGTGCGGCTCGGCCAGCGCCAGTTCCTGGCCCAGGAATTTCTGCCAGCCCAGGTCGAGCTTGGACAGGTCGCCCGGCCCCCGGCAATCGATAACCCCGCCCGCCTCGACCCGGTCGCCATCGGCCAGCACCACCGCGCGCGCGCTGGCGCCCAGCACCTTGCGCCCGCTCATGACAATGTCCTCGGGACAGGCGGCGCGGACCACCCGGTCGAACCGTTCGGACTCGATCGAATAATAGGGCGATTTCAGCGTGCGCGCATGCTCCGGAAAGGCAACGTCATAGCTTGCCCAGCCATAGGAGATCAGCGGCGCGACCAGCCAGCGGTCGGCGGGTGCGATGTCGCTGGCGAAGAACGACCAGAGATGGTCGCCGCCCAGCCGCTCGCCACCTTCGATGATCCGCAGATTGAGGTCGGGGCGTTGCTTGCGCAGGGCGAGGGCGATCAGCCCGCCGGCAAGCCCGCCCCCGACGATGGCAAGGTCACAATGGTGGATGGCTGGCATCGCCGCCGCTTACGGGGCAGGGGCAGTACCCGCAACCCCGTGTGCGGCGGCGTGCGATCAGGCGGCCTTGAGCAGCGGCATTTCAGCGGCCATCGCCCGCGCCACCGACGGGCGCTTGCGCAGCTGCGTGCGATAGCCGAGCAGCACCGGCCACGCGGCGATGTCGACGCCCGCGGTCTCGCACCAGTTGAGTACGCTCAGCAGATAGGCATCGGCGACGGTGAAGGTCGCGCCCAGATGCGCGCGATCCACCAGATGCTCCGACAGGACCGTGAACGGCTTGGCGACCCGCCCAAGCGCGGCCGCTTTCTCGGCGTCGCTCGATTCCTTGGCGAACAGCGGCGCGAACACCGCCTTATGCACCTCGGTGCTCACGAAATTGAGCCACAGCTGCATCCGGTAGCGTTCCTCGCTGAACAGCGCCGGGGCGAGCACGCCTTCCTCGGCATTGTCGGCAATATATTGGAGCACCGCCGGGTTTTCGGTCAGCGTAAGGCCGCTCTGGGTCTGTAGCGCAGGGACATAGCCCATGGGGCTGACCGCGAGGAAGTCGCCGCCATCGGGCAGCGTTCGGCCGGGCAGCACCTGAATGAAATCGGCGTCGAGACCTGCTTCCTCGGTTGCGATGCGCGATGCGAGCGAGCAGGCGAAGGGGATGAAATAGAGTTTCATGGCACGACTCCCTGGGGTTGATTTTTGTACTGTCTCGCATGAATATCGAGCCGGTCAAGGAATTTTATGCAAGATAGTACAAAAAAGAGAGGGCGCCCCCGCGCGTTCGATCCCGACACGGCGCTGAAGGCGGCCGCCGAGCGGTTTCGCGCGGGCGGTTATTCGGGAACCTCGCTCGACGAACTGGCGGCAGCGACCCGGCTCAACCGGCCCAGCCTCTACTCGGCGTTCGGCGACAAGAAGGCGCTCTACCTCGCCGCGCTTGAACGCACGCATGCACGGGCCGAGCGTGGTTTCGTGCGGCTGGGCGAGGCGGACCTGCCGGTGCGCGCAATGCTCGAAACCATGCTCGGCGCGGTGATCGACGGCTTTCTCACCGGGGACGACGGCCCCGCGGGCTGCCTGTTCATCAGCACCGCCGCGACCGAATCGGTGATCGATCCCGATGTGCGCGGTCGGATCGCGGATTTCCTGACGATGGAGGACGATCATGTCGAACGGCTGCTGCGCCAGTCCGGCAGTGCCGCCCCCGAAACCCAGGCGCGGGTGGTCACCGCGATGATCCATTCCCTGAGCGTCCGCGCCCGCGCCGGCGCGTCGCGTGCCGAACTCGATCGCGCCGCCAAGGACTGCATCGACCTGATCGCCCCGGCCTAGTTGCAGCTCCCCCGTCACCCCGGCCGTGGGCGGGGGTCCCCTCACCCCCCCCCGACCCCCTACCCCCCCCGGCCCACCGCCGACCCCCCGGGGCCCCCCGCCACACGGCCGGGGTGACGGCTGGGGGGCGGGGCGATCAAGACGTGGCAGGTGGCCGGTGGATTGCTGTAGGATCGGGCCGTGCTGCTCGCCATCCTCCTCTCCGCGCTTGCGATGACGCTGATCGTCGGGGTGCGTTACCTGATCGTTTCGGGCGCGTTCGCCTGGGCGACGCGGCTCAGGCATCCGGGCCTCTATCGCGGCCTCGACGCGCAGATGCGGCGGGAGATCTACTGGAGCCTTGCCAGCGCCGCCATCTATGGCGTGCCCGCCGGGATCGTCGCCTGGGGCTGGCAGAATCGCGGCTGGACGCGGATCTACACCGATGTCGCCGCCTTCCCGCTCTGGTATCTGCCGCTGTCGGTGCTGCTCTATCTCGCGGCGCACGATACATGGTTCTACTGGACGCATCGCTGGATGCACCGGCCCGCGCTGTTCCGCATCGCCCACGCCGTTCATCATGCCAGCCGGCCGCCAACCGCCTGGGCGGCGATGAGCTTCCACCCGGTCGAGGCGCTGACCGGCGCGGTGGTGATCCCGGCGCTGGTCTTCCTGATCCCCATCCACACCGCCGCATTGGGCGTTGTGCTGGGGATCATGACGGTTATGGGTGTGACCAATCACATGGGGTGGGAACTCTTTCCCCGTGCGATGTGGCGGGGGCCTTTGGGGGCATGGCTGATCACGGCCAGCCATCATCAGCGGCACCATGAGCAATATGGGTGCAATTATGGCCTCTATTTCCGTGTCTGGGATCGGCTCTGCGGCACGGACAAGGGGCTTGGCAACTTTACGCGCAGCCATGCCAAGGCGGCTGTTGCGCCTGTCGATCCTGCCGCTGATCGCGCTGCTGCCCGCCGCATCGCCGACAGCTAGTCTCGAAATCGACGTCCAGAAGCTGCGCTCGCAAAAGGGCGTGCTGCGCATCTGCCTCACCACCCGCCCGCAAAGCTTCCCCGATTGCAAGAACGACGCACAGGCGGTGACCCGCTCGGTGCCCGCAACCCAGAGCGTCGTGACGTTCGAGGGGCTGGCCCCCGGCAATTATGCCGCGGCGATCATCCATGACGAAAATGGCAATGCGAAGCTCGATACGCTGATGGGCATCCCGCGCGAAGGGTTCGGATTCAGCCGCAATCCGGCGATCGGCTTCGGCCCACCAAGCTTCAACGCCGCGCGCTTTGCGGTGGGCGCAACCGCCGCACCGCAACAGGTGCGCATGCGTTACCTTCTGTAACAACTTGGTTTGCATCCATTTGTACGATGCAGCGTTGCTTTCCTGAACCAGTTCCGGGAAGCTCCCCAAATGCGTATCGCCTTCTTTGCTCCGATCTTCGCTGCCACCGCGCTGGCCGCCGCGCCCGCCTTTGCGCAGGAGGCGGCCCCGCCGCAGGCCGGCGCGCCCGATACCGCACCCGCGGGGGCAGCGGCCGCGGCCGAGGAGGGGAAGGCGCGGCTCTCGATCGGCGCGGGCGTCGCCTATTTCCCCGATTATGAAGGGTCGAACGACCACACCTGGTCGCCGATTCCGGCGGTTCAGGGCACGATCGGCGGGATGAGCATCACCTTGCTCGCCAATCGCGTCAGCCTCGATCTCGTTCCCAACGCTACGGGGCCGGGCTGGGATTTCCAGCTTGGGCCGGTCGCGGTGGTCAACCTCAACCGCGTGAAGCTCAGCGCAGTCGAGGATGCCCGGGTCAGGGCGCTGGGCAAGATCGATACCGCACTCGAACTGGGCGGCTATATCGGCATCGGCCGGACTGGGGTGATCACCAGCGACTATGACAAGCTCTCGGTCACATTGAGCTATCGCCACGACGTGACGGGCGTTCACAAGGGCGGCGTCTGGACCCCCACGATCAACTATATGACGCCGCTCAGCACCAAGACGCTGGTCGGCCTGTTCGCCACTTCGGAATTCGCCGACGACGATTATGCCCGCACCTATTTCGGGGTGACTCCGGCGGGCCGCGCCGCGAGCGGCCTGCCCGTCTTCACGCCCAAGGGAGGGCAGAAGAACGTCGCCATGGGCGGCATGTTCACCGTCGCGCTGACGGGGGATCTGACCAAGGGCCTCGCCCTCGTCACGGGCTTCAGCTACTCCAGGATCCTCGGCGACTTCGCCGACAGCCCGCTCGTCAGCATCGCCGGCTCGCGAAACCAGTGGACCGGTGGCGCGGGACTGGCGCTGACTTTCTAGTTGAGAAAGCTCACGCCGCATTTATCCTTCGAACGAACGTTTCGGGGGGAATGTGTGGCTGGTGATAAAGGTAGGTCCGGAATCGACGGCTGGCTGTTCGTCTTTCTTGCACTCGTCGGGGTGCTGACGCCTCTGCGCCATGTCGCCAGAATGGTCGATATTACCGGCTATACCTTCAACTTCGCGAAACAGGGTCAGATGTCCCCTACGGGGGCATTCGTTTCGTGGTCTTTCTTCGCGATTGTTGCCGTTGGTGCGATTACGCTCTCGATCTGGATCGTTCAGCTAATGTGGAGAAAGAGAGTCTGGTCGACGATCAAGAAGGTTCTGGTCGCACTCTGGATCTTGTACCTTTTCCCTCCAGTTGCCGAAACCGTCATTGGCATGTTTGTCCTCCCGTATTCCGCGATGGACGTCGTGATTTTGAACGCATCGGCCTTGTTGTGGGGCGTCATATTCGCCTTCGCTGGAATGGTGTATCTGACCAGTGCGACACGTGTGGCCAACACCTATCTCAAGCCGAATTCTGTCCGCCAGATCGACGACACATTCGGATAAACAGGGCGGCTGGATCTTCCCGTCTCGGCCTCTGACGTTCACCCATCCCCGAAGGACGGTTTCCGCCCCGGTCGCCGAGCCCGATTGCTATTGCGCTTTGCCCTTGCGGAAATCGTGCACGAACAGCCCCGGCTTGCGGCTGTCGAACAGCGCCACGAGGCCACAGCCTTTGCTGTTCTGCTTCCTGCAATTGATTTGCGCCGCCTGCCTTGCGCGCTCAGCGGATGTTTCGGCGGTGGCGCCGCCCCCACCGTCACTCAGCTGATAGGCCTGGATGAACCCGTTGCCGGTCCAGGCATTGGTTTCGCACGTGCGCGACGTGGCGTCGGTGCACGCCTTGATCGCCGCCGCGGTCGCCGCCTCCACGCTGCGCTGCCCGCTCGCGACATAGAGTTTGCCGTCATAGCCCTCGGTGCCGGCGACCCAGGCCGAAGCCGCATAGGATTTGCGCGCCGAAGCGCCGGGCGAGCGCCGGTTGGTGCTCGATTTGACGGTCGCGAAAGATCTCGCACGGCAGCAACTGCTTGGCCGAGCATTCGGCCAGCAGCTTGTCGCGCTCCGCCCCGCCCTGGCCGACCCATGCCTTGAAGAAATCGCCGCCCCGGTCGCGGATGATCACCATCGATGAATTCGACCAGTTGCCGATCGACGCGCAGCCGCCGCCCATCACCCGGTTGCAGGCATCGAGCACGCCGCGCTCGGCGAGATTGTTCGGGCCGGTGTAATTGCCGTCGACCCAGACATCGGCGGCGTCGGGATGCCAGGCGAGCGCCGCATGGGTATCGACGGGGCCCCGCGGCGCTGCCGGTGCGGGCGCGCCGCCGCTATTGTCGCGCACGCACAGCGGAAAGGACGGGTTGCCCGGGCCGCCCGGCGACATGCCGACCATCCGCTCGCCCGGCCCCGCGCCGCCCCCGCCGCCATTGCACGGAAAGGCCTGCGCGTGCGCCTGTGCCGGCCACAGCAGCCAGGCGAGCGCGGCCGCCAGCATCAGACCAACCCGGCGCATCCCGATCGTCTGCATCATGCGGCCCCTCCAGTTGCGGCCATTAGGACTTGCTGCGATCGGTCTGTCCACGGGCAAATCGCCCGCTGGACCTTTGCCGCCCTGACCCCTAATGTCCGCCCATCCCCGGGGGAGCGCCGATCCGCGCTTGAGAGGAGGGCAGGAGCCTTCGACCCGCTGAACCTGATCCGGCTGACACCGGCGTAGGGAGGGAGCGGCTTTCATCCGAAGACCGTCCTCTCCCGCTTGAGGAGTAGTGACGAATGGCCGACATCCCCGCCCGCACCGAGCTGAAGGTTACCACCGGCCCGATCCGCGGCAGCAAGAAGATCCATGTCGGCCCGCTCGGCGTCGCGATGCGCGAGATTCATCTCGAGCCGTCCTCGGGCGAGCCGCCGCTGCGCGTCTATGACTGCTCCGGCCCCTATACCGACCCCGAAGCGCGTATCGACATCATGGCCGGCCTGCCCGGGCTGCGCCGCGACTGGATCAGAAACCGCGGCGATGTCGAGGAAGTCGATCAGCGCGAGGTGCGTCCCGAGGATAATGGCCAGCTCGGCCCCGATCGTTCGGGCGGCGTCCAGCCTTTCCCCAATGTCCGCAAGAAGGTGCTGCGCGCCAAGCCCGGCGCCAACGTCTCCCAGATGTACTATGCCCGCCGCGGCATCATCACGCCCGAGATGGAATATGTCGCCACCCGCGAGAATCTCGGCCGCGAGATGCTCAAGGAGTATGTCCGCGACGGCCAGGACTGGGGCGCTTCCATCCCCGATTATGTGACCCCCGAATTCGTCCGTGACGAGGTCGCCCGTGGCCGCGCGATCATCCCCAACAACATCAACCATCCCGAATCCGAGCCGATGGCGATCGGCCGCAACTTCCTGGTCAAGATCAACGCCAATATCGGCAACTCCGCCGTCGCCTCCGACGTCGCGCAGGAAGTCGACAAGATGGTGTGGGCGATCCGCTGGGGCGCCGACACGGTCATGGACCTGTCGACCGGCCGCAACATCCACGACACCCGCGAATGGATCCTGCGCAACTCGCCGGTCCCGGTCGGCACCGTGCCGATCTACCAGGCGCTGGAGAAGGTCGGCGGCATCGCCGAGGACCTGACCTGGGAGATTTTCCGCGACACGCTGATCGAGCAGGCCGAGCAGGGCGTCGATTATTTCACCATCCACGCCGGCGTGCGCCTGCCGTACATCCCGCTCACCGCCAAGCGCGTCACCGGCATCGTCAGCCGCGGCGGCTCGATCATGGCGAAATGGTGCCTCAGCCACCATCGTGAGAGCTTCCTCTACGAGCATTTCGACGAGATCACCGAGATCTGTAAGGCCTATGACATCGCCTACAGCCTCGGCGACGGCCTGCGCCCCGGCTCGATCGCCGATGCCAATGACGAGGCCCAGTTCGCCGAGCTCTACACGCTGGGCGAGCTGACCAAGCGCGCCTGGGAACAGGATGTCCAGGTGATGATCGAGGGGCCCGGGCACGTCCCAATGCACAAGATCAAGGAGAATATGGACAAGCAGCTGCAGGCTTGCGGCGAGGCGCCTTTCTACACCTTGGGGCCGCTCACCACCGATATCGCGCCGGGCTATGACCATATCACCAGCGGCATCGGTGCCGCGATGATCGGCTGGTACGGCACGGCGATGCTCTGCTACGTCACGCCCAAGGAGCATCTCGGCCTCCCCGACCGCGACGACGTCAAGGTCGGCGTGGTGACCTACAAGCTCGCCGCCCATGCTGCTGATCTCGCCAAGGGCCACCCGGCGGCCAAGATGCGCGACGATGCGCTCAGCCGCGCCCGCTTCGAGTTCCGTTGGCGTGACCAGTTCAACTTGTCGCTCGATCCCGACACGGCCGAGAAATATCACGACCAGACGCTGCCGGCCGAGGGCGCCAAGACCGCGCATTTCTGCTCGATGTGCGGCCCCAAATTCTGCTCGATGAAGATCACCGCCGAAGTGCGCGAATTCGCCGCGAAGCAGAATGCCCCGGTCGAGACCTTCGTCGCCGCCGAGGAAGCCGAGGCGGGGATGCAGGCAATGTCGAAGCTCTATCACGAGACCGGTCGCGAGCTGTACATGGGCCAGGGCGACCGCGAGCACGATTGATCCGCGCGCGCCGGTAAAGGTTCTGATCGCGAAACGATCATGATACACCCTGATCGACCGCGACGGCGTACGCCGTGGTCGATCAGGGAGAGGGGACGATGAATCGCACCCATTGCATTCCGACGCCGAACGGACCCGTTACGTACGAAGCGGTGGAGGTCGAACCCGAAGGCGACGAGGAGCAGGCGCCCGACAATCGCCCGGCATCGACCTGGCGTATCAGTGAGGCGACGACGAACTGGCGCGGCCAGGAGCGGACCGAGCGGATCACGCTCCAGCGCGGCAATGTCGATTGCAACCCGACGACCGTGGGACAGGTTCCGGAGAGTGCTTGTACCTACCTCGTCTCCGATGCTGGTGCCGTGTTCCGCCTCGGCGCCGGCGTGGGCCGGGTGCCGCCCGGCACCTATACGCATCGCGCTGGCGGCAACCCGCTCTGGGGGCCGCCACCCTTCGGAGAGCGCGAGCAGATCCATATCAGCCGCATCAGCTATCGCTAGGCGGGGCGATCTCATCCGAAACGGACCGGTTTGCCGCCATTCCCGATGCGAAAGCCGTTAGCCTTCCCGCATTCGCATTTGGGGAGGAGTGGCGATGCGGTGGGGACGGTTGGGGCTGGCGCTGGCCGGCTTGTTGCTCGCGCTGGGCGCGCTGATCCTGGCCTCGGCGGCGGTAGCGCGGGAGAAGAACCGCCCAGCGGAGGATTTCTCCAACATCACCACCAAGGCCGCCGCCAACCGTCTGGTGAAGGAAGGCCGGCTGGTGAAGATCCACTACTTCCCCACCGAACTCGGCGGTCCGGCGAAGGACCGGCACAATATCGGCTATATCACCCCGGAAGCGGAAGAGGCTCGCTCGCTGCTGATCAGCGTGCTCGAAAAGGACATCGACGACGCGGCGATCGACGAGATACGGATTGAGCCCCACTACAAGGGCACCAGCATCATCCCCACCCGCATCCGCTTCAAGGCGTGGCACAGCCAGCGTGCGGGCGGGGCGTATGAGACGGTGTTGGAGGTCTGGTAGGGCGCCTCTGCTTCGGGGGCGGCGATGAGCGCCGTCCTCTCGACCGACGTTCATTCGTTTTCGCTTGGGGCGTGACCGGCGTCACGCGTGCCGGCACCCGAATGACCCTATCCCTCCCTGAGGCATCCGTTCTCGGATCGATCACGGAGGAAGGAAATGGCTGCACTCTCTGTCCATGTCGGCCTGAACCGCGTCTCGCCGGCGCATTACGGCAGCGAACAGCCGTTGCGCGGTGCCGTCGCCGATGCCCAGGCGATGCAGGCCATCGCCGACGCCAATGGCTTCACCTCCACGCTCCTGCTCAACGAAGCGGGCACGGTGCTGGCGGTGTCACAGGCGATCCGCACCGCCGCCGCTCGGCTGCGTTCGGGCGACAGCTTTTTCCTCTCCTATGCCGGCCACGGCTCGCAGCTCTTCGACGGCACGGGGGAGGAGCCCGATTCGCTCGATGAAACCCTGTGCCTGTTCGATCGCATGCTGCTCGACGACGAGCTTCACGGCCTGTTGCTCGGGTTCGATGCGAGGGTGCGCGTTCTCGTCATCACCGATAGCTGCCACAGCGCTTCGGCGACGCGGCCCATCATCGATCCAGAGGCTGATGATTTCCCCGACGGCATCATCGGCCCCGCTTATCCGGCGCTGGACGAGGTGCGCTTCCGCCACATCGAGGAGGAGGTAGCCCGCGAAATCTATGGCGCAAGCGCGTCGCGCTATGACGAAGCCAGGGTGCTTGCCGGTGCCTATCGCCAGGCCGATCTGCGCTGCGCCAAGGTCCATCTCGCCGCGTGCCAGGACAATCAGCTCGCCGCCGATGCGAGCGACCATGGTTATTTCACCAAACAGCTTCTCCACCATTGGGATCAGGGCGCCTTTGCCGGGTCCTATGACGACCTTTTCCGGGCTCTCGACCGGGCGATGCCGCGGCGGCAGCGCCCCAATCTGGAGACCGGGGGAGACGCCGCCCTGTTCGTATCGCAGCGGCCATTTTCAATCTGATGTTTGAAAGGAACGACGATGCAAGACTGCCGTATGGATTTCCGCGTGGATCCCACCGTGATGAACATGGACCTCGAAACGTTTCGCGGGTTCGTCAACGATTCCTGCGTGCCGACCTTCTACGAGACGCTCGCGCGCGTCCGGTCAAAGGCCGAGCTGGTCGAAGACGTGATCACCGCCGACGTGCGCAGCGGCGAGGGCCGCCTCTCCTGCTCGGCCGACAGCCAGGGCAATATCCGCTGCGAAGGCAGCGTCACCATCCGCTGGTAATCGAAACTGCGGCGGCCGCCATGCGCGTGCCGCCGCAAATCGAACCCGCCGCCCGACCATCCCGCCGTCTCGCGCCATCGCGGTGCGATGGCCTACAAACTCGCAGTCCATGCCGCAGATCTCGCTGAGGGCCACGAGTTGGGGATGAGGACCACAGGCTGGCGATAGATCAGGAGACTGGACTCGGTGTTGAGCGGTTGCTCGAGATTTTGCGCTTTTACGGTCATGCGCCTGCACCGATCTAATCAACCCACTTTGCCCAAACAGACGGGCGGCACTTCGTACCGCCGCTCGCAAGGCTTGGGTGAACAGTGAACACCTGCTAGATTCCGGCTATGCGAAAGACACATCTATTGCTCGGCATGCTGGCGACTGTGGCGCTTCCGTCTCCCGCTCTCGCCCAATCGTCTGCGGTCGATGCGCTCGCTCGCAGGGTCGAGACAATGGAGCGCGCGCTAGAGCTGCTGCAAAAGGAGAATGCGGCATTGAAGGGGGAGGTCGCGCGGCTCTCGGCGCCGGCCGATGTTGCGCCCGCCCCCGACGCGTCACCGGCCGTGTCGGCCGCCGTGTCGCCGCAGAGCCCGCCTCCTGCCGTGGCGGTGGCTGCGCCGCTGCCGGTGGAGCCCTGGGACGGCGCCTATGTCGGTCTCAACGTGGGATTGGCTGAAGCCGAATATCTGTATCGGACCAGCACCATCGGTTTCCAGACACACGGTCGAGTCTCGGGCGCGGCCTTTGGCGCGCAGGTCGGGCAGCGATGGCAGTCCGGCAATGTTGTCGCCGGGCTGGAGCTCGAGGCATCTATCCCGGACCTTGATACGGAGTTCTACGATCGCCGCCTGGATCTTACGTTGAGCGGGCGGATCAAGGGGCAGATCGGCTTCGCGCTCGGGCCGGTGCTCGCCTATGGCATGTTCGGGCTCCAGGTTTCGCAGTTTCGTTACGGGCTGGACCCCGGCGGTCCCAGCGGACCGCCGCCGCGCATCACCAACGGCGCGACGACTGGGCTGACCTATGGTTTCGGCATTGCGACGCGGCTCACCTCTCGCTTGTCGCTGGAGGTCGAGGCATTCAGGACCGATCTGGCGGGTTTGGCAGGCTTTCTTTTCAACGCACCGGAAAATCGGGGCATCGCGCTGCGTCTCAACCAGCAGATCCCGTGACCTTCGGAGGGCGCCGGCGATAGCGCTTCACGGCGGATGAAGCGGCGGAGCGCGATGCGCCATGGCGCTTGAGAAGCGGCAAGAAGCAGGCGTACCGAGCGCGGAGGCGTTCGCCCACGAATGCCATCATCTCGATTCGGTGCGCAACGCTCGCCCGCGCTGTCTTCGGCGGCGATAAGCGCGGACCAGTATGACCCTGGTGTGACCTTTCGCCCGATCTCCGCTCTGCTACGCTTGGCGCCATGCGCGCCCGGAACCCCCTCTACATCATGGCCAAGCCCCCGCCCGAGGCGCAGGCCCTCATCACCGCGCTCCCGCGCAACGACCCTGCGCGCGGCCCGCACCTCCTCCACGTCACGCTCGTGTCGCTGTTCGACCTCCATTACGCCCCGGCCGACTGGCTTCCGCGCACCATCGCCGCGCTCGACAGCTTCGACGGCCCGGCCTTTCCGCTGAGCTTCGACCGGATCGAGAACCGCAAGGCCGTGACGCTGCGCACCCGCGACCCGCTCACCCAGGCGCGCGCCTTCCAGCAACAGCTGCTGCGCCACCTGCTCGCGCACAACGCCCCGTTCACGCTCGGCACCACGCCCGAGCCGCATGTCACGATCAACTATGCCGGCGACCGGCTGCGCGCGCAGAAGATGGCGCCGATCGGCTGGACGGTCGCGGAGATCATCCTGATGGAAAGCGTGGTCGGCAAGACCACTCATGTCGAACATGGCCGCTGGCCGCTGGGCGCTGCGCGGCTAGCGACCCGCGCCACAAATCATTTTCCTACACGCGGCGTTTCTGCTCCACCCTGTCGGATGGACCAGCATCCCACCGCTTCGCCCCCGGCCGCGACGCACCCCACCACGTCGCCCTCCGGCTCGCCGCCGCTCCGCGCACACTGGACGCCAGCCCGGCAGCGCATCTTCCTCGCCGCCCTGCTCGAAACCGGCAGCATCGCTCGCGCGGCGCGTGCCGCGGGCATGTCGCGGTCGAGTGCGCATGCGCTGCGCAAGCGACTGCCCGGCACGCCCTTCGATCTGGCCTGGGGGCATGCGCTGCGCCTGCACGCCGCGCGCCTCGCCGATCCCTTCATTCCCGATCCGCTCGCCCCGCCTGAGGCTGCGCGCGCGCGTCCGGCCCCTGTCGCGCCGGCGTCGCCCCGGTGACGCGTAGGTGGCGCGTTCGGGTCACAACGCGTCACAACCCGTCACTTTGCGTCGCGACCCCGTCCTGTCGGTGTCGTGCCCATGTCGCTTGCATGTCGCGTCGCCGTCGCGTCGGTGGCGCGCGGCAGTCGCGTCGCAGTCGCCTGCCGGTCGCGAACGCGTCCTGTCCGCCGGAAAACACCGCTTTTCCGTCAACTGTGTCAACCGCCGCGCGGCGCGATCACGGCTCCGTCTGTACGGTCTCCGCCTCCGCCTCTGCCGCATCCCGCTGCCAGCGCCAGATCAGCAGCAACAGCCCGGTGATGATGAACAAGGCCGCGCCCGACAGCGCCCAGGCGTTGACATACCATTGCTCGCCCCAGGTGAATTCGCCCTTCATGATCTTGGCCCAGCCCCTGAAATGCTGAGTCGCCCCGACCGAGAGGCCGAACACCGCGAACACGGCGGACAGGTAGCGCGACAGCCAATGCGCCGGATCGGGCAACAGCAGCAGGATGCCCAGCAGCCCGATCACGGTGCGCTGCACCCGGCAATAGGGGCAGGCATAGACCAGGCCGGTCAGGTCGATGGTCCAGGTCGCCGCGGCGAGCAGGATCGCCGCCAGCCCCACCCACCGCCGGTGCCGCAACAGGATATCCGGCAGATCGTTGAACATCGCGCTTCCCCCTTTTCGAATGCGCGCATTGACACAATGTCGCATCATGGAATGCAAGGGCTTTCGCCGCGCTACGGCATTCGCGCCCTCGCTTCGTCCTTCCCGTCCCAGCAGGAGAGCCGCGCGTGACCTACGCCAAGGACGCCGTCCCGCCCTATTATCACGGCACCCGCGCCGATCTCGCCATCGGCGACCTGCTCGCCCCCGGCTATGCGTCCAATTATGGCGAGCGTGCCGTGGCGCCATGGATCTATTTCTCGTCCACGCTCGACGCTGCGATCTGGGGGTGCGAGCTGGCCGCGGGGGAGGGCCGCGAGCGCATCTATCTCGTCGAACCCGTCGGTGAATTCGTCGACGATCCCAACCTCACCGACGCCAAATTCCCCGGCAATCCCACCAAATCCTATCGTTCGCGCGATCCGCTGCGCGTGGTGGGAGAGGTCGGGGAATGGCAGGGCCATTCGACCGAACAGCTCCGGCACATGAAGGCTAATATCGCCCGCCTCGCCGCACGGGGCATCGGGGCGATCGACTAGTGATACCATTCCAAATTAGTACCAATTGACCTTGGCGCCGTGCTTTGGGACAGAGGCTGCATAACAAGAGGGGGAGAGGGCGCGTGGCGCGACGGGTTTTGGCATTGGTCTTGTTGCTGTGCGGGTTCGGCGGGGTCGCCCATGCGGCCGGCGTGCCGGCGCCGGGGACCAGGCTCTGGGAGTTCCGCGCCGGGGGGCAGATCTGGGGCTCGCTCACCCATGACGCGGGCACGCTCTATTTCGGCAGCGACGATCATCGCCTCTATGCGCTCGATACCGCTAGCCGGACGCTCAAATGGGCGTTCCCGACCGGCGGCAAGGTTCGCGCGCAGCCCGCGATCGCCGGGGACAGGGTGTTCGTCGCCAGCGACGACGGGTTCCTCTATGCCGTCGATCGCGCCACCGGCCGCCAGCTCTGGCGCTTCGATCTCAAGGCGAGCGATCTCCACCGCCGGCCGCCTTCGGCCGACAATCCCTATTTCGATTTCCTTCAGTCCTCGCCGGTGGTGCATGCGGGGAAAGTCTATGTCGGTTCGCTCAACGGCGCGCTGTTCGCGGTCGACGCCGCGACCGGCAAGCTCGCCTGGACGACCGGCACCGGCGACGCGATTCGCGGCAATCCCCTGATCCATGGCGACCGGATCTATTTCGGCAGCTGGGACGATCATCTCTATGCCGTCGATCTCAAGACGCAGAAGGTCGTCTGGCGAGCAGACACCGGCGGGGTCGTCCAGTCGACGCCTGCGATCGATCGCGGCCGCGTGGTGGTGGGCAGTCGCAGCGCCAAGCTGATCGCCTATGACGCCGATACCGGCAAGGAGGCGTGGAGCCACGCTTACACCGACGGCTCATGGGTCGAATCCTCGGCGATCGCGGCGGGCGGCATCCTCTATGTCGGCAGTTCGGATTCGCTCAAGCTCTCCGCCATCGCGGCCGATACGGGGCGCGAGCTGTGGCAGTTCAAGACCGGCGGCTGGACCTGGGCGACCCCGGTACTGGCGGGCGGCACGCTCTATGTCGGGGCGATCAGCGGCTACCCCTATTATTTCGAGGGCGTGACGCTCAGGCACGGCTTCCACGCGGTCGATGCCGCAACGGGGCGCGAGAAGTGGAGCTTCACGCCGCCACCGGTCGCCGGATATGTCACTGGCGGCGTGATGGCGGCGCCTGCGATTGCGGACGGCACCGTCTATGTCGGTGCGCTCGACGGCCATATCTATGCGCTCAAGGAGTGAGCAGGAGTTCGAAGGGAGAAGAAGATGAATCGTCTGACCGTCGCCGCCTTCCTGTGCGCGGCCATCGCCGCCGCGCCTGCTTCCGCCCGCGATCCGGCGCAGGTGCTGATGCCGCCGCCCGGCCGCGATGCCGCACATCAGCAATGGGGCTTTGCGGAGGCGGTGACGCATGGCGACACCGTCTATCTCTCGGGCGTGGTCGCGGGACTGTGGGGGGATAATAGCGACCCGTCGGTCGCCTATGACAATGCCTTCAAGCAGATCGGCGACATTCTCAAGCGCGCTGGATCGAGCTGGGACGATGTGCTCGAGATGACCACCTATCACACCGACATCCCGTCGCAGCTCGACGCCTTCGTCAAGGTCAAGGCGCGCTACGTCACCGCGCCCTATCCCGCCTGGACCGCGATCGATGTCGATCGGCTGGTCCCGGACAAGGGGCTGGTCGAGATCAGGGTCATCGCGAAGAAATCGAAATAGCGCCGTGCCGCATCTCGCCCATGTCGCGCTCGTCGTCCGCGACTATGACGAAGCGCTCGCCTTCTATGTCGGCAAGCTTGGTTTCGAGCTGGTCGAGGACAGCTACCAGCCCGAACAGGACAAGCGCTGGGTGACGATCCGTCCGCCCGGCGCGCGGGGACAGGCGGCGACGATCCTCCTCGCGCGCGCCTCGAGCGCTGAGCAGGAGCGGTTTGTCGGCGATCAGGCGGGCGGTCGCGTCTTCCTGTTCCTCGCCACGGACGATTTCGACCGCGACCACGCCGCCTATACCGCTGCCGGTGTCGAATGGGCCCGCCCGCCCGCAGTCCAGCCCTATGGCAAGGTCGCGGTGTTCCTCGATCTCTACGGCAATCGCTGGGATCTGATCGAATTCGCTCCCGGCCATCCCAATGCCGCCTGATCGGGGCTCAGCGTTTGCCCGCCGGGCACAGCGCGATGCTCTTCGACCGCTGGTCGATCAGGATCGCGAAATGCTGGAGTGCATGCGCCCCGGCGAGCAGCTCGGGATAGCGGTCGGAGACGCGGACCTCGACATCGGACAGGCTCGCCGCGCCGATCCGGAAGGGGCCGCGCACCGTGGCGCGGCCGGTATCGACGGTCGTGTTGGCCAGCTGTCCGCCGCCGGTTGCGGTGACCGGACCGCCGGAAACGCGATCGAACAGTGGCTTGGGCAGCACGAAGGCGACGTTGGCGCCGGTATCCAGATTGGCCTCGGCCGCCACGCCCCCGATGGTGACCGGCACGCGGAAGGCGCGGTCATAGCCGAGCACACCCGGTGCACCGCGCACCAGGCCGGTGCCGCGGGTGAAGGTCAGCATGCGCGTGGGGTAGTCGATGACCAGCAGGCCGTCGGCGAAGAACTCACGCCCGATGATGCCGGCAAACTTGGCCTCCGGACTGAGCTTGCTGCCATAGTCGCGAGTAATGACCTCGAGGTCGCGGCGAACGAACCCGCCCAGCTCGAGCGTCGCGAACCGCGTCGTATCGACGCGCGACGTCGCCACGCCGTCCGACGACTGGCCCGATCCCGCGACCGCAAGGTTGAGCTGTTTGGTCAGGCTCGTATCGGCGCGGCCCATGCCGCTGGCACCGGTATCGACCGCGAACGCAAAGGGCCCCGCGCCGTTGACGCGCGCCTCGACATAGATGCGGCCATCGACCACGCGAAAGGGCACGCGCAGCGTCGCGCCGGCGATTGCGGTCTGCACCAGCCGGCACGTCTTCGGTTGCGCGGCCTGTGCCGGCAGACCGGCAGTGCACAGCGCGGCTGCCACGATTCCCGCACGTTTCAGTCCTGCCGTTACCGCCATGTCACCCCCTCTTCGTTGGTGACTGTATTGATGGAGTAATACAGTTGGCCGGTCAATCCGGTGCGGGCCGTGGCTTCCGTCGCCGCCCGTGCTAGGAACCGTCGCCCGTCGAACCGAAAGGGATCGCCATGCGCCGCTTCGCCCTGCTCGCTGCCACGGTTTCGTTCGCCGCGCTCGCCACCGCCCCCGGGATCGCCACTTCGACTGCTCCCGTGCCGAGTGCGACGCCCAAGCCCAAACCGACTCCCGCACCCAGCCCGCGTCCGGGTGGCTCCGGCGGACACGTCAAGCCGTTCAGCGGTGTTGGTGGAGCCGATCTTTCCTCGACCCGGCCGTCGCCGACCCCTACCCCGGAGCACAAACACCCGCACTAGGGTCTGGCGCGGATCGACGGACCGGCTAGGCTATGGCCTTCACCGCGGAGTTGTCGATGAGCCTTGCCCTTGCCTTTCTTGCCGGTGTCGCTGCGCCGCAGCCAGCGATCGATCCCGCCATGCGCGCCGCGATCGAGGCGACCTGCTTCGACTATCTCGATGGTCAGCTCGAAGGCGATCCGGCGCGCGTCGCGCGTGCGCTTCACCCTGATCTCGCCAAGCGCCGTGTGTTGGGTGACACGCCCGACGAACGGCTCGGGCTACGCCGGATGAGCAAGGAGGAACTGGTCGAGTTGACGCGGCAGGGCGCGCTCAAGACGCCGAAGGAACAGTGGAACCGGTCGTGCAGCGTGCTCGACGTCGCCGGCAATGCCGCGGTCGCGCGCGCCGAGACACCGTGGTTCGTGGACTATTTCCACCTCGGCAAATTCGGGGAGCGCTGGATCATCGTCAACGCGCTCTGGTATCAGAAGCCGCGGGAGGCACGCTGACCTTGGCTGTGCGCTTGCCCGTGCTCCCTGCCTTTGCCAGGCCCAGTTCATGACTCCATCCTTCGCGATGATCGACGATTTCCTTGCCAATCCGCTCGAGATGCGGCGGCAAGCGCTGAGGCTCGGCTATGATGCGGCGGCGAAGGGTGCCGGGGCCAACTTTCCGGGCGTCACCTCGGCGCAGGCGCTGCCCATCCCCGGCCTCGACGAAACGGTGTCACGCGTGGCGGGAAGGGCGCTGACCGGGGCGCCGGGCACGCTCCACGGCCATTGTCGCCTGACGCTCCGCAACGATCGCGGCGCCAGCGGCGTGCATTGCGACCCCGCCGCCTATTCGGGAATCCTCTATCTCAGCCTGCCCGAACATTGCCGCGGCGGCACCGATTTCTACCGCCACCGCCGTACCGGGCTCGAGCGGGTGCCCGCCACGCTCGATGGCGTGGTCGCTGCTGGCTATCCGACCGGCGACGCGCTGGTGGCGGACGTGATCAACCGCGATACGCTCAAGCCCGCTGCGTGGGAGCGAAACTTCACCGCGCCGATGCGCTTCAACCGCCTGATCCTGTTCAGCCCGTGGATGTTCCACAACAGCATGGCTGGCTTCGGCACGGGACCGGAGGATGGCCGGCTGGTGTATCTCATGTTCTTCGCACCCGCATGACCACGCCACCTTCCCTCGCGGAGATCGCCGCCGCGCCGGTGACCCCGGATCAGTCCGCGCCGGATGTCCGCCATCCACCGTTCGTGTTCATTGCCATGGCTGCGCTGGCCGGGGCGGTGTTCATCCTCACGATCCTCGGCCGCACCATCGCGCGGGGTGATCGCTTCGCGTTCGACAGCGCGATCATGCTGGCGCTGCGCCAGGACGGAAATCCGGCGCTTCCCGCCGGCCCGCTCTGGCTCAAACAGGTGATGATCGATGTGACCGCATTGGGTGGGGAGACGGTGCTGACGCTTGCCGTCGTCCTCACCATCGGCTTCCTTGCCGCCAGTCGGCATCTGCTCGCCGCCGCGCTCGTCCTCGCGGGCACCGTCACCGGCTCGATCGCCGTTGCCTTCGCCAAGGCGCTGGTGGGGCGCGAGCGGCCGACTCTGGTCGATCATCTGGTCGAGGTGTCGTCGGCCAGTTTCCCCAGCGGCCATGCCGCCAACAGCGCGATCATCTATCTGACGATCGCGTTGGTCAGTATCCAGGTGATCCCGCATCGCGCCGCGCGCTGGTTCCTGTTCGGGGCGACGCTGCTGCTGGTGGCCGTGATCGGGACGAGCCGCGTCTATCTTGGCGTGCACTGGCCCAGCGACGTGCTCGCTGGGTGGAGCTTCGGTGCGCTCTGGGCTCTGTCGTGGTGGGCGGCGGGCAGTTGGCTCCGGCTACGCTTCAGCCGTTGATAGGGGCGTCAGTGTGCCCAGCGCTCGCTTAGCACCTCCGCTTTGCCGTCTTGCCAGCGCACTTCCATCGCGGGTTCCTTGGGTTTGCCGAGTGCGAACAGCTCATAGATCGTCTCACCACCCTCGACCTGACGGCTCTCGATCACGCGCTCGGGGGTGAAGGCGTCCTTCTTCGCAGCGGCCGCGGCACGCACGGGTGCGGGGGCGGTGGCCCAGTCGATGTCGCGCTGCACCTCGACCGCGGTCAGTTTGCCGTCGGCACCGGCGAGCACGTCGATCTCGACTTCGCTGCCATCGGGCCGCGTGCCTTCGACGTCGTAATAGATGCGTCCCTCGCGCTCCTTCCGCTCGGCTTCGGTGATCGTCATGCCCGGCACGGTCGCCTCGACCAGTTCGGCAAGGCCGGCCGGAAGGTCCGATGTGGCAAGGTTGCTGACCGCGGTCTCAGGGCCTGCAGCAAGGACGCCATTGTCGGCTGCATTGCCGTTGGCGGTGTCGGCTGTGGGGGAGCAAGCGGTCGCCGCGGCAAGGAGGATCAGGGCTGGGACGGCACGGCGCATCGGAACACTCCTTTAGGTAACCGGTGTCTATCCTGCGCGCGGTCTGCGCTCTGCGCAACCTTCGCGATGTTCGAGCGCTTCACTGGCAAAGGAGACGGGGCATGTTCGTCGCGGCCTATTGGTGGAAGGTGCATCCGGGCAAGGAAGAGCAGTTCCGCGCCGCCTGGCGGCGTGGCACCGCGCACATCCGGGCGCGATACGGCTCGTTCGGTTCGCGGCTGCATCGTGACGCGACGGTGGACGCTGATGGCGTGACGCGGTTCGTCGGGATCGCCGAATGGCCCGATCGCGCCACCTGGCAAGCCGCGTTCGATGCGAAGATGGTCTATGACGATCCCGAAACACGCGCCGCCTTTGTCGATGCCATCGCCGAAACCGCCCATGAGCCGTTGCTGCTGATGGAGGTCACCGACGACCTGCTTGATCGGGCAGACTAGTCAGCTCCGTGCCATCGCCGGGTGCAGCGCTGCCATGGCCGCGCGCCCTTCGGCTCGTTTCCACGCCTTCTCGTGAAAGAAGAACGCGACCGCGTTGATGCATGGCTCGATCAGTGCGATTCCGCCTGCCAGTGTCAGGGAGCCGGTGAAGGCATATGCGACCGTGAAGCCCACGGTGAGGTGGACCGCGAGATAGGTCAGCGTTTTGAGCAGGTCGCGTTGCATGAGCGGTTCCTCGTCGTCGGAACCGCCCATCTAATGCGCCGGGAAATCAATCTGTAACGCGAAGACCTGCTCTGAGTGATCGTATGGCCCGATCAATCCCGTGTCAGCGCTTGTTCTCCAGCCGCGCATCGTCGGCCCGGTCGATCGCGTCGGCCTTGGCCTCGCCGGCGTCCTCGACATTGTCCGCCTGCGCCTCGAGCGAGTCTGCGAGTGTTTCGTTGGTGGTGTTGTCGGCGAGATCATCGAGCGCATCGGCCTGATTCTCCGCCGCCGCCTCGACATTGTCCGCAGCCTTGTCGTCGGCACCGCCGCCGCACGCGGCCAGCGCCATCAGCCCAGCACCGGCAATGGCCGTTTTGAGGATGGATTTCATGCGATTACGCCTCCTGTTGGTACAGGGGGCAACAATGGATGGGCGGAGAAGGGGTTCCCCCGCTCACCGCAGCATTCAGGCGGCTGCGCGCAGGTCCAGTCGTTCCCAGATCTCGGCGAGCGCCGCCGTCAACTCGCGCATCATCGCCTCGTCATGCGCAGGACCGGGCGTGAAACGCAGCCGCTCGGTGCCGCGCGGCACGGTCGGATAGTTGATCGGCTGAACATAGACGCCATACTCGGCGAGCAGGATATCGCTGATCCGCTTGGCCTTGACCGGATCACCGACCATCAGCGGAACGATGTGGGTGGTCGTGTCCATCACCGGCAGACCGGCTTCAGTCATCATCGCCTTGAGTCGCGCGGCGGCCGCCTGCTGCCCGTCGCGCTCTTCGCTCGACTGTTTGAGGTGGCGCACCGACGCCAGCGCGCCCGCGACCAGCACCGGCGAGAGCGAGGTGGTGAAGATGAACCCCGGGGCATAGCTGCGGATCACGTCGATGATCGTCTGGTCCGCGGCGATATAGCCACCCATCACCCCGAACGCCTTGCCCAGCGTACCCTCGATGATGGTCAGCCGCGCTGCCGCGTCGTCCCGCTCGGAAACGCCGCCGCCCCGTGCGCCGTACATGCCGACCGCATGGACCTCGTCGAGATAGGTGAGCGCGTTATACTTGTCGGCCAGATCGCAGATCGCGTGGATCGGCGCGACATCGCCATCCATCGAATAGACGCTCTCGAACGCGATCAGCTTGGCCGCAGCGGGATCGTCCGCTGCCAGCAGCTCCTCGAGATGCGCAAGGTCGTTATGCCGCCACACGCGCTTCTCGCAGCCCGAATTGCGGATGCCCGCGATCATCGACGCGTGATTCAATTCGTCCGAATAGATGATGCAGCCGGGCAGCACCTTGGCGAGCGTAGACAGCGTCGCCTCGTTCGAGACATAGCCGCTGGTGAACAGCAGCGCGCCCTGCTTGCCGTGCAGGTCGGCGAGTTCTGCTTCCAGATCGACATGGTAGTGGGTGTTGCCGCCGATGTTGCGCGTACCGCCCGAACCGGCGCCGACATCGTGGAGCGCTTCCTCCATCGCCGCGATCACCTTGGGATGCTGGCCCATGGCGAGATAGTCGTTCGAGCACCAGACGGTGATCGGCTTCGGCCCGTTATGCCCGTGGAAGCACCGCGCATTGGGGAACATGCCCTTGTTGCGCAGGATGTCGATGAACACCCGATAGCGCCCCTCGGCATGCAGCCGGTCGATCGCCTGGGTGAAGACGCGCGAATAATCCACGGCGCGCGGAGTCGTGTCGGTGCTCATGGCCGGCCCCGATAACGGTTTCGTTCGCCGAACGCCAGCGCAGCGGAAGGGGATTGTTTCGATAAGGGTGATCGAGCCATTCGAATCGCCTGCATCCCATCCTCGGCAGCGACTCAAACGCCGCTTCATGCTATGAGAATACCACCGCGGAACCGGGACTCCGAGCATTTCTGCGGCTGAGAGCCATCGCACTCCCGCTTGGATCGAGGGAGACGGACATGGAGCGCAACGACTACGCCTATTTCAGGCAGCGCGAGGCGGACGAGCGCGATTGTGCCGAGCGCGCGCAGGACAAGACCGCGCGCCGTGCGCATCTCGATCTGGCGGAACGCTATGCCGAGCGGGTGCGGGCAATGGCGCCGCCTGCGGCGCCCAAGGTCGCCTAGCGGCGACGCATGGGGCTAGTCCGGCGAATGCTCAAAGGGCTTCGAGTCGTTCGAGGCCATAGGCAGCAAGCGCCGGGGCAAGCGTGCGCACGGAATCGTCAAGGCGCGTGAACACCGCGAGGCCGGGAGGTGGAGTATCCGGCCAATCCTGCCCTTCAGTCAGGTGCGCGACGCGCCGGGCGATGCCGGGACCACCATCGACAAAGGTAACCGGATGTGGCGCCGCGGCGGCGAGCTCGGCCTCGACCAGAGGGAAATGCGTGCAGGCGTTGACGACGACGTCGATCCGATCGCCTGCCGGCTGATCGAACAGGCCCTGCAGCACGGCTCGAAAACGCTCGGGATCGGGCGCCTCCCCATGCAGCTTTGCTTCGGCCAGCCGGACCAGTTCGGCGCTGCCGTGACGGATCACGGCACAGTCCGCCGCGAACCGTGCAGCGAGATCGTCGACATAGGGCTGGCGTACCGTCGCCTCGGTGCCCAGCACGCCGATCACCCGCGTCTTCGACCGTTCGGCTGCAGGCTTGATCGCGGGAACGGTGCCGACGATCGGGATGTCGAGCGCGGCGCGGACATGGGCGAGTGCGATCGTCGAGGCGGTATTGCATGCGATCACGATCAGCCGAGGCCGATAGCGTTCGGCGAGCCGCCCGAGCAACGCCGGCACGCGCGCGGCGATCTCTTCCTCGCTCTTCGTTCCATAGGGAAAGCCGGCGCTGTCGGCGGCATAGACGAGCGGTGCGCGGGGCAGCAGCGCTCGAGCAGGCGCAAGCACCGACAGGCCGCCGGCGCCCGAATCGAAGAAGAGGAGGGGCCGGGAATCGGCCATATCGCGCGTTCGCCTGTTCGAGATTGTTGCGCCCGCTTATCGAAGGACCTAGCTTCAGCGCAAGCAAGGGGACGCGCGCTGACGACCGAAATTCTCTGGGGAACGCCGACATTGGCGCTGCTGCTGGGCTACCTGCTCGGCTCGATTCCGTTCGGCGTGCTGCTGACGCGCGCTGCGGGCGCAGGCGACCTGCGCACGATCGGTTCGGGCAATATCGGCGCCACCAACGTGCTGCGCACGGGACGCAAGGGCCTAGCCGCCGCAACCCTGTTGCTCGACCTGCTCAAGGGCGCGGCCGCGGTGTGGATCGCGGAGGCGCTGTGGCCTGGCAGCGGCGTGGTCGCCGCGGCGGGCGCATTCTTCGGCCATTGCTATCCGGTGTGGCTCAAGTTCAAGGGCGGCAAGGGCGTCGCAACACTGATGGGGATCGTCCTCGCGCTGCACTGGCCCTCCGGGCTGGTGTACGCCGTGGTGTGGCTCGGGCTGCTGGCGGGCCTGCGCATTTCCTCGGTCGCCGGGATGCTTGCGGCGGTCAGCGCACCGGTGAGCGCTGCCTGGTTCGGCCGGTTCGATATCGTGCCATTGCTGCTTGGCCTTGCACTGGTGGTGTTGTGGAAGCATCGCGAGAATATCGAACGGCTGCTGGCGGGAACCGAGCCGCGCATCGGCCGAAAGAATGGGTGAAGGCGAAGTTGATCTCGCCCGCCTCCGGCTGATCCGCTCGCCGCGCATCGGCCCCGTTGCCTACCGTCAGTTGATTGCCCGCTTCGGCAGCGCCACGGCGGCGCTCGACGCATTGCCCATGCTGGCGACACGCGGCGGCGGGGCAGCACCGGTGATCGCCGATGCGGGGATTGCGCGCCGTGAAATGGCAATGGTCGCAAAGATTGGCGCGCGACACCTGTTTCTGGGAGATTCGGACTATCCGCCATTGCTCGCCGAGATGGAGACTTCGCCGCCTGCGCTGATTGTGCGCGGCAATCTTGCGCTCACGCGCCGGCCTTGCGTGGCAATGGTCGGCGCGCGCAACGCTTCGGCCGCGGCGTGCCGATTTGCACGGCAGCTGGCGCTGGGGCTGGCGGAGGCGGGCGCGACCGTGGTCTCGGGCCTTGCGCGCGGGATCGACACCGCGGCGCATCAGGGATCGATCGCGGGCGGCACCGTCGGCGTGATCGCGAGCGGGATCGATGTCGTTTTCCCCCCTGAGAATAGAGATTTGCAGGAGCGGATCGCGATCGAAGGCCTGCTGCTCGCCGAACAGCCTCCAGGTACCGAGCCGCTGGCGCGCAACTTCCCCTCGCGCAACCGGATTATCGCCGGTCTGGCACAGGGCACGGTGGTGGTCGAGGCAGCGCCGCGCTCGGGATCGCTGATCACTGCGCGGATTGCCGCCGACGCGGGACGTGAGGTGATGGCGGTGCCGGGCTCGCCGCTCGACCCGCGGGCGCAGGGCTGCAACCTGCTGATCCGCGAGGGCGCGACCTTGGTGCAGAGCGTCGAGGACATATTGGAAGCGGTCCGCCCGATCGACGCGCGCGCGGTGCGCTCGCCCGCCAGCGGGTTCGAGAGCGAGCCGGCCGGCGAACCGGGCGAGGCCGAACGGCGCCGGATCGAAGGGCTGTTGGGGCCGGTTGCCGTGCCGGTCGATGAATTGATCCGCCAAGCGGGTGCACCCGCCGCAGCGGTGCAACTCGTGCTGCTCGAACTCGAACTGGCCGGGCGGCTTGAGCGGCATGCGGGCGGGCGGGTCAGCCTTGGCTGAGAGGGTGATGCAGGATGCGCGCCGGGCACGGATCGACCTGGCCGCGATCGTGACTGGGGCGTCATCGCTGGTTGGTGCGAATCCATTCGCGTTCGCGGCTGCGACACTTGTCAGCGTCGGGGTCGGCGCCTGGCTGGACATGAAGCCGTGGCAAGGCTGGATCGACTCGATGCTCGTGATCGGCATGACGATGCTGCTCGCCGGCGCCCTGCAATATTGCGCCCTGCGGCTTTCGCTGGGTCCCGGGCTGGATCGTGGACGCACCCGCGCGGTGCTCGCTCCGCTGGTGGCGGTGTCGATCCATTGCCTGGTCGGGCTGGTGTCTAGCGCGGCCTATCTGCTGCTGGTACCCGGCCTCTATCTTGCCGGGCGCTTGTCGCCAGCGGCCGGGGTGGCGATCGTCGAGCGTGAAGGACTGGTCGCGAGTATCGTTGAAGGGTGGCGTCGCACGCGTGCGAGCTGGTGGCCGCTATTGCTTGCCCAGGCGATCCTGTTGGCGCCGCTGATCGGGCTGTTCGGATTGGTAGCGGCAGCGACCCTTCTCGAATGGGGGACGCTGGCGACGGAAGAGGCTTCCCTTGAGGTTGTGCTGAGCAGCAATCTGATCCTTGGGGTGATCACTGCGGCGGGGTGGGCACTGAACGGTGCAGTCTATCAGCTTACCGCGCCCGACGCCCGGCGAGACGAAGAGATATTCGCCTGAACGCGGGGCGGAGCCTCAGGCCGCCCGTAGCCGGATATGCGCGGCGCGCAGTGCCATCGGATAGAGAATCTCGTTCTCTGCCTTCACGCGCTGTTGAAGCGTGTCCAGCAGCGCCTGCAGTCCGATCACGAAGCCTGGGCGATCGGCGGCGATCGCCGCTTCGCTCCATGTCGCGACAAAGGTGCTCCAGTCGCTCGCGACCGATGCAAAGGCGTAGATTGCCTCCTCGGCCATGATGCGTTGGCCGGCGTCGTCGCTGGCGAGCAGCAGCGGATAGATCTGCTCGTCCTCGATCGCGAGGTGCGGGGTCAGCAGCGAATCGAGCTTCCCGAGGTGGACCGAGAGCGGTGCGGCTCCGGCGCCCTCTTCGATCTCCCGCGCAAGGTCCCGGACCACCGCAAAGATGGCGCTGTGGTCGTGCAGGAGATCCTCAAACGACAGCATTCCGACTCGCCTAACGGTGGAATCCCACCATCGGATAACCGGATTGGGTTAAGAAGTCGGACAAGTCCTCTGGCATCCGCCGCCGGACGGTTGGTGCAGGGGCACCTGCGCGCTGGCCCGGTCAGCTCAATAGCCCCGCATAATAGTCGATCAGCCCGCCACGCAGCAGAAGTTGCGCCGGCCCGAAATCGCCGAGCTTGTACAGCAGCATCGTGACGAGCGAGCCGAACACCCCCGCCACGGTCGCCCCGATCAGCCAGCGCCGCGCCCGCGCGGTGTGAACCCAGGACGCGCGCGCCAATGCGATCAGGCCAAGAAACGCGGCGAACTCGATGATCGCGTAAAAGTCCATGCGATAGCGAAAATTCATGCTGATTGCGGTCAGCATGAGCAGCGGCGCCGCGGCGAGGCCCAGTAGAATCAGCGTGGCTTCGATGCGAAACGGCCATTGCCGTGCACGCTGCGCGATTAGCGCGGCAACCGCCAGCACCGCCAGTATCAGCAGCAGCGGATCGGTCAGGAAGAAGCTGCTTGGCGGAAGCTCCACCGCGTCGATCAGCCTGTCGCGCATGCCGGACAGGAGCAATTGCCCATCAGCGCCGGTGACCGCCCAGAAGGGCAGGAAATAATAGACGAGGCCGAATGGAAGGCGCTCGATGTTGAACAGGCCATAGCGCACCGTCCGGTCGAGCCGGTCCGGATAGGCGGCATTGAAATTGTAGAGGCTATAGTCGGCGAAAGTGAACGGACTGCCCCAGCGCGCCTGATTGATCAGCGCGGTGGCGACGATGGCGAGAAGCAGGATGGCGGCGGCGGTCGCATGGTTGCGCATATAGCTGGCCAGGTCGCGCCGGGATCTCCAGAGGTGCAACAGCGCAAGCATTCCGAACGCAGCGAACAGCCCTACCGCGACCGACACGCGGGTGAGCAGGGCGGCGGCGCAAGCGAGTGCCATCACGGTCAGGGTCGTCCGCGTGAAGCCGCGCAGCACGCCGTGCACCGCCCCCGCGACGAACAATGCCGCAAAGGTCGCCGCCCAGAAACACACTTCCTGATAGATGCTGGCCCGGAGGAACGCGATCTGAGCGCCCGACAGGACGAGCGCCACGATCGTGGTGCGGATTAGCCAGCGGGGAAGCGTGGGATAGTCGGTGGCGACGAGCCGCAGGGTCCAGAGCTTTGCCCATAGCCCCAGCGTGACCGCCGCGGCGCAATACCAGGGCGTGAAGTTGATCTGTTGCCAGCCCGGAAGCCAAGCAAAGGGCAGGCGGAGCAGCGCCGGAAGCACGCCCCAATAGGCATAGACCCGGCCCTCCCGCGTGAATCCTTCCAGCCCGATGATTGCCGGATCGACGTCCATCCGGCCGCGAAGCAGATGGTCGAGCATGCTGTTCAGGATGAAGTCGCGCTCGGCCACGCTCGGCGGCAGCAGGAAGCCGATATCGGTGATCAGGGCTAGGTACAGCATCGCCGCCAGTCCGAGCGGGATCAGGAGGCCGCGATCGGCAAGAGGAATGCGCGCCGCGCCTCCCGGTTGGCGGGGATGATCCATGCGCTGCGGCGATGGCATGTGCCTGTTGCCCAAGCAAGCGGCTTGACGCCGCCCGCCGCACCTCACCATCCTCGCGCGTATACGCGAAGCCTCAAATCGGAACCTCATGCAGCTGGTCATCGTCGAATCGCCCGCCAAGGCGAAAACCATCGAGAAGTATCTGGGCAAGGACTATCGCGTCCTCGCCTCCTATGGCCATGTCCGCGATCTGCCGCCCAAGGACGGATCGGTGAAGCCCGACGAGGGGTTCGCGATGGACTGGGAAACCTATGCCGACAAGGCGAAACAGCTCAAGGCGATCACCGACGAGGCCAAGAAGGCTGACCGACTGATCCTCGCCACCGACCCTGATCGCGAGGGCGAGGCGATCAGCTGGCACGTGCAGGAGCTGCTCGCGAAAAAGAAGGCGCTGCCCAAGGAGGTCGAGCGCGTCACCTTCAACGCGATCACCAAGCCCGCGATCCTCGAAGCGATGGCAAACCCGCGCCAGCTCGATACCGACCTGATCGATGCCTATCGGGCGCGCCGCGCGCTCGATTATCTCGTCGGCTTCACCCTCTCCCCGGTGCTGTGGCGCAAGCTGCCCGGCGCCAAGTCGGCCGGCCGCGTCCAGTCGGTCGCGCTGCGCCTGATCGTCGAGCGCGAGCGCGAGATCGAGCTGTTCCGCCCACAGGAATATTGGTCGGTCACCGCACATCTCGAGCATGACGGTACCGCGTTCGACGCGCGCCTGACCCGGTTCGAGGGCAAGAAGCTCGACCGTCTGTCGATCGGCGACGAAGGCACCGCGACCCGCGCGAAGGCGGCGGTCGAACAGGGCCGCTTCACCGTCGCGAGCGTCGAGACCAAGCCGGCAATGCGCAACCCGCCGCCGCCCTTTGCGACTTCGACCCTGCAGCAGGAGGCCGCGCGCAAGCTCGGCTTTTCTGCCAGCCATACGATGCGCATCGCCCAGGCGCTCTACGAGGACGGCGCGATCACCTATATGCGAACCGACGGGGTGCAGATGGACGGCAGCGCCATCGACGCCGCGCGCAAGGCGATCGTGAACCGCTATCAGCCGAGCTACATTCCGGACAAGCCGCGCCAGTATCAGACCAAGGCCAAGAATGCGCAGGAAGCGCACGAAGCGATCCGACCGACCGATTTCAGCCGCGACAAGGCAGGCTCGGGCGATCATGCCAAGCTCTATGACCTGATCTGGAAGCGCGCGCTGGCGAGCCAGATGTCGTCGGCGCGGCTGGAGCGCACGACGGTCGAGCTGGAGGAGCCGACCGGGCAGGACACGCTGCGCGCGACCGGACAGGTCGTGATCTTCCCCGGCTATCTGGCGCTCTACGAAGAGGGCCGCGACGATGACGGTGACGAGGATTCGCGCCGTCTGCCCGTGCTCCGCAATAGCGACACGCCGGCCAAGAAGGGCGTCGATGCCGAGCAGCATTTCACCCAGCCGCCGCCGCGTTTCTCGGAAGCCTCGCTGATCAAGCGGCTCGAAGAGCTCGGCATCGGCCGGCCCTCGACCGTCGCCGCGATCATCCAGGTGCTCAAGGATCGCGCCTATGTCCGCGTCGAGAAGAACCGCTTTTTCGCCGAGGAAAGCGGGCGGCTGCTGACGGCGTTCCTCGAGCGCTTCTTCGAGAAATACGTCAATTACGACTATACCGCCGGGCTCGAGGAGGAGCTGGACGATGTCTCGGGCGGCCGTGCCGGCTGGCAGGCCGTGCTCGATGCCTTCTGGAAGGATTTCCGCCCACGCACCGACGAGGTGATGGAGCGCAAGCCGAGCGAGGTGACCGAGGCGCTTGACCAGTTCCTCGAACCCTATCTCTTTCCCGACAAGGGCGACGGCAGCGATCCGCGCCTCTGCCCGTCCTGTGGCGAGGGGCGGCTGGCGCTGCGTGGCGGCAAGTTCGGCGCGTTCGTCGCCTGCTCCAACTATCCCGAATGCAAGTTCACCCGTCGCTTCGGCCAGCCGGGCGGTGCGGATGGTGGCGACACCGGGCCGGAAGTGATCGGGCAGGATCCGGTGACGGGCGAGGATATCTCGCGCCGCTCGGGGCGGTTCGGGCCCTACATCCAGCGTGGCGAGGGCAAGGAGGCGGCGCGCGCCTCGATCCCCAAGGATATCCCGGAGTTCGATCTCGACTGGGCGGTGAGGCTGCTGAACCTGCCGCGCACAATCGGCGACCATCCCGAGAGCGGCAAGCCGATCACGGCGTCGATCGGCCGCTATGGCCCCTATCTGGCGCATGACGGCAAGTACGCGCGGCTGTCATCGACGGCGGACGTGTTCGAGACCGGCATGAACGCGGCGGTGGTCAAGCTGGCCGAGGCGGCGGCGGGCGGCGGCCGGGCGCGCGGTGCCAGCCGCGAGCCGTTGAAGGTCTTTGGTGCGCATCCTGAGTCGGGCGCCGAGATCAAGCTGATGGAAGGGCGCTTCGGCCCCTACCTCACCGACGGCACGACCAATGCGACCCTGCCCAAATCGGTCGATCAAGCGACGCTAACGCTCGAAGAGGCGGTGCAGCTGATCGATGCGAAGGCGGCTGCGGGTCCGGCCAAGAAAAAGGGCCGCAAGGCACCGGCCAAGAAGCCGGCGGCGAAAAAGGCACCCGCAAAGAAGGCCCCGGCCAAGAAGGCAGCCGCGAAGACATGACCTTGGGCTTCCGCTTCTACCTGCCGGAGGATGCGGAAGCCTGCCTTGCCTTGTTCGATGCCAATTGCCCGCGCTTTTTCGCACCTGGTGAGCGCGGCGATTATGCGGCGTATCTGGATCGGGTTTCGGGGTATCGCGTGTGCGTGACGGACGGTGTCGTCAGCGGCACGTTCGGGGTTGCGCCCGGCCTGCCCGGGCGGGCGCATCTCAACTGGATCCTGATCGATCCAGCGTTGCAAGGCGTGGGCATCGGGCGGGAGATGATGCGCGCCGCGACGGCGGATGCAAGCGGCCGTGGCGCCACGGTTCTGGACATCGCCGCGAGCCAGCATTCGGCGCCATTCTTCGCACGCTTTGGTGCGTGTGAGCTATCCCATCTGCCGGATGGCTGGGGACCCGGGATGCACCGGATCGATATGGAGCTGACCATCAGCCCTGCGGATTGAGCCGACGGATCAGGCCGCGCGCAGCGACGTCATCTGAAGCCAGGCACGCGCCAGTTTCTGCGCCTCGATGATCTCGCGTGCGCTCATGTCCTCGGCCACTTCGGCGCGCATGTACGGCGCGTGGGCACTGCCCTTGAGCGCGGCGATATTGAACCATTTATGCGCTTCGATCAGGTCGACGTCGTAGCCCGACGCGCCGCTCGAATAGACCATGCCGAGCTCATAGGCCGCGTCGGCGCTTCCGCGCGCCGCATCGGCCAGCCGGCTATCGATCAGAAACTGTGCGCTCTTAAGACTGTTGCCCATGACATTGCCCCACTTTTGATCTGTATCCTCATGGGATGCAGCCTGCGGCAGTCATGGTAACCAAAGCGTTAACGGTGTTTTATGCGGCCTCGACCGGGATGTTGTCGATCAGCCGCGTGCCGCCGATGCGGGCGGCGGCGAGCAGGCGCCGAGGCTTGCCCGCGACCGGCGCGCCGAGCGTCTCGGCATCGGCCAGCTCGACATAGTCGATCTCGAACCCGGCCGCTTCAAGCGAGGTGCGGACAGTCGCGAGTGCGGCAGCCGCATCCTCGCCCTTCTCGATCGCCTTGGCCGCGACGCCCAGCGCGCGCGGGAGCGCCACCGCGGCGGCGCGATCCTCGGGCATCAGATAGACGTTGCGCGAGGAGAGGGCGAGGCCGTCATCGTCGCGCTGGGTCGGCACGCCGCGCACGTCGATGTCGAAATCGAGATCGGCGACCATCCGGCGGATCACGGCGAGCTGCTGGAAATCCTTTTCCCCGAACAGTGCGATGTCGGGCTTCACCTGATTGAACAGCTTGGTGACCACGGTTGCGACGCCGTCGAAATGACCGGGCCTTGTGGCGCCGTCGAGCGGTTCGCTAACCCCGGAAACCGTGATGTTGGTCGAATGGCCCTCGGGATACATCACCTCGACCGGGGGCAACCACAGCAGATCCACGCCCGCGTCGCTGAGCAGGCGCGAATCGACTTGTTCCTTGCGCGGATATTTGGCGAGATCCTCGTTCGGGCCGAACTGCTTGGGGTTGACGAAGATCGACACGACGACTCGGTCTGCCGCCAGCTTCGCTTCGGCCACCAGCGCCAGGTGCCCGGCGTGCAGCGCCCCCATTGTCGGCACGAATGCGACCCGCTCTCCGGCAGCACGGAATCCCGAAATGGCATTGCGAAGTTCGGGGAGCTGACGGACGGTTTGCACGCGAATGAGGCCTTGGATATGGACGGGAAGCGCGGCCTTCTATGGGGGGTAGGCCCGGGGATCAATCAAGGAAGTTCATTGGTGGGTGAAGCGTCGAACCCGTTGCATGTGATCGTCTTCGCCAACGAGAAGGGCGGGACGGGAAAGTCCACCACGGCCGTCCATACGGCGATCGCGCTGGCGGCGCGGGGCGCGCGGGTCAGCTGTCTCGACCTCGATCATCGTCAGCGGACCTTGGGCCGTTACCTCGACAATCGCGGCGAATCGATCAAGCGCAGCGGTCGCGAATTGCCGATGCCGCGCTACGAGACGCATGATGGCGAGAGCAATGACCTGTTCTCGGAATCGCTCGAACGGCTGGGCGCCAACAGCGATTTCCTGATCATCGATACGCCCGGCCGCGACGACAAGTTCGGGCGCATCGCGATCACCAACGCCGATACGCTGGTGACGCCGATGAACGACAGCTTCGTCGATTTCGACCTGATCGGTCATGTCGATCCCGACACGTTCAAGGTGGTGCGCCCCAGCTTCTATTCCGAGCTGATCTGGGATTCGCGCAAGCGGCGAGCCAAGGCGGACGGTGCGACGATCGACTGGGTCGTCCTGCGCAACCGCATGCAGCATATCGAAGCGCGCAACATGAAGCGCGTGTCGGAGGCGATCGACCAGCTCGCCAAGCGCGTCGGCTTCCGCGTCATCCCCGGCCTGTCCGAACGCGTCATCTATCGCGAGCTCTTCCCCAAGGGGCTGACGATGCTCGACGCGCGTGAATTCGGGCAGATGGGTCTCGCCCATGTCGCTGCGCGTCAGGAGTTGCGTGAGATGATGGCGGGTCTGGCGCTGCCCGAGACGGCCAGCACTATCCCGGTCTTTGCCTGAGCCCGCGGCGGTGATCTGGAAGCTCCTCACCGCAGTAGCGATCGGTTGGCTCGGCTGGCGTATGTGGCATGGTTGGGGGCGTCCGCTGCCAGGCACGCCCAAGCCGGCGCCGGTGCCGCCTCCACCTGTCGGACCCGATGCAGATGCGCGTGCCATCCTCGGTGTCGGGCCGGATGCGGGGCCGGCGGAGATCCGCGCCGCGCATCGCAAGCTGATCGCAAGCGTCCACCCCGATCGCGGCGGCTCGCCCGAGCTGACCCGTCAGGTCAACGCCGCGCGCGACAAGCTGCTTCCCAAAACTGGCGATTGAACTTTCCGCGCTGCTCGCGAATTGGGCGGTTACCGAATCATCCGGAGGCTCATGTGACGCACCGTTTCGACCCCACCTCGCTTCGCGAGTATGATATCCGCGGCATCGTCGGGAAGACGCTGGGGATTGAGGATGCGCGTGCGATCGGCCGCGGCTTTGCGACCTTGTTGCGCCGGTCCGGCGGGCATCGCGTCGCGGTTGGCCGCGACGGTCGCGTCTCGTCTCCCGCGCTGGAAGCCGCGCTGATCGAAGGGCTGACCGCGTCGGGCTGCGACGTGGTGCGCGTCGGCATGGGGCCGACCCCGATGCTCTATTATGCCGAGGCGATCCTAGAGGTGGATGGCGGCATCCAGATAACCGGCAGTCACAATCCCGGCGATTATAACGGGTTCAAGATGGTGTTTCAGCACCGCCCCTTTTTCGGCCAGGACATTCAGGAGATCGGCAAGCTTGCCGCGGCAGGCGACTGGGAAAGTGGCGCCGGGACGGTCACCGACGCCGACATCCTCGACGATTATGTCGGGCGGCTGCTTGCGGGCTATTCTGGCGGAACGTTCCGGATCGGCTGGGACACCGGCAATGGCGCCGCCGGCCCGGTGATCGAGAAGCTGGTCAAGCTCCTGCCGGGTGAGCATCACACACTCTTCACCGATGTGGATGGCAATTTTCCGAACCATCATCCCGATCCCACCGAAGAGAAAAATCTGGCGGATCTGCGGCGGCTGGTCGCGGAGAAGAATCTCGATTTCGGACTGGCCTTCGATGGCGACGGCGACCGGATCGGCGCGATCGACGGCGAAGGCCGCGTGATCTGGGGCGATCAGCTTCTGTCCATTTTGGCTGAACCCGTTCTCAGGAAGGCACCTGGTGCGACGATCATCGCCGACGTGAAGGCGTCGCAGATGCTGTTCGACCGCGTCGCCGAGCTCGGTGGCCAGCCGCTGATGTGGAAGACCGGCCACAGCCTGGTGAAGACCAAGATGAAGGAAACCCACTCGCCCCTCGCCGGCGAGATGAGCGGCCATATCTTCTTCGCGCAAGACTATTACGGCTTCGACGACGCGCAATATGCGGCGGTGCAGCTGATCAACGCCGTCCATCTGATCGGCCAGTCGCTCACCCAGATTCGCGGGAACATGCCCGCTTTCGTCAACACGCCGGAAATGCGCTTCCAGGTCGATGAGAGCCGCAAGTTCACGGTGATCGACGAGGTGCTGGAACGGCTCAAGGCGGCAGGGGCCGACGTGAACGATACCGATGGCGCGCGGGTCAATACGCCCGACGGCTGGTGGCTGCTGCGCGCGTCGAACACGCAGGATGTGCTGGTCGCGCGCGCCGAAGCACGCAGCCAGGAGGCACTCGATCGCCTGCTCGCACAGATTGACGCGCAGCTCGAGGCGAGCGGACTGGTCCGCGGGCCGCAGGCTGCGCATTGAAGCCGGCAGCTTGAACGACGCCTTGCTGTTCGGCTGGCTTGCGGCCCGCTCGATCGCGCGCGGACTGCCGGCGCCGGTGGCGGATCGCGGCGGATTTCGGGTCGATACCGGGGGCGAGGTGGAAATCTGCCGCTGGGCGTTCACCCGGCCCGCTGGCGGTCTCGCGGAGCTGGGGCGTGAGCTCGCCGCGCCGGGCTATTTCCTCAAACTGTGCGGCACTGGCGAGGATCTGCTCGCCGCGCTTCCCCCGAACTGGCAGCTCCAGAAGGAGCCGGGCTATGTCATGCAGGGGCCGCAGACCCTACCGCCACCTGCCGCGTTGCCGGCAGGTTATCGGCTGCAGCTCGACCACGATTTCCGTGGCAGCCGCGTCACGATCCTGGCGCCGGACGGCGCACTCGCCGCAAGCGGCACCGCTTCCGAAACCGCGGGTGTCTTCGTCTATGACCGGATCATCACCGAGCCGGATCATCGTCGCCGGGGACTGGGCCGTGTGGTGATGGCAGCGTTGCGCGAGATGAGGACGGACAGCATCGCGACCGAACTGCTCGTGGCCACCGATGACGGCCGTGCGCTATATGCCACGCTCGGCTGGACGGTGATCTCGCCGTTCGTCACTGCCGAGATCCCGTCCGCCTGATCGGCGTTTCGACTCGCTTTTCGACGCGCTACCGCCCACTTAGGCGCCATGGCCCCTCCGCCCCAGATCATCCGCGTCATCGACCTTGAGACCACTGGCGAAAAGCCGCCGGCGCATGCCGTGTGCGAAATCGGCTGGCAGGACGTCGCGCTCGGTGCCGACGGGCGCTGGGAGTTGCAGGGTGAAGGCGGCAGCCGCATGGTCAATCCCGGCCGCCCGATTCCGCCGCTCACCATGGCGATCCATCACATCCGCGACGAGGATGTCGCCGACGCGCCCTGGTGGCACGATGTGGCGCGTCCGATTCTCGATCCGTGGCCGCGCCGCGTCGCGTTGGCCGCGCATCGCGCGAGCTTTGAGGAGCAGTTCTGTACCCCGGCATTGACCCGTGGCGCCGACTGGATCTGCACCTATAAGTGCGCGTTGCGGCTGTGGAGCGACAGTCCCGGCTTTTCCAACCAGTTCCTGCGCTATTATCGCATGCCCGAGGGGCTGGAGCATGAACGCGGTCTGCCCGCGCACCGCGCCTTTCCCGATGCCTATGTCACCGCGCACCATCTGCGTGACATGCTCAACAGCGTGAGCGTCGCGCAATTGATCGAATGGTCCAGGCTGCCGGGTCTGCTCCCACGCGTCCGCTACGGCCCGGATCGCGGCAAGGAATGGAGCGAGATCGATGACGATTCGCTCGATGCTTTCCTGCAGGATCGCGATCCCGACATTCGCTACACCGCGCAGATCGAACTGGAGCGGCGGCGTGGACATGGGCGTGTCGTCCGGCCGGAACGAGAGCCGCTGCTCTTCTGAAGGAAATGGATGCCGTGACCGGTGGCCAAGGGGCAGCCCGAGCTACCGGCCACGGCGGCGTCGCGATCAATAGTTGATGCGCGTCGCCTTGATCTTGCGCTTGGCGAGATAAGTCTGGACACTCTCGGCTCCGGCCAGGTGTCCGGCACCGACCGCGACGAATACCGTGCCCGGCTTGTCGAGCCGCGTCTGGATCCACTCGGCCCAGCGCGCATTGCGGTCGGCGAGCAGTACCTTGCCTACCTGCGGCGCAGCCTTGAGGCCTTCATTCATCAACGCAGCGAGTCCGTCGGCGTCGCCCGCGCCCCACTCGGCCACCATCTTGTCCAGGACCGGTCCAGCCTCGGGCAGCTTCTCGACCGTCTCGATCAGGAACGCGATCTGCGATTCCTGGGACAGCGAATCGAAGAAGCCGAATTGCTGCTCCATCGTTTCGAGGCCGGAGATCGGCTTATTGGCGGCCTTCGCTGCAGTGTGGAGCGCTTCCTCGACCCCGCTCTTGGGGTCATAGCCAAGTCGCATGACCGACAGCATCGATATCTGGACTGCCGCCAGCCACGGGTCGAAGCGATCGACCGCAGCCTGTGGCAGGCCAAGGCCGGCGACTGCCTTGGTGAATGCCTCGCGCTTGTCGGCCGGCAGCCGCTCCGTCAGAGTCGGGCCGGTCGCGTTGAAGCCGTATTTCATGATCAGCGGCTGGGCGGCTGCCGGATCGGGCATGACGCCGATTTCCGTGACCAGTTCACCACTCTCGTCGAAGGCTTTCTTCACTGCCTCATCGAACCATGACAGGCCCGGACGCAGAATGTGAATGGTCCCGAACAGATAGATTGTCGTGTCCTCGTCCTTGACCACCCACAGCGCGGGGTCCGCGTCCTTGGTCTCCACGGCCGCAGGGGCGGGCGTTGCCTGCTGCGCAAATGCGCCGGGTGCGGCAAAGAGGAGCGCGAGCGCAGAACCCGCACGCAGCAACATATTGGTCATTCTTGCCTCCAGATGATCGGATTGAATTAGGTCGTCAGGGCCGCAGCTTCTTGTAGCCATAGGCCAGCAGCATCACGGCCATCGTCGCGACGAAGATCGTCTGGTGCTGCGGTTCGCGGAGCAGCCCGCCGCGCCACCACAGATACCAGCTTGCATAGCCCCCGATGTAGAAATTGAGCGCAGCCACCGACGCCCATTGATTGTCGCGCCGGTCGAGCTCGTCGGTGGCAAGGTGGTAGCGCCAGCCGCCAAAGCCGAGCGCACCGAGCAGGATCACCGACGCGGCGATCGCCCAGCCGGCGGGGATGCCTTGCATGAAGCCGCCGCCATCCATTTCGAACCGCGCGGAAAAGAAGCCAAGCACCGCGCCCGCGCCCATCAGGCCTCCGATGATTGACTGCAGCCGCCGCCTGCGCGCCTTCGCCGCAGCCAGACCATCGCGCAGATCACCCGGCATCACCGTCTCCATCCTCGAAGATCTCCTCGATCGGCAGGCCGAACAACCGGGCGATCCGGAAGGCGAGCGGGAGCGAGGGATCGTACTTCCCCGTCTCGATCGCATTCACCGCCTGTCGCGATACGCCGAGATGGCCGCCAAGCTCCGCCTGGCTCCAATTGCGTTCCGCGCGCAAGACTCGCAGCCTGTTCTGCATCCCGTGTCAGTTATCCGTGACGATTTGTCATCGATGAATGACTATATGTCATGGACACATGACATATGTCAAGCGGCCCTGACACGCGGAATTGCGGTAACGAGCGCAGACACCAGGGTGCCGAGGCAAAGCTGATAGGGAAAGGCGAGTCCGGTGGGGCCGAGGATGAAGGGCTGGAGCAGCAAGACCGTCACGAATCCGGCCGCCAGTCCTGCGATCACCGACCTGCTGTTGCCGCGCTTGGTGAATACCGCAACGAAATAGACGCCAAGCAGCCCGGCATAGGCGAACACCATCACCTGAAGGGCGAACTCGAGCAACGGCATGTCGGTGTAGCGCTGCCAGTAGAAGCTGAGCACCGCCATCGCGAACATGGCGATGCCGACGATTGCCATTCCCCAGCGACCAGCATGCACATAGTGTTTGGCGTCGGTGGTGTGCCGGCGTTCGCGCCATGGTCTGTAGAAGTCGCTGATCATGACCGATGACATGGCGTTGAGTGCCGAATTGGTGGTCGCAACCGCAGCCGCAGTGACTCCGATCGTGACCAGTCCACGCAGCCCTGGCGGCACTTGTGTCAGGATATAGTGGACGAAGACCGTGATCTTTTCTCCCCCGAAGCTCGTCGCGGCCTGGTTGTCCATGCCCATCAGATCGGGGCGGTTGTAGAAGACGTAGAGCAGTAGGCCGATCGTCACGAACATCGCGATCAACGGCACGCTGGCGAGCTGCGAATAGATGAGGCCGCGTGCGCCCGTCTTCGCGTCGGGGCTGGCCAGCAATCGCTGAGTCGTGTCCTGATCAAGACCCGCGTTGGCGACATTGAGCAGGAACAGCCCGGTGAAGATCGCGAGCACGGTAAAGGGCTTTGAGAGGTCGGTCGAGAAGTCGAGCAGCCGCAGCTTGTTGATCCCTTCCGGCGTCATGCGCAGCGCGTCGATCAGCTCGCCATTGGTGACGGGGATCGACCAGCGCAGGAAGATCAGCACCGCCACCGCCGACCCGGTGTAGATCACGAACTGGATAAGATCGTTCCAGATCACGGACTTCAGCCCGCCATGGAAGGTAAAGAGGAAGCTCACCAGCATCACCGCGGCGGCCGACAGGATGATCGCCTGTGCATCGATGCTGCCGAACGCGACCATCGCGATCGCGATCGCCGCGAGATAGACGCGTGCACCTCCCGCCAGCACCCGGCCGATGAGGAACATGCCACCCGCCCAATGCTTCGCGCGGGCATCGAAGCGCGCCTCGAGCAGCTCGTACACCGTGGTCGCGCGCATCGCATAAAAGCGCGGAATCAGTACATACGCGACGAAGAAGGCGGCGAGCACCGGTGCGATCACCGCGCCCAGATAGCTATAGTCGCCGCGATAGCCCTGATCGGGTGCGCCGAGGAAGGTGGCTGCGGACTGGGTAGCGGATAGCACCGACACTGCTGCCAGCCATGCCGGAACGGTCCGCCCCGCAAGGAAATAGTCGCGCGTGTCATCCGCCTTGAAGCGCGAGAACAGCCAGCCGCCGATCAGCAGCACCAGCACGTATAGCCCGACCACCAGCCAGTCGAGTGGAGCGAATTGCGGGTTCATTCCAAGTGTGTAGCAGAGCTTTTCGCGCCGTCACGCGGATGTGATCGGGTAAGCTGATCTTTATTGCGCTGCGATATCATTGCCTTCACAACGCGCGGCGGAAAGGGGCGGTGGATTGGCAAGCGCTGCAACGACATCCGGAAGGGATGCAGCGACGATCGCTGTGCGCTGGATGGCGGACTATCGCGCCGCGACCCCCGCCACCGACATGCTCTACGCCGCCGGCCGCGACAATCCTGCCTGGACCGCGTTGTTCGAGGAGCTGGCCGGGCGGTCGGGCGACGATCTCGCCAGTGCGCGGGAGCGCGCGCAGCGCCATGCCGAGGATATCGGCACCGGCTTCCGTATCGCGGGCGAGGGTGAGGAACGTCCCTGGCCGCTGTCGCCCGTTCCGCTGCTGATCGCGCGTGCCGAATGGGACGGGATTGCCGCCGGGGTCGCGCAGCGTGCCGATCTGCTCGAAGCGGTGCTCGCTGATTGCTATGGTGAACAGAAACTCGTGTCGGGCGGCAATATCCCGGCTGCGCTGGTGACTGGCAGTCCCAATTTCCTGCGCCCGATGATGGGGCTGATCCCGGCGGGCGGCTATCACCTGAATTTCGTCGCGGTCGATCTATGTCGCGGCCCCATGGGCGAGTGGCGGGTACTCGCCGATCAACTGCGCGCGCCGGTTGGGGCAGGCTATGCGCTTGAGAACCGCCTGGCGATGTCGCGCATGCTGGGCGGCCTTCAGACCCGGCTCAACATCGAACGGCATGCGCCCTTCTTCGCGGCGTTCCGCGACGGGTTGGCAGCGCGCTGCCGCCGAGCGGAGCCGCGGATCGTGCTGCTCACGCCGGGACGTTTCACGCCAAGCTATGCCGAACAGGCACATCTGGCACGCTATCTCGGCTTTCCGCTGGTCGAGGGCGGTGACCTCGCTGTGCTCGACGATCGCGTCTATCTGCGCACCATTGCCGGTCTCAAACGCGTCGATGCGCTATGGCACCGGGTCGATCCGCGACTGATCGACCCGCTCGCGTTTGACTCGCATTCCGGTGTCGGCGTGCCCGGGCTGGTCGATGCAATGGCGGCGGACGAGGTAGTAGTGACCAACTCGCCCGGCGCCGGGATGCTTGAAGCGCCGGCCTTTGCCGCCTTCCTGCCGCGGCTTTGCACGCGCTTGACCGGCGAGCAGCTGAAGCTCGCCAATATCGCCACCTGGTGGTGCGGGCAGGCGCGCGAGCGCAATGAAGTAGCGGGCGACCTCGACAATATGCTGATCGCGCCCGCGTTTGGAGTTGCGACCAATGTGCTGGCGGACGGAACAGCGGTGCTCGGCTCTGAAATGCCGGAGGCGCAGCGTGCCGCGCTGCTCGGCGATTTCGAGAAGCGGCCGCAGGACTATGTCGGACGCGAGGTGGTGCGGCTTTCGACGATGCCGGTTGTGGGCGAGAACGGCCTCGCCGCGCGACCCTTCACGCTGCGGGTATTCGCGGCGCGGCAGCCCGATGGTGCCTGGCATGTCCTGCCCGGCGGCTTCGCGCAGATCGGCGAGCATCCCGACGAACGCGCCGCGGTGATGGGTGAAGGCAGCTGGTCGGCGGACGTCGTGATCTACGGTTCCGAAGCGGTGGCGCCGGTGACACTGCTGCCATCGGACGATACCACCCAGCTGCGTCGCAACCCGGGCACGCTGCCCAGCCGCGTTGCCGACAATCTCTTCTGGCTCGGTCGCTACCTTGAGCGGGGCGAGGCGCTGCTCGGCGTGATCCGGTCGCTGCTCGGCCATTCGATCAGCGCCGATACCGGGGCGGCGCTGTCGGCGGAGACGGTTCAACAGCTCGTCGATCTTGTGGCGGCGGCGGGGGCTGCGCCGGCACCGCTGAGCCTCAAGCGCGCCGATCTCAGCCATTTCGCACGCACCGCGATGGAGGCGGATGATGGCTGGTACAGCGTCCGTGCGATCAACCGTCAGGCGCGCGGGATCGGGGCGGTCAGCCGCGACCGGCTATCGGCCGACATGATCCGCCTGCTCGACGCGCCTTTCCCGATGAAGGGTGGGGCGCTCGACCGTGCGGGCTCGGCGCAGCGGCGTTACTATGCGCTCGCCGGGCTCGGCGCCGAGCATCTCGGGCGGACCGATGCGTGGCGCTTCCACGATATTGGCCGCCGGGTGGAGCGTGCGATGGCGGCGATCCGCGCGATCCGTGCGTTCGGCCAGCCGCAAGCGACGAGCGACGATCTGTCGACCTTGCTCGATCTCGCCGACAGCCAGATCAGTTACCGCCAGCGCTATCTGACCGGAATTGCGCGCGTGCCGGTTCTCGATCTGGTCGCGCTCGATCCGGGCAATCCGCGCGGCATCGCCTATCAGGTTTCGGCGATCGCCGATCACCTCGCGCAGCTGCCGGTGCTGTCCGACGATGGCCTTGCCGAACCACAACAGGCTCAGGCGGCCGCGCTCTCGGCGATCGTCTCGATCACTCAGGCCGCAGCGCTCGATGAGGCCAAGCTCGCGGAAATCGGCAACCGGCTGGCATCGCTCTCCGATGCGATCGCGCGCCGCTATTTCCTGCAGGGGTCGGAGCCGCTGCGCGCTGCGGGACTCGTGCTTGCCTGATGCGCTATGCGATCCGCCACGTCACCCGCTTCGACTATGCCGAACCCGTCGGCTTTGCGCGGTGCAATCTGCGGCTGAAGCCGATCCAATGGTCGGGACAGCTATTGCACGACTATGATCTGAGCGTCGAACCGGGTGGGCGTACCGCGCCTGCTCGGGCTGAGGCGGGCCTCGCCAATGTCGTGCGGCTCGTGATCGAGCAGGCGGCGAACAGCCTGACGATCGAGAGTCGTTGCCGCCTCACGGTCGATCGCCCGGTGCCCGAGCCGGCGGCGAGCGATCCGACATTGGCGCAGGTCGCCGCGCTTGCACGCGAAAGCCGTGACGCCGGACCGGCGAGCCCGGTATCCTATATGTTTCCGTCGGCGCTGATCCCGCTCGATCGCGACATCGCAGCCTGGTGTGCGACGGACCTCGATCCGGATCGTGGCGCACTTGAGGCGGGGATTGCACTCGCACAGCGAATCCAGCGCGAATTCGAGTTCGATCCCGCCGCTACACTGGTGGATACACCCCCTCACGAAGCATTCGTGAAGCGCGGCGGCGTGTGTCAGGATTTTGCGCAGATCATGATTTCCGGCCTGCGCGCCGTGGGCCTGCCCGCGGCCTATGCCTCGGGCTATCTGCGCACGCTCCCCCCGCCGGGTCAGCCAAGGCTGGTCGGAGCCGATGCGACCCACGCCTGGGTTTTGCTGTGGTGCGGGCCGGAGCGCGGCTGGGTCGGATTCGATCCCACCAACGGCATCTGGATGGCCAATGACCATGTCATCATCGCGATCGGGCGGGATTATGCCGATATCGCACCGATCGACGGCATTATCCTGGGCTATGGTGCACAGGACATGCAGGTTTCGGTCGACGTCGAGCCGCTGGATGAGGTTCCATCACTTGCAACGGGCGCATCGGGAGCCGATGTAGCGGGGTAATACGCTCAAGAAGAAGACGAAACGGGGAATATTCGTGGCCGATCCTTACGCAACCTTGGGAGTCTCGCGCGGGGCCAGCGAGGACGAGATCAAGAAGGCGTATCGCAAGCTCGCCAAGGAGCTGCACCCGGACCGCAACCGCGACAATCCCAAGGCCGCCGAAAAATTCGGCACGGTGGCGCAGGCCTATGAGTTGCTGAGCGACAAGGACAAGCGCGCGCGTTTCGACCGCGGCGAGATCGACGGCGATGGCAACCCGACTTCGCCCTTCGGCGCTGGCTTTGGCGGCACACGGGGTGGGCCGCAGGGCGGCTTCAGGCCGGGTGGCGGCGGATTCGATTTCGGCGGCGGGGGCGGTGATCCCGATATCGGTGACATCTTTGAAGGCCTGTTCGGCGGGCGCACGGGCGCGCAGGGCGGTGGCTTCTCCAGCGGCTTCGGCCGACGCCCTCCGCCGGCCAAGGGCGCCAATGTCGCCTATCGTCTGCGTGTGCCGTTCGAGGATGCGGCGGCGCTGAAGCCCCAGCGCATCCAGTTGCGCGACGGCGCGACGATCGACTTGAAGCTTTCCAAGGGTGTCGAGACCGGTACGCAGATGCGGCTGAGCGGCAAGGGCGATTCGGGACCCGGCGGCAATGGCGACGCGATCGTGACGATCGAAATCGAGCCCCACCGTTTCTACACCCGCGACGGTGACCATATCCGCCTCGACCTGCCAGTGACGCTCAAGGAAGCGGTCGAGGGCGCGTCGGTTCGCGTGCCGACGCCCGAGGGCGCGGTGAACCTCAAGGTTCCAGCCGGATCGAGCTCGGGCAAGACGCTGCGCCTCAAGGGACGCGGCTTTCATGGCAAGAGTGGGCGCGGTGACCTGCTCGTATCGCTGATGATCGAGATCCCGGCGCACGACGCGCAGCTTGCGTCCTTCGTCGCGGACTGGGACGGCGAGGGGAACCCGCGCGCACGACTGGGCGTCTGATCGGGCGTGAGCGAGCCCATTTCCCCCGAATCGCCTGAGGCCCGCCGTCGCGGGTTTCACAGGCATCTGGCGGATCTGGGCGTCACCGACCGGGTGATCGAGGTGATCAAGCGCGTGGTCGTCGGCGCCTATACCGACGGCTTCACGCATGCCGGAAACCTCGCTTACCTGAGCCTCGTCACGCTCTTTCCCTTCTTCATCGTCGCGACCGCGATCGCGCGGCTGGTCGGGCGGACGGGCGACGGGCTTCAGGCGGTGGGGGCGTTTCTCCAGACCCTGCCACCCGAGGTCGGCGCTCTGCTGCGCCCGGCGATCCTCGAGGTACTGGAAGCACGATCGGGTTCGTTGCTCTGGCTCGGCGCTCTGGTCGGCCTCTGGACCACGTCCGGCTTCATCGAGACCGTGCGCGCGATCCTGCGCCAGGCCTATGGCGTCCAGTCGGGGACGCCCTTCTGGCGGTTGAAGCTTGGCGCGATCGGCATGGTGATCGGATCAGTGATTCTGGCGATGATGGCGTTCAGCTTTCAAGTGCTGCTGATCGGCGCCGAACAGTTCGTCTGGCGGGTGATCCCGTTCGCTTCGGATGCGCAGCGCATCATTTCGGTCACGAAGATCGCGCCAGCGATCGCGCTCTACGGGGCACTCTACATCCTCTTCTACACGCTCACCCCGACGCGTTACCGCCAATCGACATGCCCCAAATGGCCAGGGCCGCTGTTCGTGACGATCTGGTGGATGGCGTGCACCGCGGCTCTGCCGCATGTGATCGGCGCGTTCGGCGGCTATGGCCTGACCTATGGCAGCCTGGCCGGGGTGATGGTGGCGCTGATCTTTTTCTTTCTGATCGGCTTTGGCGTCGTTATCGGCGCCGAGCTCAACGCCGCGCTGGCGGAAACGCCAGAGAACGGGTTACAGGGACCGCAAGAAAAGACCGGAGGGTAAGACGTGACCGGATTGATGCAGGGCAAGCGCGGGCTCATCATGGGCCTCGCCAATGATCGCTCGCTCGCCTGGGGAATTGCGAAGAAGCTGCGCGAACACGGCGCGGAACTGGCGTTCAGCTATCAGGGCGAGGCGCTGGAGAAGCGTGTGCGCCCGCTGGCGGAGGAGCTGGGCAGCGATTTCCTGATCGACTGCGACGTCAGCGACATGGGGGCGCTCGACACCGCGTTCGAGACGCTCGCCGCGCGCTGGCCGACGATCGATTTCGTCGTCCATGCGATCGGCTTCTCGGACAAGAACGAGCTGCGCGGCGGCTATGTCGACACCAGCCTCGACAACTTCCTGATGACGATGAACATCAGCGTCTATTCGTTCGTCGCGGTGGCGAAGCGCGCGCAGGCGATGATGCCCGATGGCGGGTCGCTGCTGACGCTCAGCTATTATGGCGCGGAGAAGGTGATCCCGCATTATAACGTGATGGGTGTGGCCAAGGCGGCGCTGGAGACCAGCGTCCAGTATCTCGCGGTCGATCTCGGCGGACAGAATATCCGGGTCAACGCGATCAGCGCCGGTCCGATCAAGACGCTTGCGGCTTCTGGCATCGGCGACTTCCGCCTGATCCTCAAATGGAACGAGCTCAACTCGCCCTTGAAGCGCAACGTCACGATCGAGGATGTCGGCGGCGCCGGCCTCTATTTCCTGTCCGACCTGTCGAGCGGCACCACCGGCGAGACTCACCATGTCGACGCCGGCTATCACGTCGTCGGCATGAAGGCCGAAGACGCGCCTGACATCGCCCTGGTGTGACGACATGACCATCGCGATCCGTCCGGCGACCGGCGGCGACGTCGCGGCGATCGACGCGCTGCTGCGCCGCAGTTTTCCGGCGCCGGACGAGGCGCTGCTGGTCCAGCGGCTGTGCATCGACGGCGACATGGTGCTGACCCTGGTCGCCGATGACGAGGAGACGGGCGCGCTTGCGGGGATGGCTGCGTTCAGCCGGATGGACGTGCGGGTGAACGACCAGCCACTTGCTGCGGTCGCGTTGGCGCCGGTCGCGGTCGAGGCGGCCTATCGCCGCCAGGGCGTGGCCGAAGCGCTGATCGCCGCGGGCCATCAGCATCTCGCCGATGCTGGCTATCTGCTGAGCTTCGTGCTGGGCGACCCGGCCTATTATGCCCGCTTCGGCTACGCTGCCGATCTCGCGCGGGGCTTCGCCTCGCCCTATGCCGGCGACTATCTGATGGCGCTGGCGCTCCAGGACGGGAAGGTTCCGTGCGGCGTGCGCGGCGACGCGACGCATGCGGGGGCGTTCGCGGCTCTGGGGCAGGATGGCTGACGGGGCCGATCCGGGGCCGGGCTTTGCCGTACCGTCGATGCTTCTTGCTTCCAAATCACGGCGAGTTGGGCGAGGAGGCGGAGCATGAGCTTCAACACCTTCGGCCGCGTCTTCCGCTTCACCACCTGGGGAGAGAGCCATGGCCCCGCGATCGGCGCGGTCGTGGACGGGTGTCCGCCGGGGCTGGCGCTGACCGAGGCCGACATCCAGCCTTTCCTCGACAAGCGCCGCCCCGGCCAGTCGCGCTTCACCACCCAGCGGCAGGAGCCCGATCAGGTCCGCATCCTCTCCGGCGTGTTTGAGGGTAGGACCACCGGTACGCCGATTTCGCTGATGATCGAGAATATCGACCAGCGATCGAAGGATTATTCTGAAGTCGCGCAGGCCTACCGCCCCGGCCATGCCGACTATGCCTATGACGCCAAATACGGCTTTCGCGACTATCGTGGCGGCGGGCGATCCTCGGCGCGCGAGACCGCTAGCCGGGTTGCGGCAGGCGCAGTGGCGCGCGCGGTGATCCCTGAAGTGGCGATCCTCGCCTGGGTCGAGGCGATCGGCGGCGATGCGATCGATTACACGAAGTTCGATGCGTCGGAGATCGGCAACAACCCTTTCTTCTGCCCCGATCCCGATGCCGCGGCGCGCTGGGAGACGCTGGTTGACGACGCGCGCAAGGCAGGATCCTCTCTCGGCGCAGTCATCGCGTGCGAGGCGACGGGGGTTCCCGCAGGCTGGGGCGCGCCGCTCTATGCCAAACTGGACAGCGAACTGGCGGCGGCGATGATGAGCATCAACGCGGTGAAGGGGGTCGAGATCGGCGACGGCTTCGCTGCGGCGGCGCTGACGGGCGAGGCCAATGCTGATCCGATGCGCCCGGGCAATGACGGCGCGCCGGTATTCCTCGCCAACCATGCCGGCGGGATCGCGGGCGGCATTGCTACCGGCCAGCCGGTGCGCGTGCGCGTCGCGTTCAAGCCGACCAGCTCGATCCTGACCCCTGTCGAGACGATCACGCGTGAGGGCGAAGCGACCGAGATTCGTACCAAGGGTCGGCATGATCCATGCGTCGGCATCCGCGGCGTTCCGGTGGTCGAGGCGATGATGGCACTGGTACTCGCCGACCAGAAACTGCTCCATCGCGCCCAGATCGGCTGATTTTCCCGATCCCGATCAGTCGCTTCGTCCCGCCCGTGATGCGTTCCGCGGACGGAACGGGATTCTGTGACGACGAGGCGAGCTGCGCTTCCGGGACCTGATCCCCGCCGCCGCGTTTCTCCTGTGCCATGTAAACAGGAGTATCTCATGCGCCATAAGACGCTTGCCAGCCTTCTTCTTCTGTGCGGTTCGACCGCCGCCCTCGCGCATATCGCCCCGGGCCAGACCGAGCCGCCGGCGCAGAACGAGGTGGCGAACCAGGCCACCCCTGCGCCCGACACGACTGCGCCCGAGACGCAGTCGAACACCACCGATGTCGAGCCGAGCACCGATCCGACCAACAACGGCACGGAAACGGCGCCGGAGCCGAACTCGACCTTCTACTGATCGGGTTCTCGTCGTTTCGGGCGCAGCAATCCGGCTGCGCCCGGGACGACGATTTCGCTAATGATCAGTCCGCGAACGGATCGCGGACCAGGATGGTGTCCTCGCGCTCCGGGCTGGTCGAAACCAGCGCCACGGGACAGCCGATCAGCTCTTCGATCCGGCGGATGTATTTGATCGCCTGCGCGGGAAGCTGTGCCCAGCTGCGTGCGCCCGCGGTCGATTCGCTCCAGCCTTCGAACTCTTCATACACCGCTTCGGCGCGGGCCTGATCCTGCGGGCTGGGCGGCAGATAATCGTAATGCTTGTCGCCGACCTTGTAGCCGATGCAGATGCGCAGATTCTCCATCCCGTCGAGGATGTCGAGCTTGGTCAGCGCGATGCCGGTGACGCCGCTCACCGCGACCGACTGGCGCACCAGCACGGCGTCGAACCAGCCACAGCGGCGCTTGCGCCCGGTGACCACGCCGAACTCGCGCCCGCGCGTGCCGAGCAGCTCGCCGATCTCGTTGTCCTGCTCACTCGGGAACGGCCCCGAGCCGACACGCGTCGTATACGCCTTGACGATGCCCAGCACGAAGCCGACCGACCCCGGCCCAAGGCCCGAGCCGGAGGCGGCCGATCCGCTTACCGTGTTGGACGAGGTGACGAAGGGATAGGTGCCGTGATCGACGTCGAGCAGTACACCCTGCGCACCCTCGAACAGGATGCGCTTGCCGGCTTCCTTGGCATTCTTGAGCGTCAGCCACACCGGCGCGGCATAGGGCAGGACCGACGGCGCGATCTCGCGCAGATCCGCGAGCAGCTTTTCGCGGTCGATCGGCGGCTCGCCGAACCCGGCGCGCAGCGCGTCGTGATGTGCACACAGGCGGTCGAGCTGCGCGTCGAGATCGTCGAGATGGGCGAGGTCGCACACGCGGATCGCGCGGCGGCCGACCTTGTCCTCGTATGCCGGGCCGATGCCGCGGCGGGTCGTGCCGATCTTGCCCGCGCCCGATGCGTCCTCGCGCAGCGCGTCGAGATCGCGGTGGATGGGCAGGATCAGCGGAGCGGTCTCGGCGACCTGAAGCGTCTCGGGTGTGATCTGGACACCCTGCTCGCGCAGGCGGGCGATCTCGTCGCGGAAGTGCCAGGGGTCGAAGACGACGCCGTTGCCGATCGCCGACAGCGTGCCGCGCACCAGGCCGGAGGGCAGCAGCGAAAGCTTGTAGACCTTGTCGCCGACGACGAGCGTGTGGCCGGCATTGTGCCCGCCCTGGAAACGGACGACCAGATCGGCGCGGCTGGCGAGCCAGTCGACGATCTTGCCCTTGCCCTCATCGCCCCATTGGGCGCCGATCACTGCGACATTTGCCATGGATACACGTCTCCGCCTGCCAGGCAGACCCGGGGCCGCCCTTCGACAGGACTCGGCGGCCAGGGTTTTCGGAAATGCGGGGCGCCAATGGCTTCCGCGCGCCGCTACGTCAAGAGGCGTTGCGCGGTCGGGCGGCTGCGCTAAGGATTGAGAGAACGGTAAAAGGAGAGACGAATGAAACTGGCAAGCCTCAAACAGGGCCGTGACGGGAAGCTGGTTGTCGTCTCCAACGACCTCGCCTGGTACGCCGATGCCGGGCATATCGCGCCGACGCTTCAGGCTGCGCTCGACAATTGGGACCGGCTCGAAGGCGATCTGCGCAACCTTGCCACCGATCTCGACCATGAGGTGATCCCGCGTGAGCGGTTCCATGAGCGTGATGCCGCGGCCCCGCTGCCACGCGCCTACCAATGGGCCGATGGGTCAGCCTATGTGAACCATGTCGCGCTGGTCCGTCAGGCGCGCGGCGCGGAAATGCCCGACAGCTTCTGGCACGATCCGCTGATGTATCAGGGCGGCAGCGACGGCTTCCTCGGGCCACGCGACGCGATCCCGCTGGCGGACGAAGCGTGGGGCTGCGACCTCGAGGCCGAAGTGGTGGTCGTCACCGGCGATGTGCCGCTTGGTGCAAGCCGGGAGGCGGCGCTCGCCGCGATCCGGCTGGTTGGCCTCACCAACGACGTGTCGCTGCGCAACCTGATCCCGGGCGAACTCGCCAAGGGCTTCGGCTTCTTCCAGTCCAAGCCGGCCAGCGCCTTCTCGCCGGTGTTCGTGACCCCCGATTCGCTCGGCGATTGGTGGCGCGACGGCAAGCTGCACCGCAAGCTGATGGTCGATCTCAACGGCAAGCCGTTCGGCCGGGCCGAGGCGGGCGAGGACATGACCTTCGACTTCGGCACGCTGGTCGCGCACGCGGCGAAGACGCGCGCGTTGGGCGCGGGCACGATCATCGGGTCGGGCACCGTCTCCAATCGCGATGCTAATGGTGGCCCCGGCAAGCCGATCGCCGAGGGCGGCGTCGGCTATTCGTGCCTGGCCGAAGTCCGCACGGTCGAGACGATCAACGGCGGCGCGCCGGTGACGCCCTTCCTCAAAGCCGGCGACATCGTCCGCATCTGGGCCGAAGACGACAAGCATCACCCGATCTTCGGCGTGATCGAGCAGACCGTGGGGGGATGACGCGCGAGGACCGGCTCTTCGCGCGTGCTGGGGCGATCATGCGGCGGCAGGCCAATGGCCATTATCTGCCGATCCTCGACCACCTTGCCCGGCGCGGCCATGCTCCGGCGATGCTGGAGCTGGCCGGGCTGTTCAGCCAGGACAATGATCCGGCGGATCTGGGCGCGATGTGGCGGGTTGGAACCGCCGCATGGCTGTACCGTCGTGTATGGACGCGGGGCGGGGAGCAAGCGCGGCTCGCTGCGCAGAATCTGGCGATGAGCCGGTTCAACATCGGTGATTTGCAGGGCTATCGCCTGTGGCTGTCGCGGGCGAAGCGGCTCGGCGATGACGATGCGGGTCATGAGCTTGGCCAGTTCGAGACGCGCCTGCCGCATGGCGCCGCCCATGCCATCGGGCGCGGCCGGCCCCGGCGTCGTCGTGAGGACTAGCGGGCGGTTGCACACACCGGAAGGCGTACCGATCTTGGGTCGACGCGGCACTGCGCTGCGGGTTGGCGGAGCATCATGACGGTCGAGAGTGGCTATACCGTGTTCGAGACCGTGGCGGGCTTCGCTGCGATCGGCTGGAATGCGAAGGGCATCCACAGCTTCCGGCTGCCGGCTGACGCGGCACGGGAGGTGGAACGCTCGCTGCTGCGGCGTCTACTGGGTGCGGAGGCGGCTGTGCCGCCCCCACTCGTGCAGGCCGTGATCGACGATGCGCGGCGCTATTTCGCCGGGGAGCGTGTCGATTTTGCCGGTGCACCCGTCGATCTCGGGATGCAGGAGCCGTTCTTCGAACGCGTCTATGCTTTCGTGCGCCAGCTCGGCTGGGGCGAGACGGCGACTTATGGCGCGATCGCCAGGGCGCTCGACGCGGGGCCGGAATTTGCGCGCGATGTCGGACAGGCGATGGCGTCCAACCCGGTGCCGCTGATCATCCCTTGTCATCGCGTGACCGCCGCGAACGGGAAGATCGGCGGCTTCTCCGCGCCGGGCGGATCGCTCTCCAAGGCACGTATGCTTGCAATCGAGGGCGTCGAAGTACGAGACGGCGTCGTCACGCGCGATATGCCGCAGCTGGGGCTGGGCTTCTAGGCGTCAGAAGTCGAACGATCCTTGCCGGTCGATCAATGGCCAGCGGCCGTGATGAATGTGGCGGCCACCGCCACTTTCGACGAGGTATATCTCGGCGACGGGCCACTCGATGAGCGGGACTCGGGCACGCCGCGTCGAGTTGCCGCCATATTTTAGATTGAGATGCAGGCCGAAAGCGTAGGAAGGCAGCTCCAATCCCGATGACCTGATCCGCCGCGCGAGCGCGCGCTGGAACATGCCGGGCGCGCGCTGGCCCTTGCGGGGCTTCAGCGTGTCGCCCTCGATATGATCGAAAGCGACCTGAAACGGATCGGCTTGGAAGGGTTCCAGCGCGCGATAGACTGCATCGATCGCCGCGAACGTCGTCTCGCCGATGGGCAGGAGCGTGCCGTGCCATCGTTCCGGGGCATAGTCGATCTCGATCCCGAGGGCAGCGCATAGCCGGATCAGGTCCTCCCGATCGGGCGGAGGTGGCTTGAACATGAGATAGAGCGGCTTGTCCCACCGCCGGATCATTTGCCGTCCCATCAGTGGAAATCCCGCGATTTCACCGGAATCAGGTCCGGTGCCTTGAGGCTTCGTCGCGGCGGCCAGCTGTCGGCGGGGCGCTGGCGGGGCAGCAACCGGTCGCGCGGGTCGATCGTGCCGCCATGCGTCGCGCCGTCGCCGGGCATGGGGGCATGTGGCAGGTCGAGGTCGCCGACTTCGCGCAGCATCCCGGTCAGGTCGGTGATCGTGTCGGCGATGACATGGATGACGATCCCCTCGCGCTGTACGCGGCCGCCGATCGCCAGCATCGTCGCCGACATCACCGTCCGTCGGTTGGCCTCGAACCGGTCGCTCCAAAGCACGATATTGGCGATGCCGGTTTCGTCCTCCAGCGTCACGAACACGATGCCGCTGGCGGTGCCGGGGCGCTGGCGAACCAGGATCAGTCCGGCGACTTCGACGTGCGCGCCGTCCTTCATGTCGATCAGGTCCTGGCATTTCGTGATTCCCTGTGCGGCGAGACGATCGCGCAGGAAGAACAGCGGATGAGTGCGCAGCGAAAGCTGGGTGGCGCGATAGTCCTCTACCACCTCGCGCCCTGCCGTCAGCGGCACCAGTGCGACGGATGGCTCAACACTTTCGGCGACCGTCCGTCCCTCACGCGCATCCGCGGCGGCGAACAGGTCGAGCGGCCTTTGCCCAAGTCCCTTGATCGCCCAGAGCGCTTGCCGCCGGTTCAGACCGAAAGCCTGGAAGGCATCGGCGCGCGCCAGCCTCTCGAGCGCAGCAGGCTTCACACCCGAACGGCGCCATACGTCCTCGATCGAAACGAAGGGCGTTTTCGTGCGGGCGCGCAGGATCGCCTCGGCATCCTCCTTCGCCAATCCCAGCACAATCCGCATGCCCAGCCGGATCGGCTGCATCCCCGCCCAGCCTTCATCTGTGCCGCAGAAGCGTCCATTCCGCGCGCGGACGTTCGGCCCTTCGGGGACGATGCGCGTGTCCCAGTCGCTGTCGTTGATGCAGACCGGCCGCGCCTCGACTCCATGGGTGCGCGCGTCGCGGATCAACTGCGCCGGCGCGTAGAAGCCCATCGGCTGCGCATTGAGCAATGCGGTGCAGAACACATCGGGATGATGGCATTTCATCCAGGACGATGCGTAGGCGATCTTGGCGAAGCTCGCGGCGTGACTCTCGGGGAAGCCGTAGTTGCTGAACCCCTTGATCTGCTCGACCATCCGTTCGGCGAATTCCTGGCTGATGCCGTTCTTACGCATCCCCGCGATCAGCTTGGGGCCGAATTCGCCGATGTCGCCGCTGGACTTGAAGGTCGCCATGGCGCGGCGCAGCCGGTCGGCTTCGGTCGGGGTGAAGTCGGCGCCGTGGATTGCAACCTGCATCGCCTGTTCCTGGAACAGGGGCACGCCAAGCGTCTTGAGCAATACTTCCTTGAGTGCGGGCGTGGGATAATCGACCAGATCGGGGTTTTGCCGGCGTTTCAAATAGGGATGGACCATGTTCCCCTGGATCGGGCCGGGCCGGACGATCGCGACCTGGATCGCGATGTCGTAGAAATTGGCGGGCTTCATCCGCGGTAGCATCGACATCTGCGCGCGGCTCTCGATCTGGAACACGCCGAGTGTGTCCGCCTGCTGGATCATCTCGAAAGTGGGGGCATCATCCTTCTGCATCAGCGGCGAAGCGAGGGTCAGGTGGGTGGCCTTGTGTTCGGCGAGCAGGTCGAAGGCGCGGCGCATGCAGCCGAGCATGCCGAGGCCGAGGATATCGACCTTCATGAAACCTAGTTCCTCGATGTCGAGCTTCTCCCATTCGACCACGCGGCGATCGACCATCGCTGCGGGTTCGACCGGAATCAGGTCGTGGAGCTTGTCGCGGGTCAGCACGAAGCCGCCGGGATGCTGTGACAAATGCCGCGGCGTGCCGATCAGCTCGCGCGCCAGCTCCAGCGTCAGCGCGAGGCGCGGGTCGTTGCGATCGAGGTTGAGTGCGTCGGCATGCTTGTCGTCGACATCGTTGGACCAGCCCCATACCTGGCTCGAGAGCGCCGCGGTCAAGTCCTCGGGCAGGCCCATGACCTTGCCGACCTCGCGTAGCGCCCCACGCGACCGGAAGCGGCTGACCACCGCGGTCAGCGCGGCATGGTCATGGCCATAGCTTTCGTAGATCCACTGGATCACCTCCTCGCGGCGCTCATGCTCGAAATCGACATCGATATCGGGCGGCTCCTTGCGCTCGGTCGAGATGAAGCGCTCGAACAACAACTGATGCTCGATCGGGTCGATCGAGGTGACGCCGAGCGCGAAGCAGATCACCGAATTGGCCGCGCTGCCGCGCCCCTGGCACAATATCTGCTGGCTGAGTGCAAACTGGACGATCGAATTGACCGTGAGGAAATAGGGTGCGTAGCCCATCTGCTCGACCAGCCCGAGCTCGTGCCTCAACAGCTTCTGATGTGCGTCCGACGGGTTGCCGCCGAACCTTTGCCTCAGACCGTTCCAGGCGAGCGTGCTGAGCGCTTCCTGTGCACTGCGGCCGGGAATGACATGTTCCTCGGGATATTGGTGCTGAAGGTCGCGCAGCGAGAAGGTGCACCGCTCGGTGATCGCGAGCGAAGCGCGCAGCGCCTCGGGATGGTCGCGGAAACGCCGCGTCATGTCCTGCGGCGACTTGAGGTGCCGGTCGGCGCTGCGCTCACGGCGGAAGCCGAGCGCGTCGATCGTGCATTTCTCGCGGATCGCGGTGACCACATCCTGCAACAGGCGCCGGTCGGGCGTGGCATAAAGGACGTCGCCGGTTGCGAGCGAAGTCAGTCCGAACCGCCGGGCCGCGGCGTCGAGTTGGTGCAGCCGCGCCGCGTCGCCAGGCCGGCGATGCTGGGTCAGGCAGACATGGCCGCGATCGTCGAAGATGTCCGCCATCCAGCGCAGCGCCTGCGGATCGCCGGGGTCGGCGATGTCGGGCACCAGCGCGCCGACCAACCCCTGTGCGGCTTGCGCAAGATCGTCCCAATGGAGGAAGCACTGGCCCTTCTCGCCTCGTTGCGCATCGGCGCGCGATTTGCCGAGCGTGAGCAGGCGGGTAAGCCGCGACCAGGCCGGAGCATTCTCGGGCCAGACCAGCACCGAACAGCCGTCGGTGAGGTCGAGCCGGCACCCCGCGATCATCCGGATCGGCATTCCGAGTGCGTCGAGCTGTTCGGCGGCGACCAGCGCACGCACCACGCCCCCAACGGAATTGCGATCGACGATGCCGAGCGCAGGCAGGCCCAGCAGCGCCGCTTGCCGGAACAGATCCTCGGGCGCAGAGGCGCCGCGCAGGAACGAATAATGGGTCGTCACCTGGAGTTCGGCGTAACTCATCCGAACACCCCGTGGAGATACCAGCTCAAGTCGCCGGTCGCGCTACGCTCGCCATCGCCGCGGCGGAACAGCCAGTAACGGTGGCCGGCCTCGTCCTCGACGCGGAAGTAATCGCGGACCTGTTCGGCTTCGGCGCTGCGCTTCCACCATTCGCCGTAAATACGCTCTGGTCCGTCGGCGCAGATCACCCGATGCGTCTGACCACGCCAGGTGAAGCGGCGCGGCGCATGGTCGGGCAGCTCGGCGATGACATGGTCGAGCCGTTCGGGACGGTGGAGCAGCCGGGCCGGCTTGGGCCATTCGGGATGCCAGGGGTGGAGTGCGGGGCTGCGATCGAGCTGTCCGACATCGTCGATCTTCGTCCGCGCACCGCCGCGTTCAGGCGGCTCGAGCACCGGTATCCGTGTCGCGGCGCGTTCGGGCACATCGCTTTCCACGGCACACATCCGCCACATCCGCTTGAGCCCGATCCGCGTCGCCAGTGTATCGACCAGCGTGGCGATGTCGGGGGCTGCCTCTTCGTCGAGCCGTTCGACCATCGGCTCGGGGCCGAGCGGTGCCGCACGGCGAACATGAAGCGCGATGGCATCGATGCCGTAGCCGGGCTCGACATCCTCGATCCGACGTTTGAGCAGGCGCAGCAGATGCGCGGGGTCGCGGCTCGGCCGGGCAAGGCCGATGCGGATACGCTGGGGGATGCCATCGACCCGGTCGGCGACGCATTCCAGCGCCCGGACGCCCATTCCTTCGCGTTCGAGTGCGGTGGTGAGGATCGGGACCAACTCGCCCAGCCAATGCTCGATCGCCTCGGCCGTCGCGATCGGCTCGGCGAAGCGCTGGCGGGCGACGATCGCCTCAGGCGGGATCACCGGGTCGAGCGGCTCGGCTATATCGCCCAACGCCTGATCGAGCCGCAGCACCGTTGCCGCGCCGAAGCGGCGGACAAGCGGACTGCGGGGCATCCCCCCAAGTTGTCCGATCTGTTCGACGCCAAGGCGCTTGAGCAGTTCGACTGCCGATTCGTCGATGCGCAGGGCAGCGGCAGGCAGGTCAGCGAGCGCGGATGCCTGTCCGTGCGGCGGACAGATCGTCACATGTGCCTCGGCATGGCGCGCTAGCGCCCATGCGGCGCCGGCCGCATCGGCGATTGCGATGCGTGCGGAGAAGCCGGCGCGGGCGAGAAGGCGGACGATCCGCTGCGCCATCGCTTCCTCGCCGCCAAACAGATGCGCGGTGCCGGTGACGTCAAGGAACAGCCCGTCATTGCCGGATAACGCAGTCAGAGGCGACCAGCGCCGCGCGGCGAGAATGGCGAGACGGCGCAGCGCAGCGCGATCGCCCTCGGGATCGGCGGGGCGGATGTCGAGCCCAGGCACTTGTGCCCGCGCCTGCGTGACTGCCATTCCGGGCCGCAGACCCAGCGCCAGCGCCAGCGGGCAGGCGGCAGCGACCTCGATCCGGCTGCCGTTGCGGATCGAGGCCAGGCGCGGCGCGCGGCGCTCGAGGCCGGCGAGCATCGGCACCGCCGCACTTTCATCCCCCGCCCAACGCGCGCCGGGCCGCCAATGGCCCTGATGTCGCGCGGGCTTGCGGCCTGTGGGTGCCGTGGGAGGAGCGGGCGCGAGCTCAGGCTGCGCGCCGGGATGTACCTCTCCCCGCCACAACCGCTCGATCGGCCATTGGGGCAGGTAGAGCGCAGCGACCCGTTTCATCGCATGCCTCCACTTGGATATCGAAAGGATCGCCCCCCTTTTGCCGCGCAAGGGCAAGCTGCCAGCGGGCGCGGCCCACGCCCTCCACCGGCAGTGGCGCCGATGGGGCGGATGCCACCCGCCAGCGTGTCACCGCCGCCGACGGCGCACCCAGCGGATCGCCCGCCTGGCGCGGGTGCCGCTTCATCAGCAGCGCGATCGTACGCCCGCCCTCGGCCGCGAGCTGGAGCCGCCGCGTCGCGGGCATGCCCACGCGCCGCGCCTCGCCCACCACCGCGCCCAGACCGCGATGGCGCAGCCCTTCCTCCATGATCGCGAGCAATTCGTCATCGTCCGCTGCCTCGGCATAAAGGACGCGTTTGGGTGCGAGGCCGGCCTGGTACAGGCCCGGCGCGAACAGATCGCGCCGCCGTACCACCCACAGCACCGGCCCCCATGCGCGTGCCGCGATGCCTGCGGTGAACAGGGTCGCGGCGGCATCGTCGCCGGGATCTGGGGTCGCCGCCGCCACCTCGTGCAGCGCATCGAGCCGCAGGCCGCCATCGGCCAGCCGCGCATCGAGCCGGCCAAGCCCGAATGGCAGCACCGGGCGACGGCGAAAGCCGCTTCCTTCGATGGTGCGCAATGTCTCGCGCAACTGGCTGATGACGGCGGGATCGGCCATGATCTGCCTCTAGACTCCGACTCGGGACAAGTTGTTCCTATTTTGTTCCATTGGTAGGCAGAGTCAACCGCTTGCCAACGGCACCGGGGCGCGTATCATCCGGCTATCACACCCACGCCCACCTAAATTCAGGGGAATTCGATGAAGCCCGTCACCGGCGCGATCCTGCTCGCCACCACCTCGCTCTTCGCCACCAACGTACAGGCAAGCTCGATGCCCCAGAACGCTCCGGCCCCAGCCGCCGCCCAGGTCAATCCCGCGCCGATGCTCGACAAATGGCCCGGCCCGTTCGACGGGGTTCCCCAGTGGGACAAGGTGACGCCGGCGATGTTCGGCCCGGCCTTTGAAAAGGGGATGGCCGAGGCGCGCGCCGAATTCGCGAAGATCCGCGACAATCCCGCCGCGCCCACCTTTGCCAACACGATCGAGGCGAGCGAGAAGAACACCAGTGCGCTGGCCCGCGTCTTCCCGGTCTGGGGCGTCTATACCAGCAACCTCGCCTCGCCCGAGGTGCAGAAGATCGCCGCCGAGTGGAGCCCCAAGCTCTCGGCCTTCTTCACCGAGATGAGCCTCGACCCCAAGATGTTCCAGCGGGTGAAGACGCTGTACGACAAGCGCCAGACGTTGGGTCTCAACGCGCAGCAGCTCCGCCTGCTCGAGCGCAGCTATCGCGGTTACGTGACCTCGGGCGCGTTGCTCAACGAAGCGCAGAAGGCCGAGGTCAAGCGCATCAACGGCGAACTGGCCAAGCTCTACACCGAGTTCAGCCGCAAGGTGCTGGCGGATGAGGAGACCGCAATCTTCCTCGACAGCGAGGCCGATCTTGCCGGCCTGTCCGACAGCTTCAAGGCGAGCCTTGCCGATGAGGCCAAGGCGCGCGGCCAGGCGGGCAAATGGGCGGTCAAGAACACCCGCTCGTCGATGCAGCCGTTCCTGATGTACTCGACCCGCCGCGACCTGCGCGAGAAGGTCTACAACGCCTATATCAACCGCGGTGACAATGGCGATGCGAACGACACCAACGCCAGCATCGCCGCGATCCTCAAGCTGCGCCAGGAGCGCGCCAAGGTGCTCGGCTTCAAGACCCATGCCGATTACCGCATGGACGACACGATGGCGGAAACCCCCGCCAACGCGATGAAGCTGATGATGTCGGTGTGGCCGGCGGCGCGCGCCCGCGCGATCGAGGAAGTCGCCGACATGCAGGCGCTTGCTGATGCCGAAGCCGCGGCGGGCAAGGGCCCGAAGATCAAGATCGAGGGCTGGGACTATCGCTATTATTCGGAGAAGGTCCGCAAGGCGAAGTACGACCTCGATGAGAGCGAGGTGAAGCCCTATCTCGAGCTCAACAACATGGTGAACGCCATGTTCTACGCCGCGGGCCGCCTCTACGACCTGCAGTTCAAGGAAAATACGGGCACGATCCCCGTTTTCCACCCCGATGTCCGTACGTTCGAGGTGACGCGCCTGGGCAAGACCGTCGGCGTCTTCTACCTCGACAATTTCGCGCGCGCCGGAAAGCGCTCGGGCGCCTGGGCGACGGCCTATCGCACCCGTTCGGGGATCAAGGGCGACCAGATCGTGCTGGCGTCGAACAACAATAATTTCACCAAGGGCGGCGGCGGTGAGCCGACGCTGATCAGCCTCGACGATGCGACGACCTTGTTCCACGAATTCGGCCATGCGCTGCACAGCCTGATCGGCAATGTCTATTATCCCGGCCTTGCCGGCACGCCGCGCGACTTCGTGGAGTATCCGAGCCAGGTGAACGAGAATTGGCTGCTGACGCCCGACGTGCTCAGCCGCTTCGCCAAGCATTACAAGACCGGCGAGGTGATCCCGGCGGCGCTGGTCGCGAAGATCGAGAAGGCGGACACCTTCAACCAGGGCTTCAGCACGGTCGAATATCTCTCGTCGGCGATCGTCGACATGAAGCTGCATGATCGCACGGTGCCGGTGACCGATCCCGACGCGTTCGAGCGTGCCACGCTGGCCGAGCTCAAGATGCCCAAGGAGATCGTGATGCGGCACCGCCTGCCGCAGTTCAATCACCTGTTCTCGTCCGACGCCTATTCGGCGGGCTATTACAGCTATCTCTGGTCGGAAACGATGGACGCCGACACCTGGGCGGCGTTCACCGAGACGGGCAATGTCTGGGACAAGACCGTCGCCGACAAGTTCCGCACCATCCTGCTCGCCACCGGAAACGAGACCGACCGCAAGGAAGCCTATAAGGCCTTCCGCGGCCGCGATCCCGATGTGAAGGCGCTGTTCAAGCGCCGCGGCTTCCCGTCGGAGTAACCATCAAGCGCCGTCAGCATCACGCTGGCGGCGTTTTCGCTCATGCTGAGTGGAAAATTGGATGCCCGACAAGGACTCGAACCTTGATTGACGGAGTCAGAGTCCGCTCTCTTACCATTAGAGGATCGGGCA
>CAYOXO010000002.1:0-88670 GCA_964407945.1 uncultured Stakelama sp.
GACCGCCGTCCGTTCGTCGGTCGTCGCCACCCTGTCCGGCGGGGCATCGATCGACCCGGCCAGGTTTGCAGGGCCCGGCAGCTTCAAGCATGTCGCGGTCGGTGAGAAGAACAAGGTCATGTCGATCAAGCTGCGCGCCACATCGCGGCGCGGCGCGGACGAGATCAACCTGAAGATCGATACTGCGGAGCGGCAATATTCGATCGAGGGCGGCGGCGGGGAGTTTCGCGGAAGCGGTGTCATATGCGACATAGCCAAGCCTTTCACCGTGCGCGGCAACGCCAATATCGTGGTGACGTTCACGCCGTCGGGCGACCGCGGAGGCAGCTACAGCTATACCGGATCGATAGCAGGCGCAGCCTTGTTCGGAAGCGGCACCTATTCGGTGCTCTATGAGGGCGACGTGCCTGTCCGCGTGACCGCCGGAGGCCCCGGCAGCGCCCGGGGCAGGGGCGGCACCTTCACGCGGTCGGACGGCGAAAGCTATACGTTGACTCCGGTCAGCGGGCGCAGCTGCGAATGAGTCGCTTGGCAGATCCGGAATGTGATGCCGAGTAGCCCTTTGACCCGTCGCGAAGCCTAATCGGTAACCTCGGCTTCGCGCCCTCATTGCGGTCATCCAGCCAACCTGAGTGTATTCCTGAAAGCTGCCGTTCGATCGGAGGACGTGGAATAAAACGGTCTTCGCTTCGGTTTGCGACGACTGCTTGTCGCTTCGCGGAAACTGTCACTAATTCCGTGGTGCCAGCATGAAAGATGTTCCGAATTGAGCCATGCCACCTCTAAGAGAACGCGGCATATATCTTTGGTTATGCAATTAAAACTAATGGGGAATTTACCGTCCCATTATGGACTGATCTAGTTTCATCTCACTGCTTTCGAGTCGCCTGACGAAGTGCCCGCCGACTCGCAAGGTCTGGTGGGAGATGAAACATGAAAGTTCGCATGACTCATGCGGCGCTGATTTGCGCCGCCTTCGCTGCGTTTCCCAGCGCAGCCTTTGCGCAATCGGAATATCCCGAACTCGACGCCAAATGCACCGAGCTCCTGAAGCCTGGCACCAATTCGGACTTTACCGCCATGGCGATCAACATCCAGTCCAGCGAGACCACGACGACCGAGGATCTCGGTCTGGTCTCGATCGTCGGGATCGGCCCCGCCACCTCGACCTATTCGGGTTTCACCAGCCCGCGGGTCAACGGACAGAGCGTCAATATCCACGCGCTCGCCAACCTGACCGTCACCTATGCCGCCGGCGCGCTCGCGACCTATCAGACGAAAATCACGACCACGACCACGCTGACCGGCCAATGCCATGTCCACAAACCGACGCCGGGCAATGTGCAGGACGATGACCCGTTGCACCCGGGCTATTCGATCGCCCCTCCGGGCCTTCAGATCGACGAGCCGGTGACCTCGACATCGACCAGCGTCACCTATGGGACGCGGACCGAGACGATCCCTGGCCCCTGGACCGACCCCAACGCCAGCCAAGGCGGCGCGCAGGTCGTGATCTGCATCTCGCCCGGAAAGGTGCCGGGCAACTGGCGTCCCCAGAATGGCTATGACGGCAGCCTCGGCACCTGCAGCCGTGCCTGGTACGACACGCTCGGATCGACGCCGTCGGTGTCGCTTCCCGCGACCTGAGCCGAACGGCTGAAGCAACGAAGGGGCCGGACCGCATGCCGGCCCCTTTGGTTTCCCACGAGCCGGATATCGGCGACCCGACGGGAGGCGTGTGACGAGAACAGGCATCATCGGCTGGCTGATCGGGACATCGGCCCTTGTCGCACCATTTGCAGTCGCATGCGCGCAACAGGCCGGCGAGACGCACGAGGAAGCGCCGGAGGTCGTCATCTATGGCATCCTCGACAACGGGACGCTTTCGGGCGTCCGGCCCCAGGACGACCTCAACGAAGCCGATATCGCAGCGTTCGGGGTCAACAATGTCGGCGAACTGATCGACGAGGTAAGTACGGCCGCGTCGGGCGACGAGCCGGTGGTGCTGGTCAACGGGCGCCCCGTGACCAGCCTGGCCGATGTCAGCGACCTGCCCGCCGAAGCGATCTCGCGGATCCAGATCCTGCCGCGTCAGGCAGCCGCCGCGCTAGGGCAACCACCGGGGCGGCGCGTGCTGAACGTCGTCATCAAGAACAACTTGCAGCAGGCCACGCTCAACGCGGCGGCGACGCTGGCCACCGCCGGCAAGGGCGCCGCCTGGCAGGGTGAGGCCAGCCTGCTGCGCCAGCGCAACGGCAACCGCACCAGCATCGTGGTGCGCGGCAAGCGGACCGACCCGCTGCTCGAATCCGATCGATCCATCCCGGCGACCGATGCGGCAAGCCTGTTCGGGCGAACCGGGAACATCCTGCCCTATCCGGCCGGATCGCTGGAGATCGATCCCGTGCTCAGCGCACAGGCGGGAAGGCTGGTCTATATTGCCGCGGTTCCGGCGGGCCGCGAACGCCCGACAATCGCCGATTTCGCCGCCAACGCGAACATCGCCGACATCAGCGACGCCGCCCGGCTGCGGACGCTGATCGACAAGCGGGAAGGCATCGAAGTCAACGCCAACATCACCCGCAAGCTGGGGACCGACACCGTCCTGTCGGTCAATGTGAAGATCGATGCCGAGCGCAGCGACGGCCTGAACGGCCCCGCCGGCGTCAGCCTTCGCATTCCCGTGGGTTCACCCTATTCCCCCTTCTCGCGCGATGTGCTGCTGAGTCGCGCGCTCCCCGCGCTCGCGGTGCCCAGCGATACCAGCAACGTCAATTTCGGCACCAGCCTGACGACGCGGATCGGCACATGGCGATTGTCTGCGCTGGGCAGCTTCATCCACGCCAACAGCCGGCGCACGATCGAGACAGGGATCGATGCCCGCACGCTACAGGATGCGATCGTCGCCGGCACGCGCAATCCGTTCGCACCCATCACGCAGGATGCCGCGCCCCTGCTCGTGACGCGTTCGCGCGCTGTGAGCGACCTTGCCCAGATCCAGGCGATCGCGACCGGACCGCTCGCGCAACTGCCCGCGGGACCGGTCACCGCAACCATCCGCGCAGGCGCCCGGCTCGACCGCTTCAGCGCGCGGACGACCGATCCGTTCGCCACGCGCGGGTCCCATTTCTCGCGCGACGAGTGGAGCCTGTTCGGGAACATCGTCCTCCCCCTGCTGGCGGATCGCAAGCTGGGCGCCCTCGACGTGCAGGCCAATGGCGCGATCCGCGACATCAGCGCCGTCGGCACCGTCAGCGAATATGGAGCGAGTGCGAACTGGCGGCCCGGCGCCTCGACCGAGCTGAGCCTTGCCTACAATGTCCAGCGTGTCGCGCCCTCGGCAGGCCTGTTGAGCGAGCCGGTCGTGGTCACGCCCAATTACCGGGTGTTCGACTTCATCCGCGGCGAATCGGTGCTGGTCGACTTCGTGACGGGCGGCAATCCGGACCTGCGTACCGGACAGCGCGACGTGCTGACCGCCAGCGCGCGGTTCAGCCCCTTCGCCAGGCTGGCCCTCACCTTGTCGGGCGAGCTCAACCATGTCCGCAGCCGCGATCTGGTGGGCATTCTCCCGCCGGTGAGCGCTTCGGTTCAGGCGGCCTATCCCGACCGGTTTCAGCGCGATTCCGATGGGCGCTTGCGCCGGGTGGACAGCCGCGCGGTCAATTTTGCGCGCGAGGCACGCAACGAACTGCGCTGGGGCTTCGATTTCAGGCATGCCTTCGCGAACGGCTTACCTGGCAGACCGGCAGCGGGCGACGACGGCGAAACATCATCGCTGCAGAGCGCCGCGAGGGGTATTCGCGTCAATGCCCGACTGTTTCACAGCTGGACGCTGCGCAGCGACCGGACGGCGCGTGCCGGCCTACCTGTAGTGGACCTGCTCGATGGCGGCGCGATCGGCTATGGCGGCGGTGTTCCCGCGCATGTCGTGGACGGCGCCGCTGGGCTGTCGATGAACGGCATGGGAATCCAGCTCAGCGGCACCTGGCGCAGCGCCAGCATGATCCGGGGCGGAACCGCTGTGGCCCCCGCCAATCTGTACTTCGCCAGCCATGGCACGCTGGACCTACGGCTGTTCAGCAATCTTGCCGCATCGTTCCCCAAGGCAAACTGGGCAAAGGGCGCGCGCATCTCGCTGGACGTCACCAACCTGCTGGACAGCAAGCAGCGCGTCCGCGACGACAGCGGGCTGACGCCGTCACGCTATCATCCCTATCTACTCGACCCATGGGGCCGGACTGTCCGATTGACGCTGCGCAAGATCTTCTAGGATTCCTTCGCCTATCCTGGGACGAACTCAGAGGCGGTCAGTGGAACCGCCCGTTCCATCAACAGCGCAAGTTCGACCCGGTTTGAAACCTGAAGTTTCGCGAATATTCGATGGATCGTCAGCTTGATGGTCCCCTCGGTCACATAGAGCTCCGCGGCGATCTCACGGTTCTTGAGCCCTCGGGCGACCAGCTGGGCGATGGTGCGTTCCCGATTGGTAAGGCTCGCGCGCGGATCATCTGCTCCCACCTTTGCGATAGACAAGGCGCGCTGCAGGATTGATCGTTCGATCCATTGCCCACCCGCGACCACATCGTTCAGGCACGCAATCAGAAGTGCCTCGCTCCCTTCTTTGGGCACGATCCCCTGCACCTTGAGATCGATCGCCTCCACCAGATCGCTATCGCTGATCCATGCCACCAGCAATATGACCGAACGCATATCGTTGCGGACTCGCAGACTTCGTAGAACCTCCATTCCTCCGCGCCGTGGCATTGCCAGATCGAGAATGATGACGTCCGGATTCAGGGTGTGAATGAGATTGAGCGCTTCCTGGCCATCCAGCGCAGTCCCAACCACCTCGAATGCCGAAGAAGAAAGCAGCGCCCGAACACCAGAGATGAGCAGCGGATGATCATCCACGACTAGAATCGTAGGCTTTCGACCACTTTGGAGGGCGTCGCACGACATGGCTGCATTTAGTACTCCGCCCGCACCAAAACACACAGCTTCAACCAACCACACGGGCAATTTCAGTGAACCAGATCAGGTGAACTTAGTCTGATCAGTTACATGTGGAATGCTCGAATGGGAAAGCACAAGGATGAGGCAGCTACGCGCCCCAAACCCAGTCGTTCAGGCGCCTTGCTATCCATCCCAAAAGCGGTCGTTCGTTTAGGCGCATCGATGAACACGACGGGGGAAGCGGCGCAGCCGTCTTTGGGTGCTCGGGTCCGCTGCAATGTGCGAAGGTGTTTGAACGCGAGGGCGATCGCACCTTGCGACTTTACCTAGTCCCATATGCATGTCGCCTACACCCCGCCCCCAGCTTGATCGCCATTCGGCGAGCATGTAACATTTCCCTGAGGGGGGGCTCGTAGTTGGCATCGCAAGGATTATCGCCTCAGCAGCTATGGCAATATAAGCTGAGCATTCGCCTCAAATTGACGAATTCCTACGGAACGGAGTTTCAGGACTTGTTTTCCACCATAATGGAGCGAGCCCACGGCTCAGATTTCATTAGGGTGCGCGCTTTTGGATCTCTTGGAGACAAGGGCTGCGATGGATATTTGCAGACATTGGGTCGCGTTTTCCAATGTTACGGGAAAATGCCCGATGCCGCGGTAAACGTCGCCACGCTCGTGAATAAGATCAATGACGATTACACCCTCGCCGGCAATCATTTGAAGGCCATCATGAAGGAATGGCACTTTGGCCATAACCTCCTGAATGGATTTCCGACCGAAGCCGTGTTGGCGCTCGAACAGCTGAAGGCCTCGAACAAGCATCACACTATCGGACTCATCGGTCCGTCGAGACTTGAAGAATATGCCCTCGGACTTGACGGCAACGCGCTGTCGGAGCTTTTCGGACCCGCCGCGACAGCCGAGGATTCCCGCAACCTCAATATGACGGAAGTCGGAGCGCTGATGGATAGCGTGATTTCGGCTATGGGCGGCGGAGCCATCAACGATAGCGATCTAAAACCGGTGCCTATCGACAAGCTCGAATTCAACAAGCTCCCCGAGCATTGGTGTGGGTTGATCCGCGGCGGAATCCAAAATGCTCCATATGTCGCGGCGTTCATCCGACAGCATCATGACCCGGAAGCAGGGATGAAAATCGCGGCCGCCTTTAACGAGCGCTATCGCATGCTGCGTCTAGAAGGCCTCGACCCCGGCGTGATTATGGATCGGCTATATGAGGGGATTACGGGCGTCGGCAGCGTAACCACTCAACGCCAGGTGGCCGCGCACGCGTTGCTCGCGCATCTGTTTGAATCGTGCGACATTTTCGAGCGCGAAGCGGAACCGGCTGCATCATGATCCTCCCCGACAAACATCTCGATGAAAATCGGGCCTTGCTCGGCGTCGGTGCCGATATTCTAAAGGGGCTGGATAATCCCAGCACCGTCAGCGAGGTCTGGGAGCGGTTCTCCGCTATTCGGAGGCAGAACGCGACAACGCAGCCCGTATCGTTCGACTGGTTCGCCCAAGCCCTAACATTTCTGTTTGCTATCCACGCGATACGGGTGAAAGATGGGCTGATCGAGCGCGGCGTTGCCGCATGATACGCTCGATCTCCAGCGACCTCCGCACTTTCAAGACGGTCAGCTTTCATGACGGTCTGAACATTCTACTTGCCGACAAATCTCCCAATTCCAGCGACGGCCACACGCGTAACAGCGCTGGCAAAAGCAGCCTGATCGAGATCGTCCAGTTCTTGATGGGAGCGAATGCCACTAAGGACTCGCTCGCCAAACATCCCGAGCTTGAGCAATTTACCTTTACTGGTGAGTTCATGATCGGGGGTCATCAGGTCAGGGCATCCCGGAAGGGTGCCGACGCCGGCAAAATTCTCATGTCGCGAGAAGACGCCCAAAAAATTGGAGTCGAGACGAAAGTAGCGAAGGACGGAACGATCTACGTCTCAAACGACATGTGGAAATCTACGCTGGGACACCACATGTTCGCGATGCCATCCGATTCATGGCAGAGAAAAAACCCGCCCTCGTTCCGTCAGCTATTCCCCTATTTCGCCCGGCGTGCTGGAAGTGGAGGCTATGAGCGTCCCGAGAAGACATGGGCCAACGCAAGCCGTGCAGACTACCAGATCAACCTATCCTATCTTTTGGGCCTGGACTGGACCGTACCGGCTGACTTGGAAAACGTGCGAGAGCGGGAGAAGCAGCTAACCGAACTCCGCAAAGCCAGTAAGGGTGGCGCATTCGATCACTTGGTTGGAACAGTTGCCGAGCTGCGACCCAAGCTCGCGTTGGGAGAGGAGAAGGTAAGCAAACTTCGCTCCGAAATCGAACGCTTTGAGGTCGCGGAGACATATCGCGAACTCTCGGATGAGGCTGCGGGAGCGCGCACGGAAATGTTGCGCCTGGAGCTGCGGGCGGTCACGCTCAAGGACAATATCGAGCGTTTGACCAATGCACTCAACACGCAAGTCCCGCCAGCAGTGAGCAATGTGTCGCGGCTTTATGAAGCTATAGGTATCCAACTTCCCGATATCGCGCGGCGGCGTTTCGAAGATGTCGCGGCCTTTCACGCCTCCGTTATTCACAACCGCCAAGCGTACTTAGAAGCGGAGATCAGCGAAGCTAGGACCCAACTTGCATCCGGAGCGTTGCGCAGCCGGCAGCTGAGCGAACGCCGATCCGAGATCCTTACGTTTCTCCAAGGAAAGGGAGCGTTGGAGGATTTTACCTTTCTTCAGACGAGACTCGCGGAGGCCGAGGCCGAAACGGAGTCGCTTCGACAGCGTTACGAGGCAGCGACGCTGCTGGAAGGCAAAGCTACCGAGCTTGAAATTGATCGCGCAAATATCAAGCGGCGGCTCCAATCCGACCACGCTGAGCGAAAGGCTCGCATTGACGAATCCATCATCGTAATAGGGAAGCTGATCGCCGAACTATACGACGACCGTACGGGGGAGTTTCAGGTCAGCGTTACCAACAACGGGCCTGAATTTTCGATCTCGATCCAAGGTGACCGCGGCGGCGGCATCTCGAACATCGAAATTTTCTGCTTTGACATTGCGCTTCTCGCCGCGGCTGCAAAGAGACTCGGCGGGCCCGGTTTCCTGATACATGACAGTCACCTGTTTGATCCGGTCGACGAACGGCAGATCGCACGCGCTGTCAGTCTCGGTGCAGAATATGCGCGCGCCACAAACAGCCAGTATATCGTAGCCCTGAACTCGGACGTGTTTGGGCGTCTCCCTCTTCCCGAAGGCCAAGATTGGACCGCCGCCATTCTTGAGACTCGACTTTCGGATAATGAGGAGGGAGGTCTTTTCGGCTTCCGCTTCGATTAGGTTTGCGAGCCGCGTCTCGCCCCAACCTTTCTAAGGTCTCCGCCGCGCTCATCGAGAGGCTGGAGATACAGCGGGCGCCCCGATTCACCGAAACGCATCATTGACGATCACTGGTCGAATACCCCCCATGCTGACGTCCGGTTTTGGGAATGGTGGTCGATACGCGGAGCGGCGAAAATTCAGCGTGAAGCAGGCCGACACATTGCGCGACCGAACGGCAGCTTCCCTCGTTATTGCCCCTACAAACGGGCAGGCAGGAGACGGCCCAAGTTCTGTCGGTCTGCGATGCCGGCGGGCCACCGTTGAACGTCCACTTCGGGCATGAGCTGCGGCGCGCCGGCCCTGCGCGACGAACTGCCGAAGGCGCAATGGCTGCTCGCCAACCGTGGCTACGATGCCGACTGGTTCAGGGATGCCCTGGAGGAAAAGAGCATCAGACCCTGCATCTCAGGCCGGAAATCGCGCAACGAGCCTATCAAATACGATAACGCCGCTACAGGCGCCGCAACCGCATCGAGATCATGTTCGGCCGTTTGAAGGACTGGCGCCAGGTCGCCACACGCTACGATCAATGCCCGACCGCATTCTTCTCCGCCATCGCGCTCGCGGCCACCGTCATCTTCTGGCTATGACCAATGGGTCCTGACCCTAGATACCTATCAGCCGCGGTCACCGCATTACTGCGACCTCAGCCAGGACGAACGGCAGGCAATCCGTCGGGCCGCGGGCTGGGAGGGCTGCTCCTCTGAAAACACCATCATGGACATGGACGTCGCGGGTCTGGAAGAATTACTGGAGCTTCTTCCCGAACTGCCTGCGGAGGAGCAGCGTGAGCGCTCACTGCTACTGTGGGAGGCGGTGAGCGAGCTAGTCGATCGGCGCGGCGCCGCCATCCTCTCGGTTCCTTACAGCTGGGTCTATCACCAGACACGTTCCACAATGATTGATGCGCGCTTTCTGCGCCGCCTGAACCGGACGGCCTGGATACCCGATGCGTCCGATGTGTTGCGGCTGCCATCCGAAATCCTGTTCGAGGACCTCGGCTGGCCGACGCACGCCTTGCTCGAGACACGGATCGGGTTCAGACCGCCGGCAATCGCGGCGCTCGCCCGCGAAGTAGGTATCGACCCCGACGTGCTCGATGAGCTCAAGCGACTTGGGGTAACCGATCTCGAGCAACTCCGCGACCGGCTGAAGGAGGAGGCTCCGCCTCACGAAGACGATATCACGGAGAAAGACGACGGAGACAACGATAACGATTCGGGTAACGAGCCCGGCCAAGGCGAGGGTGACACAAGCGGCTCCGACGCCGGCAACCGCGGCGGAGGTCAAAGTGGCAATGGCGGGCGATCCAACGGCTCCGGTGGCGGTCAGGGCGGTGGATCTGGGGGTCACCAAAACAACTCTTCTGGCAGCGGATCCACGAGTGGTGGGACGCGCGAATTCATTTCTTATGTCGGCGTGCGCCCAAACGGCGAGCAAGGAGATCCGGATGGCCTGACTCAGCGCCAGCGCATGGATCTAGAAGACGCTGCAATTGCGCTGATCTTGCGTCTCGAGCCAGTTCTTGAGCGCACACCGGCCGGCAATGCGGGCTTCGACCTCATTGAAAACGATGTGGCGGGCGAACCTCAACGGTGGGTGGAGGTCAAGGCGATGAAGGGCAGCTTGGCGGATCGCCCCGTCGGGCTATCAGGCCCGCAAATGGAGCACGCACGCCGGTGCGGCGACCAGTTTTGGCTGTACGTGGTGGAGCACGCTGGCACGGAGCGGGCCCGCTTGCTCAGGATCCGCAATCCGCACGGGAGAGCCGGCAGCTTCACCTTCGATCGCGGTTGGGAAAGTATCGCCACCATTGTTGAGAACGATGTCAACTACGCTGCGGAATAAAGGCGGGCTGCGGTATGTCATGCATCCGGCGGACGCTCCGCGCCGAGCGCTCTTAAATCGATGAATGCCGCTCGTCCCCTTTAGCTTCATCACCTCGTTCAGGCCGCTGGCGAACATAAGCCGGCGGCTCAGGCAATTTGCTTCGCCCCCGCCTCTGCGTGGGCTAGCAAGCCGGGATGGAGGAGCCACCCAGCCCTGCGCGGTCGAGCACGATGCGAGCGATCCGCAAGAAGGATACCAAGCCGGAGATACGGGTGCGGCGCCGGCTCCATGCGCTCGGCTTTCGGTTTCGGCTTCACCGGCGCGATCTTCCAGGCACGCCCGATATAGTCCTGCCAAGGCATCGAGCCGTGATCCAGGTGCACGGATGCTTCTGGCACCAGCATCCTGGCTGCCGGCACGCAACCACGCCACGCACGCGGCAGGACTATTGGCTGCCCAAGCTCGCGCGCAACGTGGCGCGTGACCGCACGACGGCAGAGGCGCTTGATGCGCTGGGCTGGCGGCTCCTCGTTCTTTGGGAGTGCGAGCTCGGCGATGATGCCGAGCTTGACGCGAAGCTGCTCAAGTTTATTTGATCACCTTATGTTCTGCTCTTGCAGCCTTTTGAGTCATAGTGCAGAAGAATGCTGCAAATCGCAGCGGAGGCGTGGGTGGCTATCATCGCAGAGGAAGGCGTGGTGCGGGTGACGGCCTCGCTCAGCCGGGCCCAGGAGCAGGCCCTCAAGGATCTCGCTGCCAAGCATAAGGTGAGCGTCGCGTGGCTGGTCCGCTATGCGGTCGACCAGCTCGTCGAGCAGGGCCGCGAGGCCCAGCTGCCGCTCGATTTTGCGCGGCGCGGCTAGCAATGGCGCTTCTTGACCTGCTCGCTGGGGACAATTCGTCGACACCCCTTCCGCGCGGACGCTCGCGGATGCCCGTCATCGATCTGTTCGCCGGCGCCGGCGGCCTGAGCATCGGTGCGACCGATGCCGGCTGCGAGGTGCGGGCCTGCGTTGAGCTTGACCCGGTCGCATGCAAGACCCTTCGCGCGAATCAGCGCTATCATGGCGCGGTGATTGAAGGCGACGTCGCTGCAATCACGGGGCTCGACCTTCGCCAGGCAGCGCAGCTTGCTCCGGGCGATCCGCTGATTGTCGTTGGCGGCGCGCCTTGCCAGCCTTTCTCGAAAGCGGCCTACTGGATTGAGGACGGCGAGGAATCGCGCTATCGCCGTGCCCGTGCGGCGGGGATCGCGATGGATAGGCCGCCCGCGCCGACCGAGGCGCGGCAGGATGCCCGGCGCACGCTTGTCGAGGAATTCTGGCGGCTGATCTTCGAGTCGAACGCGGATGGGTTTGTCTTCGAGAATGTCCCCAGCATCAAGCATCCGCGCAACCGCCCGGTGCTCGATGGCTTCCGCCATGCCGCTGAGGCCGCAGGCTATGCGGTAACGCAGGTGACGGCAAATGCGGCAGAGCACGGCGTCGCCCAGACTCGCGAGCGGGTATTCCTGCTGGGCGCCAAGCGCGGTGCACCTGCCACACCCGAGCCGACGCACGCGCTCAAGAATGAGGCCGGGCGCAAGCCAGCGCTCACCGCCGGCGAGGCCCTTGAAGGGTTCGACCGTCCGCAGTTCTTCGAGCCGGAGGAGCTCGTCACCGGGCGCTGGGCCGAGCATCTTAGGACGGTGCCGCCAGGCTGGAACTACAAGGCGCACACGGCCTGGGCCGGGCATCCAAACCCTAGCTTCGAGACCGAGACGCGCTTCTGGAACTTCCTTCTGAAGCTTTCGCCGGAACGGCCTTCCTGGACGATCGCGGCCTCGCCCGGCCCCTGGACCGGGCCGTTCCACTGGGCTAGCCGCCGGCTCCGCTCGGTTGAGATGGCGGCGCTGCAGGGCTTTCCTGAGGGGTATCATCTGGTTGGAAGCCGGCGCGACAAGGTGCGGCAGATGGGCAATGCGGTGCCGCCGCCGCTGGCGCGGCGCATGGTTGAGGCGGTGCTCGCCGCCGTTGATCGCTAGGATGTGGGGGGAAGCGATATATGCGTAGCATCAGCTTGTTCAGCGGCTGTGGCGGCCTCGATATCGGGCTCCACGAGGCAGGCTTCCGGACGGCTCTTGCCTCCGACCTCGAGCCGCTCTGCGCCGAGACATGGCGACGCAACATGCCGAGCGTTCCCTTCCTCGGCGGGCGGATCGGCGCCTGGACCCGGGCCGACGTTGCCGAGACAATGGGCGGCAACATTGGCGAGATCGACCTTGTCGCAGGCGGCCCGCCGTGCCCGCCTTTCTCCAAGAGCCGCTTCTATCGCAAGGACAAGCCGCGCGCGCTCGATGACCCGAACGGCTGGGAGACGATCAACGGCTATCTGCGCATGCTGGACTGGGTGCGCCCGCGCGCCTTCATCCTCGAGAATGTGAAAGGGCTGGCATACAAGGTCCATGCTGATGCGCTCGAGACGATCATCGCGCGCGCAGAGAAGCTCGGCTACAAGGTGTCGACCGACGTCCTCAATGCCGCGGACTTCGGCGTGCCTCAGATCCGCGAGCGCTGCTTTGTGGTAGGGTCGCTCGATGGACCGGTGACATTGCCAAGGCCCACCCATTCCCGCGATCAGGTCGATGGCCGCCTTCCCTGGGTGACCGCGGGGGATGTGCTGGCTGATCTCGACACCGAGGAGAACGCTTCGGACGAAGGGCATTATGCGGGCGGGCAGCATCATGACCTGCTTCGCCAGGTGCCGCCGGGCGACAACTATCTATACTTCACCGAGAAGCGTGGCCATCCGACCCCAAGGTTCAAGTGGCGCGGCCGCTACTGGTCATTCCTGCTGAAGCTGAGCCCGGACATGCCTTCCTGGACCATCCAGGCGCGCCGATCGAACAATATGGGCCCGTTCCATTGGCGCAGCCGGATCCTCAGGATCAGCGAGATCAAGCGGCTGCAGACCTTCCCGGACGCCTTCGATCTCGCCGGCACGACCGAGCAGCAGTGGCGCCAGGTGGGCAATGCTGTGCCGCCGATGCTGGCAGCAGCGGTTGGCCGCAGCGTGGCGGAGGCGATCGGCGCGCCGCTTCGCGATGCCGCATGAGACGGCTTCCCTCCTTCAATGACTTCTCGCCAGAGATTATCAAGGATCTCCGGCGGCCGCTCGAGATTCTCGACCGGCTGGCGCCCAACCGGGCTGCCGTCGTCACAGCGTGGGACCAGGCATTCTTCGGCGGCGCAGGGGGAAAGCGCGCGAGCGCGAATATCCCGGCGACGCTCAGCAGCCTTGGCCTGATGTCGCGCCAGCCGCTCGGGCTGACCGACGCAGGAAAGGTGATCCTATCGGCCCCGGATGCCGTTGAGGCAGCGCGCCGGCTGGCTCGTCACGTCGTCGACACCCGCAACGGCATGGCGATCGTCGATGCAGTCCGATCGTTGAACACACGCGGCGAGACGCTCACCAAGGAAAGCCTGAAGCGCGAGCTTGAGCTCATCGGGATTGAGAAGCTGGCGACCGGAACCACCGATCACACCACCCTGCTGAACTGGATGGTGCAAGGCGGCCTGTTTACGCGAGATGGCCGGTCAAATCCTGTTCCGGACGAGGCAGTGATGAAGGCAGCGCTCGGCGTGTCGGCGACCGAGCGCTCGAGCTTTGCCGAGTTGACGCTCGCACAGCAGATCTTCCTGCAGGTGCTGCGCCGGGTGGCAGAAGGCAATGGCGGAGCGGAGCTCCCGGCCAAGCAGATCATCGATGAATGCCTGCGCAACTATCGCTCCCGGTTTGATGAAGATCAGATCCGCGCTAAGGTTATCAAGCCCTTGGCAGATGCAGGCTGGGTTGAGGTCCCGAATAGCGGAGTGCCTGCGGGGCGCGGCGGCAAGAGCGGGCCGATCAAGCCGTCAGCCAAGCTAATGGGAATCCCGATCGAGGCGATTCTGCCGGACTTTGACCAGATTGTCCCAGCCGACCTGCGTGCGAAGATCGACTTGCCGCGCTCTGAGGTGCGGCGGCTGCTGGACAGCAGCCAGACCTATGAGAAGGGGCTTGGGCTTGAGCTTCTCGCGCTCAAGATGATCCTCGACATCGGTCTCGAGCCGCGTGCCTTTCGTCTCCGCAGCCGGGATACGGCGCACGCTGAGGTCGATCTTACCGCGGAAGGGAAGAACCTGCTGTTCTCGCGCTGGAACTTCCAGTGCAAGTGCATCACGAGCAAGGTGAGCCTTGGCGATGTTGCCAAGGAGGTCGGGCTGGCGATCTACTCGAAGGCGCATGTGGTAGCAGTCGTCACCACGAGCGACTTCTCAAGCGAGGCGCTTGCCTACACGCGCGAGGTCACCGCCACGACCCACTTGCAGTTTCTTCTGGTCACTGGCGCAATCGTGCGCAGCTATCTCGACAAGGGCCCCACCGTCCTGCTCGATCACGTCGCTGCCAACGCGGCTAGCGTGATGCTGCAGAAGCGAGGGCAGCCGATAGCACCGGAGGACGCGGCCTAGTGGCGCTCAAGCAGGACAAGGCTGAGCTGCTTAGCCGCGTCGCGGCAGCGCTCAGCCTTTCCGGCTGGCAAATGCTGTGGCTTAACGACGACCATCCGGCGCATGTTCAGCTCATCAAGGGAGACGTCCGCATCGAGGCATGGATCCACATCTGGAACCTGACGCCGGGCGGGCGGCCGGACAAGATGCCGAACGAGCGCCGTATTCAGCCAACCGGCATTCAAGGGCGCTTTACCGCTCGGCCCGGTGCGAGGACGATAATCCTGGGCTGGTCAGATGAGGTGCAGGTGTTTGCCGCCTTCGACTACGGCTATCATTCGCTGCCCTTCGGCAAGTCGTCGTCTGTCCAGACCGACCTGCATGCCCTGGAGAGCGCCGCGCAGGACGGGATCGGCGTGTTTACCAAGGGGACTGGAGAGCTCTCGATCGCGGTACGCTCCGACATGCTCGGCCTCTACGTCGAGCAGATAGAGACGCTTCACGGATCCGGAAGGGATCCGGCGCAGCTTGAATCTCTTATGCAGATGGCTTCAAATCCGCTCGCGATTCAGCCTGGCGATCTCCCAAGGCAGCGGCGCGTGGTAATGACAACCACGCTACGGCTACTGCGTGCCCGCAGGTTCAGCGAGAATGTGCTCGCTGCCTATAGCCATCGCTGCGCCTTTTGCGGGGTGCAGCTTCGATTGCTGGATGCCGCACATATTCTCCCGGTCGCGCATCCAGATAGCGACGACAATGTGACCAACGGCGTTGCGCTTTGTGCGCTCCATCATCGGGCTTACGACACGGCGCTCGCGACGTTCGACGAGCACTTCGAGATCCGTGTCAACCAGGATGCGCTGGCGCGGCTTGGAGCAGAAGGTCGCGATGGTGGCTTCAACGGGTTTCAGGCGGCACTAGGACCTTCACTTCTGCTGCCAAAGGCGCAGGCAAGCCATCCGTCACCTCAGATGATTGTAAAAGCGAACGCTTTGCGCGGCTGGGCATAGCGACCTTGGCGCTGGAGATGCGATGCGTCGCCTTGCACGATCGGCCGGACATGGACGCCTAGGGTCAGGACTCATAGGTCATCTTCTCGCTACGACCTATGAGTCCTGACCCTAGGCGCGCCATCTGCTCATCCGTCAGCCAATATAGATCGCTCGAAATCCAGTCTCCTCACGGAGCCTGAATCAGATCGCAGGCCTCACATCAATGGGTCCTGACCCTAGGCAAACGCTGGGTAAAAGGCCTGGGATCACGGGCGGCACTGGGTCTCGCCCGTTGCGAACGACGTGGTGCGGTCGAATGGCAGCATCGAGTATAACCTGACAGTTCTCGGCAACGTCTGCAAAGGTGCGCGAAGGGCCATCCCGTCCGGCCTTCGGCGGACGGCAGGTATCGAGGTTAGCGGTCTGAAAGCAGCCAGACGGCTAGCGGCCCAATTGTAGTCACAAGAGACGCTACAATCCCGCCGCGGATCGAAGCTGCTCCAGCCGTTCTCGGGATACCTGCTCGACCGCATCGCGGAGGGTACGCACGCATCCGAGGATCGCGCTTAGTTCTTCGACACTGATCTCATAGGCCGTCGAGTAGCGCGCTTCGACATAGGCACGTTTGAGCAATTGGAAGCGTCGCCGATCGATCCGCTGCTCGCGCGGCCAGGCCTCAATCAACCGTGGCTCGCTATCCTCGGCGAGTGAGCGCAGGAATTTGATGTTGTGCGAGCGGGGAAAATAGAGCGTCCGTACCAACAGGAAGCAAATATAGGCGCGCTCGACCGCTTGGTGGAGCGTGAAGGCCGCATCTTTGAACTCCTGATCACCGATGTAGAAGTTGGCTCCCTTTATCGCGCTATCGACCTTTCTGAGCCACTCCTCGAAATACGCCTCTGCCATCTGATAGGCGTCCGCCGCTGTGAGCGGCATCGGCGTCGCGAGCGGATGGCACGGCAGTTCGTAAAGAATGATCCCGTCGCGGGCGATATCGACCCAGAAATACTCGCCCCGTTTAAGCGACTGGTTCACCTCATCGAGCGAGTGCACGATGATGTTGACCGGGCGCGCGATCTCAGCGTCGCGCAGGATACGATCTTCCGCGACGTACCAGTAATGCGCGATATCGGTCAGATCCTGGTGATTGACCACCACCAGCAGATCGAAATCGGATTGGTAACCATTCTCGGGCTCATCGACCCAATCGGAACGCGCATAGGAGCCGAACAGGATGATCTTGAGGATCTTGCCGTTCTTGCGGCTTGGCGTTGTCGCCTTGCCGATCGCTTCGGCGAACTCCTCCATCAGCACGCGCTGGATACGTTCCAGCTCGCCCTGCTGAATTGCCGGCAAATGATCGACATCGCTTCTCATCGGGGAATCTTCGGCGACAGGCTCCCTCTTGGCAAGCGCCTGTTGTCGAAGGGACAATTTCGGCGGTATGACCAAAGATGTTCGACGGCGCCGGATGGCCGTTATCGGCGCGCGTTCTCAAGCGCGGTTCTCAACTTCCGGGGCCGTCGGACACTTTTCCCTTGCGCAGCGTGCTTCGTCTCGCGCCGTTCATCGTCCGTCTCTTCGTCCGTCTGGGGATGCGGCACTTCGACGCACTGTGGTCGATTGACCGTACTCGCTTAAATCGCAAGCTGGCCTAGCACGCCCCTAAGCACGGGTCCGGAACGGCAAACTCAGACCGGCGCGCGTACCCGAGTTCGACAAAGGTTGCTTATAGGTAGAGCTCAAGCCTGTGATCGCAGCCGTTCTTCGGCTGTGGCGAACCACGCCGCTTCCTGAACAAGAGCGAGAATCCCCGCCACGCGGACATGGCCCGCGAGCGCGTCGAACTGCGGTTTGCTGATCTCCTGCATCTAAAGGGGGCGCCTATGATTGATCCAGATAGTCCTGAACCAACGAATAGCTGGTGCTGCGCCCACCGCCCTCGTCGCGGACGAGCACGCCCTTCTCGACAAGATCCTGAATGTCGCGCAGCGCGGTGTCGTTCGAGGTCTCGGCGATCTTCGCCCATTTCGAGGTGTTGAGCTTGCCCTCGAACCCGTTGAGCAGCCGGTTGATCATCGCGCGCTGCCGGTCGTTGAGCGGCGTAGCGGCATGCCGATCCCAGAAGCGCGCCTTGGCCAGAACCGAGGACAATGTCTGCTCAGCGCCATCGAACGCGCGGTCGAGGCATTCGAGGAACCAGTCCAGCCAGGGCCTGATATCGAGGTCGCCTTTCTGGGTCGCCTCGAGCAGGTCGTAATAGGTCTTCCGCTCCGCCCGGATCTGCGCCGACATGCTGTAGAAGCGCTGCGCGGTCTCCTCCGAGCGTGCGAGCGCCAGGTCGGCGATCGCGCGCGCGATCCGGCCATTGCCGTCGTCGAACGGGTGGATCGTGACAAACCAGAGATGCGCGATGCCCGCCTCGATGACCGGGTCGATGTCTTTTCGGGCCTCAAACCAAGTAAGGAAGGCCGCCATCTCCTCCTCGAGGGCGGGCGCCGCCGGCGCCTGATAGTGGACGCGCTCGCGGCCGATCGGCCCAGAGACGACCTGCATCGGGCCGGTATCGTCAGTGCGCCATGCCCCCACCGTAATCGAAGTCATGCCGCTCCGGCCGGTTGGGAACATTGCCGCATGCCATGCGAACAGCCGGTCCCGGGTGAGCGGCGCCGCGTAATTCTGGGTGGCGTCGAGCATCATCTCGACCACCCCTTCGACATGGCGGTCGGCGGGAACCAGACCGCCAATGTCCATGCCGAGGCGCCGCGCGATCGAGGAGCGGACCTGGTCCTTGTCGAGCTGTTCGCCTTCAATCTCGCTTGATTTGAGGATTTCCTCGATCAGCGATGCGAGCACGGCCTCGCTGCGCATGGTAAAGCCGAGCGCACTCATCCGGCCGATCAGCCGGCCCTGCCGATGTCGGACGGCGCCGAGCCTGGTAGAGAGGCGATCATCGCTCCACCGGAATGCCGGCCAGTCGTGGCGTTCGTGGATATAGGTCATATTCACCGCATTATTTGCGGCAAATATAGCCGCTATTCGCCGCAGGACAACCCGTAATCGCCGCACGATGTGCGGTGAAAACACTCGCTATTCGCCGCATCATGCTGGCGCTTGCCCAATGTTCTTGTAATGTTTCAAGGCGCACTTCCGTTCGTCCGGTGGCGATTCGTTTGTCCAGGAGCCTGTAATGCAGCACGATGTCTGCCTGCGCGCGGCGGCGCGCGCCATCTACGATGCGTGTTTCCCGACTGAGGAGCTCGCGCCGGTCGGCTTCGACGAGGCCGAGCATTACGGGACGATCCATTATCGACGCGCGGTCGAAGCGGCCCAGAATGCGCGGATTCAGCTGCTTTTCGATCGCGACGCGCAGCCGGGCCTGTTCTAGCCGGAGAGCATTGCGATCGAAGCCGTTCGGATCAGAAGATCGTCGTGAGCGCGACCGAAACATAACGCGTATTGCCCATGCGCGGCGCATTGGGAGCGGCCTCGAGGAAAAGCCCCTTGCCGAGCCAGACGCCGTTGAGTTCGGCGCGCAGCCGCTTGGGTATGGCCCACCAGCGTATGCGCCCTTCGATCTGGTGCCCGGCAAAGCGCCCCGACCGGCCGCTCGCGTCGCGCACGCCGGTGGTCGAGAACGTATCGGTCCGTTCGGCCAGCCACATCGCGCGATAGACCATGAAGCCATCGAGGCGCGGCGTCGGTGCCATTTCGAGGCGGATGCCGAGCGTCCGGATGTTGGCCCGGCCGATCGCGTTGTAGATGCCGGACGGCGCCAAATCGGCACGGCGCATGCCGAACAATGTATCGAACCGGCCATAAGAGCCGCCCGCGCGGTCGCCGCTCGCATGGTCGTACTCGACCGAGAACCGAGCCTTGAGCGGACCCGGGAAGGTGTATCCGGCATCGACGTGGAGAAACCAGGCCGAGACATCGATCTCGGGCGCGGCCGACGCGAGCGACGCTCGCACCGTGCCGAGCTGGTAGATCGTTTCGATCTCGAAGTCAGCCTTGCCCGGCGCGGACTCGCGGATGAAGCGGACGCTGAAATTGTGGAGATGGCGGTTGCGCGTCTGCCGCGTCGGGCTGTCGCGTTCCGCCAGCCCGAAATAGCCGAGCTCCGCCATCGCGCCGGCGATCACGCGCGGCCTGCTCACCAGCCCGCCCCAGAGCTGGAGATCGAACCCTTCGCGGTCGAACTTGTGCCGGTTGTCGAGGGTCGACACCGGGTCGTCAGGGAGACGGACCTGCGGCAGCGTATAGATGAGCACGGCCTGCGTGCCGTCGCTGCCTCGGAAATCCGCACGCAGGCCGGTATAGCCGTTGGTGGTGTTGCGGTAGTCGTCGGCGGCGACCAACCGGCGCGACCCCAGGTTGAGCGTGAACCGGCCGACCTGAAGCGAGGTCCTGCTGCCGCGACCCAGCACCGATCCGAGATCGGCGGCAACATAGGCCTGGACGGGCTCGAGGACATTGACCTCGCTGGTGGTGAGCCCGCTCGTCAGGTCACCACCATAGGCGCGGCTGTCGTAGAGTTCGGCGCCGATGCGCAAGGGACCTTTGCGATACTCGGCGAGCAAGGTGGTTCGGATACTGACCAGCTCGTCCCGGGGATTGATGCCGGGCCGCACCTGCCCGTCAATTACCTCGTAGCGCACGCGAACCGAGCCCGAGAGCGCGAGTCCTTCCTGCGGTTGCGCTGGCGCGGTTTGTGCGCTGGCGGCGGACACGCAGGTCAGCGCGATCGCGCAAAGGCCTGGACGATCCAGGTCACGAAACTTCCTTAGATGCATATGTATCTTTCGACGTGATTCGATGATACATATGCATCATGACTCGAAGCAACGACAAGAGCGGGTGGCTCGCATTGCTGCACCAGCTTCCCGCCAAGCCACCCTATCTGCGCGTCAAGATCGGCCGACGGCTGCAGGCGATCGGGGCGGTGCCGATCAAAAATGCCGTGCATGTGCTGCCCAAGCAGAGCGAGGCTCTGACGGTTTTTGGCGAGTTGCTCGAAGAGATCCGAGATAGCGGCGGCGAAGCCATCCTGATCGAGGCGAAGCTCGTCGCGGGACAAAGCGATGCCGAACTCAAGGCGGAGTTCGATGCAATCCGCGATGCCGATTATGAAGAGATCGCGCAGGACGCACGCCGACTGATCGAGACAGCGCCGATCACCGGTTCCGAAATCGAGCGGCTCCGCCGGCGGTTGGCGGAAGTGATCCGGCTCGACTTCTTCGGCGCGCACGGGCGGCAGGGTGCCGAGGCCGCGCTCCGCGAGCTTGACGAGCGACGGTTCAGCCACCCCGATATCGGCCGCGCCGAACCGGCCCCCACGCTTGCTCCGGAAGATCTCAAGCGTCGTATCTGGGTCACGCGCCGGGGCGTCCATGTCGATCGGATCGCCTCGGCGTGGCTGATCCGCCGGTTCATCGATCCGGAGGCGCGTTTCAAGTTCGTCGATGGCAAGGGCTATTCGCCCGAGCCTGGGGAACTGCGTTTCGACATGGCCGATGCCGAGTTCACGCATGAAGAGGATCGCTGCAGCTTCGAAACGCTGGTGCTGCGCGGCGAGCTCGACGATCCCGCATTGGCTGCGATTGGCGAACTCATCCATGAGCTCGACATTGCCGACGGAAAATTCGACCGGCCCGAGGCAGCGGGGCTGGGCGCGATGCTCAATGGCATTTGCGCATCGAGCGAGGACGATCTCGAACGGATCGCGCGCGGCAGCGACGCCCTCGACCAGTTCCACGCCTATTTCACCAACCAGCGGACACCGCGATGACCGACGCCGTATCGCTCGAGGCAGGGATCGGACCCGTCGGGTCGAGAAAGGATCACGGCATCCCGTTCGGCGAGGCCGTCCGGGTCTGGGCACGGATCGCGGCACTCTCTTTTGGCGGGCCGGCCGGGCAGATCGCGGTGATGCACCGCATCCTGGTCGATGAGAGGAAATGGATCGGCGAGGAGCGTTTTCTGCACGCGCTCAACTATTGCATGCTGCTGCCCGGCCCAGAGGCGCAGCAACTAGCGGTCTATATCGGATGGCTGCTCCACAAGACCAGGGGCGGGCTGGTTGCGGGCGCGCTATTCGTACTGCCTGGCTTCCTTGCGATCCTCGGCCTCAGCTATGTCTATGTCCTGCTCGGCAAGGTGCCATTGGTCGAAGGCCTGTTCTTCGGCTTGAAAGCGGCGGTGCTGGCGGTCGTCCTTCAGGCCGTGGTGCGCGTGGGTTCGCGCGCGCTCAGGAATCACGTCATGCGGGGGCTGGCCGCGTTCGCCTTTCTTGCGATCTTCCTGCTCGACGCCCCCTTCCCGCTGATCGTGCTCGGCGCCGGGTTGATCGGTTTCTTCGGCGGCCGTGCGGGCCTGCCCGCGTTCAAGGGCAGCGGCGGGCACGGTTCTGCCGGGGGCGAGATCGTGCATGATCGCGAGACCGCACTCGGCGAAGGGCTTCCCGATCATGCGCGGCCCAATCTCTCCTGGTCGCTGCGCATCTCCGGCGCCCTGCTGCTGCTTTGGCTGGGGCCGGTCGCGGCATTGCTGATCGCCCTGGGCCCGGACGACGTGTTCAGCCGCATTGCCACCTTCTTCAGCCAGATGGCGGTCGTCACCTTCGGCGGCGCTTACGCCGTGCTCGCCTATGTCGCGCAGGAAGCGGTCGGAACCTATGGGTGGCTCCAGCCGGGCGAAATGCTCGACGGACTCGGCATGGCCGAAACCACACCCGGGCCGCTGATCATGGTCACCCAGTTTGTCGGATTCCTCGCCGCCTTTCGCGAAACCACCGGCCTCCCGCCGCTGGTCGCGGCGACGCTTGGCGCGATCCTCACCACTTGGGTTACCTTTGTGCCCTGCTTTCTCTGGATCTTCGCCGGGGCACCCTTTGTCGAACGGCTGCGCGGCAACCGTGCATTGTCGGCTGCGCTTGCCGCGATCACGGCCGCGGTGGTCGGCGTGATCCTCAACCTTGCGGTATGGTTCGCAATCCACACGCTGTTCGGCGAGGTGCGCGCGGAATCGTTCGCGGGCGGCACATTCGACATGCCCGTGCTATCGAGCGTCAACTGGCCAGCCCTGATGCTGGCTGCCGGGGCGATCATTGCGATGTTCCGGTTCAAGGCCGGCGTGCTGCCTGTGCTCGGCGCCTGCTCGGTTCTGGGCGCGGCCTATATGCTCTTCATCTGAAGGAGAGAGAAGTGACCACGGATCATCTTTCCCGACGCACTGCGATCGCAACCCTCGGCATCGGAGCCGCCGCCATGACCATCAGCGAAACCACCGCGCAGACGCCTGTCGTGCCCACGCTCTATCCGGCCTTTGCCCGCAATCATCCGATCAGGCCGCTGAGGTTCGACCCCGCCAAATTGAGCGGCCTGTCGGAACGGCTGATCAGATCGCACCACGAGAATAATTATGCCGGCTCGGTCAAGGCGCTGAACATGATCGAGAACCGGCTCGCCGCGGCACTCGCCGATCCCGACCTGCCACCGGTCGTCTATGGCGACCTCAAGCGCGAGGAGCTGCACCGCACCGGATCGGTCGTGCTTCACGAGATCTATTTCGATGGCCTCGGCGGCGACGGTCGGGCCGCAGGGTCGATCCGCGAAGCATTGGGAGCAGCCTTTGGGTCATTCGACCGCTGGGAAGCTGATTTCCGCCGCACGAGCATGAGCCTTGCCGGCGGGTCGGGCTGGTGCGTACTTGTCTACAATCTCCACACCCGCTCGCTGCACAATCACTGGGCATGGGACCATATGCACGGTGTGATCGCGGGCGTGCCGCTACTCGCGCTCGATATGTACGAGCATAGCTTCCATATGGACTATGGTGCGGCGGCGGCGAAATATATCGACGCATTCTTCCGCAACATCGACTGGGAAATGGTCGAGCGCCGCTACGCGCAGGCACTGGGCGCTGGATAAGGGTAACACGCACCGCCGAGCACGCCGGCTTTCATTCCAACCCACTCCACGGGAACCGTTCGGCCAGCCGTACGAGCGCAAATAAGATGAGAGCAAAGAGCGCCAGCGCGATCAATACTCTGATGAGCCATTTTCGGCCGGGCCACCGGCTCATATCGACCTCCATCGCTCCGCGACGCCGCATTTCAGGTCTCCGCCGGACCATAGCATGTTTCGAGCGGTATGTTGCTGCGGATCATCTCCTGGCGGAGTGGCAACAATCGAAGTCGCGCCCCTCGCGCCGATGCCGGACGACCAGTGGAGGGAGGACCGATCCAATCGTTCCGCGCCGCAATTCCGGACATCCCGACATCTGCTGAAGGTCGCCAAAAGCGAACATGACGCTGGTCAGCGTATCGCGCTTCATCTCATCGGCGGATCAGGACGGCAGCACCTCGACCGTCATCGCATAAGACGCGCGTGGCTGAGGCGGCCCGATCGGTCGGCGCGGCCCTTCCGCCAGGGGCGTGCCAGCTTGCGGTGCTGCCGCTCCCGCTGGTGGCGAAGCTGTCGCAGCGGGACCGCCTTCGCCGCGCGGACCGCCGCTGGCGACGCTTACCCACCACATGCCCGCCTCGGGCCAGGTGATCGTCACCTTGCCCTGCGCATCGGTCCTAAGCTCGAGCTGCTGGATGCCGTCGCGATAGCGCACGCCGCCATTGACCGCGCTCACCACCAGATCAGCGGCGGGCTTGCCCTCCAGCAGGAACTGGAAGGTTGCCGCTTCGCCCGCGAGCAGCTCGGTCGGGTGAGTGACCGGCACCATTTCCATGCCTTTTCCGGTCGGCTTGAACGCCGTAGTGGTCGGTTCGCCCGCCGTGGCGAAGGTTTCGATGCGGCTCGTGTTGACCGCGCTCCACACCTCGGTCGCACCAGCGGGAACGGCCTGCGCCAGCGTCGCAGGCGTCGTGCCGCGCGGCAGCATCTTGCGCTCGCCGTTGAGCATGAAGCTGCCGCTCACCGTTTCGGTGACGATCGAGAGCTTGTAGGTGCCGCGCCGGGTAATGTGCAGATCGAAGACCTGCCGCAATCGACCCTTGGCCCGGTTCTCGACTGCTACGGAGCTGCCATCGGGGGCGAGCGCGACCGGATCCCAGTTCTGCGCGGCGTGATCGTAATAATAGAGATCGGTCGACAGCGCGGCATCGACCGTCAGCCACTCATCGCCGCTGCCGGTGAACATCGTCTCGGACGGCAACATCCAGGAACGCGGCGCCGCTTGCGCCGGGACCGAGGCAAGCATCGCGTATAGGGCGAAGAAGAGGGTGGCGGGTTTACGGAAGAACCTCATGGCGAGACCTCCCCTAACGCCGCGCGGTCATCGTGACTGCGCCAAGTTCGAACTTGCCGCTCCCCGATGTCGTCACGCGGCCGCCCGACCAGGCGAAGGGCAGACGGACCGCCTCGCGGCCACCGGCTTCGCGTGCGGCCTCAACCACGAGCACATATTTGCCGGGAGCGAGCGCGCCCATCCCACCGCGGCCGGCCGGGAAGCTGAGCTTGTGCGTGCCAGCCGGGCGCGTCGCGCCGCTGATCCCGTCGGCCGGCATGTTCTGCGTTCGGCCTGCCGCGCGCCACCACAACCGAATATCGCGCAGCCATTTCGCACCGGCATTGTTGCGCTTGCCGACATCGTAGAGGACGCTGAGCGTGCGGGCCGGCGCGCCTTCCCGCTCCAGCCATATCGCGACATAGGGGCGGTGATATTCGGCAACGCTCATATGCGGGAGGGTAAAGGACAGATCGATCGTCTGTGCCTGCGCAGGCGCAACCAGGAATCCGCCAGAACTCAGAGCCGTAACCGTCAAACCTGTCAGGCGAAGCTGCATGGATTCCCCCTAATCTTAGTCAGCATTCAACGTCGCCATTCACCGTAGAGATAATAGTTCTTAATTGCAATTGATCCTCATCGTACAGCTGCATGAGGCGCGCCATATTGCACATGAAGTTGCCCGACGCGGTTTCCCGCAGTCGGCAGGACCACGCGAAAATCGGCGCTGCGGTGGCGACGCGAGAGCGCAGATGACCAGCGCGCTTCCCGCGTGATCTGCTCGCCATTGGCAAGTGTTGCCGTGACGTGGAGATGAGAGCCAAGCGGCGCGCCAATGCCGCGAACCTGGCGAATCCTACCGGTCACCAACGTCCCATCGCCGTTTTCGCGACTTCGCACCCAATCGATGCGTAGCGGACCATTGGCGCTATCGCGAATGATCGGGAAGGAGGTCGCCAACGGCGGCGCGCAGCTGGCACCGATCATCAGGGGCGACGCGAGCAGGAGGCTGACACGCATGATCATCGCGGCCAGCTTGAGTGAAGATCATCGAGCACAAACGCATGCTGCGCCTTTCCGCCTGTATGCTCTTCCCGGAGATGAGCGTGATCCGCCGGAAGCTCGGGATGGTCATGTTCGACGATTTCCGGATCATGCGCCGGCCAGATCGACACTGCGAGCGCGGTACCGAGCGCCGCCAATATCGCCAACGCGACAAAGGCCGCATCAAAGCCGATCGTTGCTCCAACCTGCCCGGCCAGCGGATAGGCGATCAGCCAGCAGACATGGCTGAGCGCAAATTGTGCGGCAAACAAAGCTGGCCGATCCCCGGCATTGGCCGAACGCCGCAACAACCGGCCGCCCGGCGTGATGCTTGCTGCATAGGCCATACCCAGAAGGAACCAGCCGCCGAGCAGGCCATACCAGAAGCTCGGGTCGCCATGGAGCGGCCATGTCAGCGCGAAGACTGCCAGCAGCACCGTCATCGCGAGCGCCGCGGCGAGCATCACGGCGTGGTCTGCAATCCGGTCGAGCAGCCGCGGCAGCACCAGCGCCGTCACCATCGACCCTCCGCCGAACGCCGCCAGGGTGATCGCCACTTCACGCTGGCCCAGGCCAAGCGCGCCGCGCACGATCACCGCGGTATTGACGATCACCATCGCGCTCGCAGCGGCGGCCGCGAGCGTCACCGCAAGCAAACCGCGCAGGCGGGGCGTGCCAAGATAGAGCCGCGTCCCGCGCGTGGTCTTGTCGTAGATACCGCCCTTGGCGGGCTCCCCCTTCACACGCGGCAACACAACGCTCAGCACCAGCAACGCCGAGCACGCGAAGCCCACGGCCGTGCCGGCGAACAGCCAGTGGAAGTTCATCACCGTCAGCAATGCGGCCGCCAGCATCGGGCTGGTCAGGCTCTCCATGTCATAAGCCAGTCGTGACAGCGACAGCGCGCGCGTATAGTCCTTTTCCTCGGGCAGCACGTCGGGGATCGTCGCCTGGAAGGTCGGCGTGAACCCCGCCGAGGCCGACTGCAGCACGAAGATCAGCAGATAGACCTGCCACACCTGATCGACGAACGGCAGCGCGAGCGCGACCAACCCGCGCACCACGTCCATCGCGACGAGGAAAGCGCGGCGCGGCAGGCGATTGGCATAGGCGCCGACCACCGGCGCGACGCCGATATAGGCGATCATCTTGATCGCCATCGCGATGCCGAGCACGGCACCGCCATTCTCGCCCGCAATGTCATAGGCGAGCAGGCCGAGCGCGACGGTCGCGAGGCCCGTGCCGACGAGCGCGATGATCTGCGCCAGGAACAAATGGCGGTAGGTGCGGTTGGCGAGGATCGAGAGCATCATCCCTCCTTGCGACGCAGTTGCGCCAGGTCTCGGGCTTCAAAACGCGCGAAGAAGCGCCGCAGCGCGCCGGTACGGCCTTCGGTCTGCATGGCAAACAGCCACGCGAAGATCAACGATACGGCCAGAACAACGATGACCAGCGTCACGCCATAGGTGTCGGGAGGAAGGCGCTGCGCACCGATCGCCAGCGCCGTGGCGAAGGCCATCACCGGAAAGTGGGTCGCGTACAGGGAGAAGCTCGCGCGCGCGCCATAGATGGCGAGCGGCCGGACCAACGCCACCGGGGAGGGATTGAGGACGATCAGGCTGAGCAGGAAGGCGGAGAACATGACCGCCAGCGCCGGATCCTTCCACGTGTCGGCGCCGAAGCGCGTAGCAACCAGGGCAATCGCGAGGAGCCCGCTCGTCACTGCGAGCAATGTCCAAGCCTTACCGCGGGAAAGTTGGCGCCGGCCGGCAAGGCGTTGCGCGATCCCGAACACCGCCGCGCCGCACAGCCAGCTCAGGAAGGCGAGCGCCAGCGTCGGCACGAACCAGCCGAAGACGAGGGTCGCTAGTGCGATCGATGGGCGCCGGTAGCGCAGCGCGAGCCACAGCGCTGGGAACCAGATGTAGAACCAGAACTCGTAGGCAAGGCTCCACAACGGGCCATTGGTGCCGAACGGCTTGATCAGAATCTGGAGGAAAACGAGATTGCCGAGCAGCACTTCCCAGGACAGGTTCGCCGCGACATCGGTGCGCAGCACATAGGTATCGGTGAGGCCGAGATGCGTCGGCGAGCGCAGCCAATAGAGCGCGACCGCGTCGAGCGCGCCGCCGATCGCCAGCGTGACGACCAGCACCGGCATCAGGCGTGTGAGGCGATCGGTGAGGTAGCTCCGCCACGACCAGCCGCGCGCCGCGCCGCGCACGACGCTGCGCGAGATCCAGAAGCCGCTCAGCACGAAGAACAGGATCACCGCCTGATGGCCGAAGCCAGCGGCGAAATAGGCGGCTTGAACCGCCAGGTTTCCGGGCGGCTGATAGTCGCGGATCAGCAGCGCCCAGATATGGCCGAACGCGACAACGAGCGCGAACATCGTGCGCATCGCGTCCATATAGAAATACGCGCCCTTGGGCTCGGCAGGGATGATCCCCGCCGAGCCTTCGGCATCGAGCCGCGCCTGCGCGTCAGCCGACCCGGCGGACGTCACTATATTCGCCCTGGGTCTTGAGCGTGACCGTCACCGGCGCATCGCCGCGATTGCGCCAGAACCAGCCATGCTTGCCGTCGAACGCGGCGACGAGCGTGCCCTGTTCCCCCGCCGACTGCTTGCCCTTGCCATAGCCGTGATAGTCGATGCCGGGCGCATCGGCATGGGTGTCATAGTTGACCAGCCCGCCGGCGATGCTCCAGTTGAACACGACGCGCGCGCCCTTGGCGGCGGTCAGCTTGACCTCGGCGCCCTCGCCCGGCGCGAGCGTCAGCGTCGTCGTGTCAGTCCGGCCGGCAATGGCAGCGGGTGCAGCCGGCGCTGGCGCGGTGTTCGCTGACGCAGCGGGTGTGGGCGCAGCTGGCGTGGGTGTGGCCGTCCCAGGCGCAGCGGGGGTAAGCGCGCCATCACCGGTAGCGGCAGTTGCCGCGACCGTGGTCGCCTGTGCGGCCGCAGCGCTGCGATCCATTGCGGCGTCGGCCGCGGCCTCCTCCGCGAGCTGCTGCTTTACCTCGCCCATCTCGGTCAGGCCGAGGGCGCCGCCGATACCGGTCGGATCGATGGCATATTCGGACGGCAGCACGACAGTGACGAGCAGCGCACCGGCAGCAACAGCAGCGCCGAGCGTCGCTTTGATGAGCTGGTTGCTGGTGGGAAGGTCTTCAGTATGGGGACGTTGCGAATTGAACATGATGTATCTCCAGAAATAGGGGTCAGGCGCTGACGAAGAAGCCGGTGAGCTGCATACCGACGAGCACGAAGCCGGCGGCCATCACGATGGTGTTCGCCGCAAAGGCGTGGCGCATGAAGCTCGGGGTACGGCGCCAGAAGCCCATCGCGATCAAGATCGCGCCGAGTGCGAGCAGCTGGCCGAGCTCGACGCCGATGTTGAACGCAATCAGGTTTGGCAGCAGCCCGTCGGGCGAGATGTCGAACTCGATGATCTTGGTCGCGAGGCCGAAGCCATGGAAGAAGCCGAAGACGAGGGTCGCAACCTTGGTATTGGGCTGGAACCCGAACCAGCGCTGGAACGCGCCGAGATTGTCGAGCGACTTATAGACCACCGACAGGCCGATGATCGCGTCGATGAGATAGGCGCTGACGCTGAACCCGGTCAGCACGCCGAGCAGCATCGTGGTCGAGTGACCGATCGCGAACAGCGTCACATAGATGCCGATGTCCTTCATCCGGTAGAGGAAGAAGATCACCCCGAACAGGAACAGCAGATGGTCGTAGCCGGTCACCATGTGCTTGGCGCCGAGATAGACGAACGGGAAGAACAGCACGCCGCTGCTCTCCTGGATATAACCCTTGTCGCCCTCGGCGACATTGTGGGCGAAGGCGTCGAACGAGAAGAACAGCAGCAGCAATGCCGCGAGCATCAGCCCTATGCGCAAGCGTGCGCCAGGGCCTGAAAACAGAGGTTGGGACAACATTCAAAACTCCTTTGATGGTCTCCCGCGCGCCGCAGGGGGCGGCGACGCGCGGGAGTGACGACGGTCAGGCGTCGGCCTGAACCGCCGCGTCTGCAGGGGGTTGGTCTTCGGTACGCGCGCGACGGCCATGGACGAGCGCGTAGAGGGCGGGCAGCACGACCAGCGTCAGGATGGTCGAGGAGATGATCCCCCCGATCACCACGGTCGCCAGCGGCCGCTGCACCTCCGATCCGATGCCGACGTTGAGCGCCATCGGCACGAAGCCGAGCGAGGCGACCAGGGCGGTCATCAACACGGGCCTGAGCCTTGTCAGCGCACCCTCGCGGATCGCTTCGGTGAGGCTCATGCCCTCCTCGCGCAGCTGGCGGATGAAGCTCAACATCACCACGCCGTTGAGCACCGCCACCCCGGAGAGCGCGATGAAGCCCACGCCCGCCGAGATCGAGAAGGGAATGCCGCGCAGCAGCAATGCCGCGACGCCGCCGGTCAGCGCCAGGGGCACGCCGGAGAAGACGACCGCCGCATCCTTCAATGAGCCGAACAGCAGGAACAGCAACCCGAAGATCAGAAGCAGCGTCAGCGGCACCACAATCTGTAGCCGGGCGGAAGCCGACTGGAGCTGCTCGAACGTGCCGCCATAATCGACCCAATAGCCTTCGGGCAGATCGGCCTGCGCCGCTACCTTCTGCTGCACCTCGGCGATGAAAGAGCCGAGATCGCGGCCGCGCACGTTGGTGGTGACCACCGCACGCCGCTTGCCGTCCTCGCGGCTGATCTGGTTCGGACCCGTGGTCTCACGGATCGTCGCCACTTCGGACAGCGGCACACTGCCGCGTGTCGCCGTGCCGTCGCCCGGCAAGGGCACCGGCAGCCGGTCGAGGATGCTGCGATCCTGGCGCATCGCCTCGGGCAAGCGGACGACGATGTCGAACCGCCGGTCACCCTCGAAGATCTGCCCGGCATCCGCACCCGCGGTCGCGGCCGACACCACCGACTGGACGTCGGCGACGTTGAGGCCGAGTTGGCTGAGGCGCTGCCGGTCGGGGATGATCTCCACCACCGGCAGGCCGGTGACCTGCTCTGCCTGCACATCCTCCGCGCCCTCAATCCCCGAGACGATCCCGACCACGCGCTCGGCCGCAGCCGCAAGCTGCTCGAGATCGTCGCCGACGATCTTGATGGCGACGTCCGAACGGACGCCCGCGATCAGCTCGTTGAAGCGCATCTGGATCGGCTGGATGAACTCGTAGCGCGATCCCGGCACGTCCTTCTGGATCGCCGCGTTCATCTCGGCGACGAGCTGCGCCTTGGGCTTGCGCGGATCGGGCCATTGGTCGCGCGGCTTCATGATGACGAAGGTGTCGGCGACGCTCGGCGGCACCGGATCGGTCGCGACATCGGCGGTGCCGATCTTCGCGAACACGTCCTTGACCTCGGGGAAGCGCTTGATGCGGTTCTCCAGCGCCGATTGCATCTGCACCGCCTGGCTCAGGCTGGTGCCCGGGATGCGCAGGGCGTGAAGCGCAATGTCGCCTTCGTCGAGGTTGGGGATGAACTCCGACCCCAGCCGCGTCGCAGCCACACCGCTCAGCGCCACCAGCGCGACAGCGCCGGCAAGCACCACGAAGCGCGCCTTCAATGCCCAGTCGATCATCGGCGCATACCAGCGCTTTGCCACGCGGATCGCCGCGCTCTCCTTTTCGCTGACCTTGCCGGTGACGAAGCTCGCGACCGCCGCGGGTACGAAGGTGAGCGAGAGGATCGCCGCCGCGGTCAGCGCCAGCACCACGGTGATCGCCATCGGGTGGAAGGTCTTCCCCTCGACGCCGGTCAGCGCGAAGATCGGCAGGTACACGATCGTGATGATCGCGATGCCGAACAGGCTCGGCCGCACCACTTCGGCCGAGGCCGATGCGGCAATGTCGAACCGCTCGTCGCGGGTCAGCAATCGCCCGTGACGGTGCTGGGCTTCGGCGAAACGCCGCAGGCAGTTCTCGACAATGATCACCGCGCCATCGACGATCAGGCCGAAGTCGAGCGCGCCGAGGCTCATCAGATTGCCCGAGACGTTACCGGCGACCATGCCGGTGATGGTCATGAGGAAGGTGACCGGGATCACCGCCGCCGTGATCAGCGCCGCGCGGATGTTGCCGAGCAGCAGGAACAGTACGACGATGACGAGCAGGGCACCCTCGGCGAGGTTCTTCTCGACCGTGCCGATCGTCGCCTCGACCAGTTTCGAGCGGTCATAGACCGTGACCGCACGCACCCCGGCGGGAAGCGACTGGTTCACCGTCTCCAGCCGCTCGGCGACCGCGACGCTGACGTTGCGCGCATTTTCGCCGACCAGCATGTAGATGGTGCCGAGTACCACCTCGCGCCCATCCTTGGTCGCCGCGCCCTGACGGATTTCCGAGCCGATCGTGACGTCGGCGACGTCGGCGATGCGGACCGGGATGCCTTGGCGATAGGCGACGATGATGCCGGAAAGATCGACCTGGCCGGTCGCTTGCCCCGGCACGCGGATGACGTACTGCGCGCCCGAGCGCTCGACATAGCCGGCACCGATATTGGCGTTGTTACGTTCAAGGGCTTGCGTCAGGTCAGTGACGGTCAAGCCATAGGACGAAAGGCGCGCCGGGATCGGAGCGATCACGAACTGCTTGCGATAACCGCCGATCGAGTTGACCTCGGTCACGCCCGGCACGTTGCGCAGCTGGGGGCGAACCACCCAGTCGTGCAGTGTGCGCAGATCCTCCGCCGTGTAGCGCGAGCCGTCGGACTTCACCGCCCCCGGCTTGGCTTCGAGCGTGTACATGAAGATCTCGCCCAGGCCTGTGGCGATCGGCCCCATCGCCGGCTCGACACCGGGCGGCAGGCTGTCGCGCGTACCCTGAAGGCGTTCGTTGACGAGTTGTCGCGCGAAATAGAGGTTAGTGCCGTCCTTGAAGACGACGGTCACTTGACTGAGGCCAGCGCGCGATACGGAACGCGTGAATTCGAGGCCCGGCAGACCGGCCAGCGCCGTCTCCACCGGATAGGTGATGCGTTGTTCTGCCTCCATTGGTGAGAAGCCGGGCGCAGGGGTGTTGACCTGCACCTGGACGTTGGTGATGTCCGGAACAGCATCAATCTTGAGCTGTCCGAACGAGTAGATGCCGAGGGCGACGAGCAGCAACGCCATGGCCAATATGGCCCAGCGCTGCAGGATCGACACCCGGATGATGCGTTCAAGCATGGTGCCGTTCCTTAGTGATCGTGGCTCGCGCCGGACTTTTCGATGTCCGCCTTGATGACGTAGCTGCCCTTGCCGACATAAGCCTGGCCGGGCTTGATCCCCGACTTGACCTCGGTCCAAACCGGGCCTCGCGTGCCCAGTTCGAGCATGCGCACCTCATAGGTGTCGCCGACCTTGGCAAAGACCACGGTGAAGTCGCGAAACGCCTGCAACCCGTCGGTCTTGACCGCGAGCGGCACCTGCCGTTCGTCGACCGTCAGCACGCCCTTGACGCTCATGCCCGGCCGCCAGAAGCCATCGGGATTGGGCAACGCTGCCCGGGCGACCAGCGCGCCGGTCATCGGATCGGCTACCGGACGGAAGTCGCGAATGGTCGAGCCGATCGTGCGGTTGCCTTCGAGCACGCTCAGCTGCACGCTCTGCCCCGAACGCACACGCTCCATGTCACGCGGGAACACTGGGAAGGTCGCGGTGGTGCGCGACGGGTCGGCGATCACATAGATCGGCCCAGTCCCGGCGACGTCACCTGGATTGGTACGCCGCTCGGTGATCACGCCGCTCATCGGCGCGGTGACCGAATAGACCTGCATGCTCTCGCTGCTCTCGATCCGCGCCAGCACCTGCCCGCGTGCCACGCGGTCGCCGACGTTGAGTGTTGCCGAGACGACGCGGCCGGGGAACTTCGCCCCGACCTCCGCGGTCGCGGCGGGATCGAGTTCGACCCGTCCGACCAGTTCGAGCGATTCCCCGATCGTCGCCGGTCCGGCCTTCTCGATCTCCATGCCCGCAGCACGTGCCGCCGCCGCGGGGATTGTCACCCGGCCCTCATAGGAAGGGAACTTCCACGCATGCTTGCGCCCGCCTTCGGTGGCGGAGGCTTCGACGTCGAAGCTATGCGGCTCGACCAGCGTCGCGTTGCCGCGCAGATAGTCTTCCTCAGGCTTGAAGCTGAACGTCGTCACCTCGCCGTCGAGGCGGCGGATGGTGATGGCGGCCTGCACCTCGCCCGGCGCGACCGGCTTGTCGTCGCGATAGGCATAGAGCCGGTATTCGGGCGGCACGCCGTCCTCGAATACTGTGATCTCCAGCGCGAAATTGCCGTCGCGCAGCATGCGGCCATTGTGCGGGCCGCGCTCGTAATCGCCCTCGGGCTTGGCTTCACCCTCGGCGGCCGATTCGTTGGCGGCGGGATCGCCGCCGCACGCGATCAGCGGCAACGGCAGGATGAGCGCCGCGGCGAACGCGGCGTGAAGTCGGGTCATCAGAGTGCCTCCTCGGCAAGAGCGGTGAAGCGGCCGGTCAGGCGGTCGAGCTCGACCCGGGCCTCGTGGTAGCGGCGCGCGGCATCGATCATCCGCGCATTGGCGTTGGCGAGCGCGGTCTGCGCGCCCGAGACATCGACGAAGCTGAAGAAGCCGCGATTATAGCCCTCGCGCACCTCGTTCAGCGTCAGCTCGGCATTGGGCAGCACCTTGTCGCGGATCGCCTCGGCTTCGTGCCGCGACTCCTCGACTTTCTCGGCGGCCAGCGCGATCGCCCGCTCGCGGGTGAAGCGCTCGACCGCGAGATCGGCATCGACGCGGCGGCGTTCGGCCTGAGCCTCCGCAATCCGCGCATTGGCGAGACGCTTGCCGCCGAGCGGAAACGACACGCCCGCGACGAGCGCGACATCGCCGGAGCCGATGAAACGCGGCCCCGCCGAGAGCGTCGGGTCGCGCTTCGCATTGGCGTGCTGCAGCGTGATCGCGGCATCGGCGCGGGCGCCGCGTGCGGTATAGATGGCCAGATCGGCCGGGGAGGGCTGAGACGGCCCGACCGGCGCTTCGATCGAGAGGAACTCGCCGGTCTTGACGCCCAGCCCTTCGGGCGAGCCGCCCCACATCGCGGTCAGCCGCTTGAGCGCGGCGTCGCGGGCATGGGTGGCGAGCTCCAGATCGACCTGCGCCTCCGACACGCTGGTCGCGGCGCGCATGCCGGCAAAGATCGGATCCTTCGCCGAAGCCACCCGCCGCTTGATCTCACGTTCGAGCAGCTGCGCAACGGTCAGCCGCTGCCGCGCGACGTTGATCAACGCCTCGGCCGACTGCACCTCGACATAGAGTTTCTGGACCGACGCGATAATGTCGAGCCGGGTGACGATCGCCTCGGCCCGTACCACGTCCATGTCGCGATCGACCAGGGCGACACGCGCTTCGCGCTTGCCGCCGCGTTCGATGCGCTGGCTATAGGTGCCGGTGATCTGGAACTGATCGTAGAGATTACCGGTCGGGATGCCGAAATTCTCGGTCTGCACGTCGATGCTCGGCTGCGGGCGCAGGCCGGCAGCAGTGCGAGCGGCGGTCAGTGCCTCGGTTCGGGCGGTGGTGGAGGCGGTCTGCGGCGCGGCGGCGAGCGTGCGCCGGATCGCGTCGTCAAGCGTCAGCGGCTGCGCTACCTGCGCAAGCACCGCCGATGGCAGGCATGCGGCCACGACGATCGCGGCCCGCAATGGGGTATACATTGGAAATCTCCTGATCCTTGGAATCCGCGGCACGGCGCCAAGCGCGCGCCAGACGGCGAAGGATCAGGCTGAGGGCGGCTCGGGAAGTGGCGCAAGCGCGGCGGAACGCAGGCGCGCGTCATTGCCTGGCACCTGCCGGTCTCTCGCGAGGCTACGGTCGAGGAAGGCGTATTCCGAGGTCGGCACACCGTCGCTCGCTACATGGACGTGATACTCCATGCCTTGCGAGACCTTGCCAACATCGCCGTCGTCGAGTGCCCCAGCGACAATCTGCGCACTCTCGGCGTCAGTCGACATGTCGCTGTCATGGTCTTCGTGGTGATCAACGACCGACATATGCTGGTGGAAAGACCCGTCCATATGCGGGACGCCAGCACTCATCGGCCCGTGCGACAGCACGAGCAGCAGAATGAGCAGGACTGAAAGCATGCGCCCCATAGGGGCAGCGCTATCACGGCTTAGCTTTCCGGGCAATCGGTATACGTTCACTATTCAGGCCCGGCGGGGGTTGATCCAAAAAAGGCGCGCTGCCCGCCGGGCATCGATGCGGTGTGACCCTATCGACATGCAGAGGACAGGGTCACTATCGTCGAAATCCAGTTCCGTTGACGGGGCGGATGTAAGTTAATCGAACCCGCCCTTCTCCAGTGCGGACTAGGGCTTTGCCGCGAATGTCTCGAAGCGGCCGGTGGCTGTAACGGTGACGGTCACCGGCTCGGCGGTGCGATTGCGCCAGTACCAGCCATGGGTCCCGTCAAACGTCGCCTCGAACACCCCCGCCTCGCCGGCTGAGCTGCCCTTCTGGTAGCTGGTATAGTCATCGCCCGCGTTGACCTTTTCGCCATGGAACTCGTAGCGGAGTTCGGGGCCGCCGGTCTTCCAGCTATAGCGGAAGGAGTCGCCGGCCTTCATCAGCGCCTTTACCTCACGCCCCTCATTGGGCTGAAGCGTCAGCGTAACGGTCGCCGGGCGCGGCGCCGGGCGCGCGGCAACGGCAGGCTGCGCAGCAGCGGTGGGAGTCGGCGAGGGCCGCGCGGCGGCCGAGGGCGAAGTGGACGGCGTGGGCGAGGTCGTCGGCGCCGGTTCTACGGCGGAAGGCACAGCTTCAACTGCGGCATTCTCGGCGGTGGCAGGGGCCGCGTCCAATGCCGCAGGCGGCGTCGTCGCGACAACGTCCTCGCTCTGCTTCATCTCGCCCATCGGCGTCAGGCCAAGCAGACGCCCGATCCCGGTCGGATCGCGGCCATATTCGGCGGGCAGCACCACCACGACGAGGATGATCGCCGCCGCCACGACCGCGCCCAGCGTCGCGCGATTGAGCTGCCGGAGCGGCGGCGCGAGCGGCGCCGGTTCGGGAGTGGACGGACCGTTCATGAAGGGTCTCCAAGGAAATAGCCGGCAAGCTGATAGCCGGTGAGGACGAAGCCTGCGGTCATTAGGATGACGTTGGCGGCGAAGGCGTGACGGACGAAGGAACGGCTACGCCGCCAATAGCCCATCGCGATCAGGATCGCGGTCAGGGCCAGGATCTGGCCGATCTCCACCCCGACATTGAACGCGAGCAAGTTGGTGATCAACCCGTCCGCCGACAGATCGAAATCCTGCAGCTTGGTCGCCAGGCCGAAGCCGTGGAAGAAGCCGAAGATCAGCACCGCCGCCTTGGTATTCGGCTGCACGCCCAACCAGCTGCGATAGGCGCCAAGATTATCGAGCGCCTTGTACACCACCGACAAGCCGATCACGGCATCGACCAGATAAGCGCTGACATGGGTACCGAGCAGCACGCCGGCGATCAGCGTGGTGCTGTGCCCGATCGCGAACAGTGTGACATAGCTCGCCACGTCACGCATGCGGTAGAGGAAGAAGATCACCCCGAACAGGAACAGCAGGTGATCATAGCCGGTCACCATATGCTTGGCGCCGAGATAGAGGAACGCCCCGATCTGCGGGCCGCTGGTCTGCTCGATATAGCCCTGGTCGCCCTGCGCGACGCCATGTGCATAGGCGGCCTGGACGATGGTCATGCACAAGAGCGCGCCGGCGGCGGCGAGCAGCGCCGCCGGCCGTGCCGGTTTATCTATCTTCATGTCAGTCCATCCACGAAAATTGCCGCGCTGCGGCTTGAGCGCTGCCGATCACCAATTGGGATTCATGATCGGCACGCCGGGAAAATGGACAACCTTGTCGCCATAGAGCGGGTCGTAATAATGCCCGCCTTCCTTATAGTCGGGGTTCCACTCCTTGGTGCCATCAGCCCGCGCGCGGTAGACATAGGGCGACATCATCAGCCGCTCCAGATGCCAGCGCCCTTCCTTGCCCGACGGGATATCCTCGCCGGCGCCGTAGAGCATCAGCCCGCCTTCGGCATAGACTTCGTGCGCCGGATCCGTCGTCTTATACTCATGGCTGACGTTCATGACCTTGTGGCCGATCTCGTGCGCGATCGTCCGCCGTGCGCGGCTTGGGGTCGACAGGTTGGTGATCGTGATCACGCCGCGCAGCGCATTGGGCATATTGCGGTAATAGGAGTAGCTCGGGAACGAGAGGCCGCCGGTGCGAACCATCTTGACCGTCCAGTTCCGCCCTTCCGAGATTTCAAGGAACGGGAAGACGACATCCTGCAGCGCAACCAGATACACGGTGCGCGAATTATCCTTCGCCGGCTCGACGATGCTGGTGAAGGCATCGAGCGCCATTTGCGACAATTCGGTCGGGTGCCGCTTCGACGATTCGTAGGAGTTGAGATACTCGGTGTCGGGCACGCGGGGGATCTCGTTGGCCTGGATCGCCAGGAAACGCGGATCGATCGCGCCAGTCTTCACCCAGAGCAGGTTGATCTGCACACCGGCGCGAGCATAGATTTCCTTCGCAGCGCGGATGCCGTCGAGCATGCGTGGAAGCGTGATCTTGTCGAACGCCGGATCGAAGTTCGACGGCAGATAGACCGCGACATCGACCGTCGGCTTGCCGCGTATCACGTCTTTGTTGAACGCGGCGAGATCGATCGACCTGACCACTTCCCACTTGACCGGCTTGGCCGCGGCGGCGGGCACATGTGCCTGTGCAGGACGGGAACCCCCGTCCTGCATCAGGAGCAGCGCCGGCATCGCCGCCAGCAAAAGGCGCCAGCGGCGCATCGGGCGCCCGCCCATCAGTATTTGATGCCCTTAAGCACCGCGTCGAAATCCGGATTGACGCTGCGCGCGAAGACGATCGCGGGATGATCGGGCTTGAGCGCGTTATAGTAGAAGGCGGTGCCCGCCTTGCGCTCCTTGTCGACGGTCGCCTGCATCGACTTGATGCCGGCGTTGAACGTCGTATAATCCTCGCGGCCCTGCTTGCCCTTGACGATCAGCAGCAGCGCACCCTCGGCGAACGGCGCTTCCCAGCCGGTCGGCATGCCATCGCCGAAGCGGAACAGCGAACCCGCCTCCATCACCTGGCGCTTGCCCTCGCTCGCCAGTACCCATTTGCCGCGCACGGTGTAGACAATGCTGCCGGTCGGGTGCGGGTGTTCGCTGAGGAACATGCCGGGCTTGAGCTCGATGAAGAAGGAGCGGTTCTGCTCGGCGAAGAGCAGCGGGCCAAACAGCCCCTCATGCGTCAGGAGGGCTGCGCTGGACTTCACCGCATCCTCGATGTTCGGGATCACCTCGACATTGGTGGCAAGCTGCACATAGGCAGGGGAAACGGCGGTCGCCGGCACCGTCTGCTTGGGCTTGGCCGGCGTCTTGGCGGCGCCCTCGTCGTCGATATCGTGGCTATGGCCGTGCGGCGCAGGCTGACTCTGGGCGGCAGCGAGCGCCGGCGCGGCGATCGCCATGAGAAAGGCAGCAGCGAACTTCATTCCATTTCCCCTCAAATGTGCCCGGACCCCAGGTCGCAAGGCGGCTCGTCCATGCACGGTCCCGTCGCCAGGCTCGGGCACGCTTCGTGCCGACGCCGAACGCTGAACCGGCATCTCTCCTGTATATACCGCGATACAATCCATCCCGGCGAACCTTGACGCCCGCATCGCGGCATATACTGTATAGACAGGCAACGGGAGGCCGAGTCAATCCGTTGCGGAACGATGCGACGACGGGAGCAAAAGCGGGCGATACGCCCGCCGCGCGGTCGCCGTCCGATTCACGGGAGGACCAGCAGATGAAGAAGCGGATCATTGCCCTGCTCATCGCGACTGTTGCGACGAGCGCCGCCGCCCACGACATGTTCCTGAAGCCGGTGTCGTTCTACGCCGAGCCGGACACGGTGGTGCCGGTCGATCTCGTTACCGGGACATTCGACAAGAGCCTCAACCCGGTGACGCAGGACCGCATGGCCGACGTCTCGGTTTCGACCGGAGGAGCGGTGTCCAAACCCGATCCCGCGCTCTGGACTCACACCGCAACCTCCTCTCACGTCAAGCTCAAGGTCGGCGCGGCGGGCACCTATGCGCTCGGCCTGTCGAGCAAGCCGAGCGTGATCAAGCTCACGGCGAAGGAGTTTGAGGAGTATCTGCGGCACGACGGCATCGACGACGTGCTCACCGCGCGCGCTGCGGAGAAATCGTCCGCGCCGGTGGCGGAGCGCTATTCGAAGCATGTCCGCGCGGTCGTGCAGGTCGGCGCAACACTGACCGACGATGCCGCGCGCCCGCTCGGCTACCCGGCCGAGATTCTCCTGCTCGACAATCCCGCCGCGCTGAAGCCGGGCGGCACGCTCAACTATCGCGTGCTCTACCAAGGCAAGCCGCTGGGCGGGCAACTCGTCTATGGCAGCCGCGAGGGCTTTCACGGCCATGCTGATGCGGGCGGCCAGGTCCGCCGTTTGAAGAGGCGCCCCGCGGCGGACGGCCCCGGGTCGATCCGGATCGACCAGGCCGGCAAATGGTATCTGACGCTGATCCATATGCACCGGGTGAACGAGCCGGGCGTCGACTATGAATCGGATTGGTCGACGGTGACCTTCCAGGTGCGCTGACCGGACCGGGCGCGCGGGACGTCCCTTCCCGCCCGGCTCCGACGCCGGATCAGCCGGTGCCGAGGATTCCAGGCAGGTTCAGCCCTTGCGCGTGCGAACACAGTTCGCGTCGGGGTGGCGCATCACGCGGCTCGAGCGGGCGTTCCACAACACGCGCTCGAGCCGCGCAGCCTGCCGCCTGCCGCCTGCCACCTGCCGCCTGCCGCCTGCCGCCTGCCGCCTGCCGCCGGCGACGATCACCATGCCGGCATGTTGCGAATAGCCGATCCCTACTCTGCCGATATGATGCAGCGTCACCCCGGTCGCACCCGATGCGGCGTTGAGCAGCACGTTGAGCAGCGGCCAGTCGCTCACCAGCATCGCCTCTCGATGCGTGGTCATTCAAGGTCTTCCATGGATCCTGCGCTGTGAGACGGCAGCCAGCGATCACCACCGCGCATGCGCATGAAACTGCCAGCGACTGGTAGCCCCATCAGCTACAGCCGGATTTGCCTACAGGCAAACGCAAGTGCAGGCGCGGCTACGGCTCAAACGCGGCGAACAGCTCGAAGCGGCGCGCGGGGTGCGTCAGCCGTGCATGGCTGGCGATCGTGCCTCGGCTCCAGGTTTGCCGGAGCATGACGAGCACCGGCTCTGTCGTATCCATATCGAGCAGCTCGCGCACGCGCGCGTCGGGCATCTCAGCGCGGACGCGATGCTGGACCCGCTCAAGCGGCGCGAGCCGGGTAAGATATTCGTTGGGCGTGATCGCGGTAAAGTCCATCACCGCATAATCCGGCGCGATCGCCTCCAGCACATGACGCTCCTCGAGCTGGAGCGGGATGCCGGCCTCATGGTGCACGATGATCGAGCGGAAGATCGGCGTGCCGATCTTGACGCCCAGCAGCGGCGCGGTGCGGCGATCGGCCTCCACCGCGACATTCTCGACCACGATCGCCTGATAGGCATGACCGCGCTCGCGAATCTCCTCGGCGATGTTACGGATTTCGATAATGTGTCCGATCGGCGTCGGCTCGGCGATGAACGAACCGACGCCGGCACGCCGAGTGACAACCCCTTCGGCCTGCAACTCGCGCAACGCGCGATTAGCGGTCATCCGTGATACGCCAAAGCGCTCCACGAGCGCAGCTTCGGACGGCACGCGGTCGCCCGGGCGCATCGTGCCGTCGCGCACGGCTTCGAGCAAATGATGCTTGATCACCGCGTAACGCGGTTCCTCGATACCGTTGGCCGTCGGCGATTCCTGCCGCGCCGCTCGCGCAATACTCATTCCGCTCTCCTTACGCGCGAACATGGTTATTCTCTTGGCCGTGCGAAAGTGCCCGTCCCGGGACGCGGCGAAGTGGATCGCCGCGTCCCGGGTTCAGGATTAGCGGAAGTCGTAGCGGATCGCGAGATAGAAGCGGCGCCATGCCAGATCATAGGTCATCGTATCGGTATTGCCGTCGGTATAGCTGCGGATAAACGGCGACTTGCGATCGAACAGATTATCGACGCCAAAGGAGATCCGCGGCCCGTTCGGCACCTCATAGGCGAGCTGGACGTTGTGATAGAAGACGTTGCCGACCTTGTAGCCGATCTGCGTGGGCAGCGCATTGAAATCCTGCGCACCGCCGATCCATTGCGTGGACCAGGTGCCGGTGAAGCCGTCGCGTCCCAGCGACGCCACGCCATAGCCGCGCCATTTCGAATAGCCGCCATTGCCGCCGCCGATCCGGCCGTCATAGGTCACCGGTGCGGCCCCGGCGTAGTTGCGGATCTGATACTTGTCCAAATAGGTCACGTTGACGTTGAGCAGCGCGTCGAGCCCGCCGACCTTGCCGGCATAGTTTGCACCGAAATCGATGCCGCGCATCTCTTCCTGCCCGACATTGATGAGCTGGGACGACAGGAAGTTGACCTCGCCGGTCAGCGTGTTGCGCGTGAAATCGCGCGGCGTGCAGAAGGGCTGTCCGAAATTAGGCGTATTGTAGCACAGGGCCAGCTTGGTCGAGCCGGGAATGGCACGGATGCCGTTGTCGATGCTGATGTCGAAAAAGTCCGCAGTCAGCGTCAGCCCGCGTGCGAAGCGCGGCTGGAACACGACGCCAGCTGTCAGCGTCTCCGCCGTTTCCGGACGAAGCGCGAGATTGCCACCCGTGTTGGTCAGGATCGAGTTGCCGAGCTGGACATAGCCCGCAGGCACGCCCGATGCACGGCAGTTGGCGACCAGCGTGGCATTGGTGCTGTTCGAATAGTTGCTGCAGGGATCGGTAGTGGTGAGCTGGCCTTGCGAGACACCGCCGAACAGTTCGGGCACACTCGGCGCCCGGAACGCGGTGCCCCAGGTCGCCCGTGCGCTGAACCCGCCGCCGATCTGCCAGTCACCGCCGATCTTGTAGTTCCAGTCGCTGCCGAACAAGTTGTAATCGGAATAGCGAACCGCGCCGTTGATCGTCAGATTCTCGATCAGCGGCAGGTTGGCGAGCAGGGGCGCGGATATCTCGAGATAGGCCTCCTTGACCTTGATCTTGCCGAAGATCGGCGATTGCTGGTTGGTGTTGGCGATGCCCAGCACAGTCAGCGGATCGGGATTACGCCACCCGGTATCCTCACGATAGGTCGCGCCCAGCGCGACGCCGAGCGGCCCGCCCGGCAGGTTGAAGAGTTTGCCAGAGATGTCGGCGGTGAGGCTCAGCAGCTCGTTGCCGCCGGTGTCGCGCGAGGTGAAGGTAGTATAGTTGACCACCGCCTGGCTCACGTCGCCCGCGCCGAGATAATCGCCGCACGGGATCGCGGCGCCGGCCGCGAAGCTGCACCGCGATGTGTCGAGGGTGTTCGCCACGCGCTCCAGATTGGCGACATTGGTGAAGCCGTCGATGCCGGTGTTGCGCCCCCAGCTCAGCGCCACTTCCCAATGCCAGCCGCCCGCGAAATCGCCGCGCAGACCACCGGTAAGCTGGTAAGTGTCGGTCTCCTGAAAGGCCGTGCGGTCGCCTGTCTCGATCAGGCGGCGCTGGACCAGCACGATGTTCTGTCCGGTCGGGTTGGTCGGGTTGCTTGCCGGAATTGCGAGGTTGCGCAAGGTGCCCGGCGTGGCGAGCTGGCTGGTCTCGCGGTGCGTGAACAGCCCCTCGGCGAATACCTCAATGTCGTCGCTCACTTCGTAATGCGCAAACAGCGCGGTCGACAGGCGCTGGATCTGATTGATCGCGTTGAGCGAAGCGTTGCCGTTATAATTGTGCCGGGCGGCGACATAGGGTTCGTAGAAATTGCCGTTGCCGCCGGGCACGTTGTTGAAGTTGATCTGCTGGCCATTGGGCAAGGTGGCGCGGCCGCCGGCGGTCGAGGCGCTGTTGACGCACACCAGCGCGCCTGCGACCTCACCCAGCCCGCACGGCGCGCGGCTCGCCATATTGGCCGGACCCGTATCCTGGAAAGTCGCGAACAACGCGATCCCGCCACGCTCGCCCTGGACGCCGATCGCCGCATCGACGGTCAGGTCGCGGGCGTCGCCGCGTTCCGTGATGCCATAGCGCGCGCCGACGCCAATGCCCTTATAGTTCCGCCGCGTGATCAGGTTGACCACGCCGGCAACCGCATCGGTACCGTAGATTGCCGATGCGCCATCCTTCAGCACGTCGACGCGTTCGAGCGCCGCGACCGGGATCATATTGAGATCAGGCGATGTGTTCGCACCGGTACCGCCATTCACCAGCCGGCGCCCGTTGAGCAAGGTCAGGGTACGGTTGATGCCAAGGCCACGCAGATTGATCTGCGACGTGCCCCAGCCGCGACCGGTCCAATAGGCATTGGTCTGGTTGCCGCCGAACCCGGCCGAAGCGGGAAGACGCTGCAGGATATTCTCCAGATTGACCTGGCCGGTATTGGCGATCTCCTCCGCGCCGATGATCGAGACTGGCCCAGCGGCGGTAAGATTTCCGCCGCGAATCCGCGTACCCGTGACGACAATCGTGCCATCATTCCCGGCGGCCTCCGTCGTCGCGGCGATACTCTCGTCGCCGGCATTCGAGGGAGGAGCGGTCTGATCCTCAGCCGTCTGCGCCAAGGCTGCGGGCGCCAGGCCCGCCAGCATCGAGGCGGACAGGAGCGTGGAAAGAAGACGAGTCATAGATACCCCCAATCGAAAGATTGCATGAGGCGTCACGCACCGCTTCCGCGGCGTGAGATTGCCCGGATTTTCGTCGTTCCCGCGGCGTGGTGGTCATGCCGGCTTTACCGGTCGGCCATCATGTTCTGCTGCATCGTCCAAGTGAACGTAAATCAGCAAGCGTGTCAAGAGCTGTATATACTGATTTTCCAGGCACCGGGCTGTCAGCCCGGAAAGCATACAGATATCCTGTACATACACCTCGTACCTTGCGCTATCGACCCCGCCTCCTGACGCGACCACTCACAGCTCTTCACGAGGAAAAAGGAGACCGGTGATTGCCGCGTGCACTTCTGCGCCTGCTTATGAGACCGCCGGGCCACCGCGCCCGCGACCGATGGTCCAGCTGATGCCCGTGGCGCGCATGATCCCCGAGACCGGTTTGCCAAGGTGCGGATCGAGCACCGGACGCCACGGCACCAGCGTGAAATCATGGGCGCGTTCGACCAGCGCGAAGCGGCCGCTGACCAGATCGAGCCGGCGACGATAGATCCCGTCGAGCGGCATGCCCGTGCCGCCCTCGCTATAGGGCAGGCCGAATTCGCGCGAGAGCATTGCGGCAACCCGCAACAGCTCACGACGCCGCAGAACGGCGATCATGTTCGGTGCCGGTTGAAACGCGCCCGCCACATCCTGACCAAGACCCTCAGCGATCAGCCATTGCCGGCGGCGCGCTTCGGCGGCACGCACCGCGCTGCCGAAACCGGCGTCGCGTGCCGGGACATTCTCGCCCAGCAGCCGGTGATCGAGCCAGCTCGCGCCGTCGGCCGAGGTCAGCCGTTCGAGCGGCTCGGCCGAGAGCAATTCTATCACGACGGGACGTTCTCCCAGTCGGGCGACCTCGAAGCGTTCGACGCGCTCAAGATGATCGGGCGCGATCCGCCAGCTGCCGGAGGGCTCGCGTACGATCCCCGCACCGGCACGGCGCATCGCCTCGAGCCGGCGGACATGGCTTTGCGCAAATGCCTCGTTGGCCCGGGGATCGCAGGCGAGATGGGCTGCGATGTCGTAGCGGCCGTGATTGGCTCCGGCGACCGCAACAATCGTCCGATCGACTTCGCGGATCGCGGCACGCTGCGGGGTCACGCGCACCACGCTATTTTGGCCTACGCCGTCGGCTTCTTCCCGACCGAGCGCGACATAGTGGCTGCGCCCGTCAATCGCGTCGACAATGAGATAATGACGGTCGCGCAGCTCGTCAGCGAGGCCGCGCGCCAGCACGCGGCCGATGAGCGGCACGGCACCAGCCGGCGCAGGATCGTAAATCACCCGGTCGGCCGCGGCACGCTCGACCCGCGCCGCGCTGAAAGCGCGTTGCATTGTGCGGATGATGTCGCCGCGCTCACCCATCCGGGCGAGCGTCGCGGCGAGATCGGGCGCGAGCCGCCAGCGGCCCTGGCCGATCGCATCGGCGAGCCCGAGCCGGGCGAGCTTGGCAAGGCGCCCGGCGCGCAGGGTCTGTTCGAACGCGCGGCCGCCGCTCGCGTCGACGATCCGCTCAGGTCCGCCGAGGCGGATCAGCCGCCGGTCGATCGCGGTCAGGCGTTCGGCTTCGATCTCGGCGAGCTGGCTGCGTGCGATGTCGCGGGTGGAGCGTGGTCCCAGATCGAGCTCGACGAGTTCGGCCGCACGCTCGCGCAGGCCCCGCGTCAGATAGTCGGGCGCGATCACCAGATCACGCCCCTTCGCGTCGTGCCCGAGCACGATGATATGGCTGTGCGGATGGCCGGTGTTGAAATGGTCGACCGCGACCCAGTCGAGCCGGGTGCCGAGATCGGCTTCGGCGCGCGCCATCAGACGGCGGACCAGAGGCTTCAGGTCTTCATACTCGGCCCCGTCCTCGGGCGAGACGATGAAGCGGAACTGATGGCGGTCGCCGGCACCGCGTTCAAGGAAGGACCTGGCGTCGAGATCCTCCCCGGCCGGGCCGTAGAACGCACCGCGTTCGCCATCTCGCGTCGTGCCGTCGCGCCGAAGGTAGCGTAGGTGCGCTGCGGCCGCGCTTGCGCCCTTGCCGGCAAGCCGGACGATGCGGGTCTTGATGACGACGCGGCGCCGGCCGAGCGCGGCCGGGTGCGTACGGACGGCGAGCAGCCGGCCGACCCCCGCGGCACGGCCGATGCGGCTGCCCGCGGCCGTTGTCGCTTTGCGCGCGCCGAATGCCGCACTGCCACGGGCAAGGTTGGTGGCCGCAAGCACGCGCTGGAGATAGCGCCGTGCGCGCCGGGGCGGACGGCTGCGCAGCCGTCCCAGACGGGGTTCAAACTCGTCGTCCTCGGTCATGGCGACAACCCTCAATGAGCCGCCCCGCGGCCAGTCTGGCGCAACCTGGAGTCCGAGAAAACCGGTGCCGCCCGGAACCGCGGAAAACCGCCAAACGTCGGCACGACCGGCACCGTCCGGCACGCGGGAGTGCCGGTGAAAGCGGCAGAAAAGGATGTGCAGACAAAGGCTTATGCGCCGGCCGGTGCCGGCGCTTTATCTTGCCTTACGCGCCCTTCGCGATGTCGTCGTCCTGCTGCCCATTCCACCCCTCGCCCCGCCTCCCGCGGCCGAGGCAAAAAGAGTGCGGGAACGACGCCAGCCGGACGCCGCTCCCGCATCCCCATCTCAGTGCGTGCACGCGAACGCTGCATGCGCCTGACCTTCGCAATCCATCAGCCTGAGATCGAAGATGTCATGCACCGCGCCGTCGCCATCGACAATGCATGTGGCGACGAACCACGCGCCCTTGAGCACGCCCAGGATCGCGATCCGTTCGAGCTCGACGCCCTCGTCGTCCGCATCGACGTCGCCCTCATAGCGACCGAGATGCCGCTCCATCATGCGGCTCTGCCAGTGGAAATCGGCAAGCTCCGCATCGAGGAACCGGCCTGCGATCTCGACGCTGCCTTCGCGTCCATATTGCGCTTCGAGCCCGGCGATCAGCGCCGGATAGGCGTCGCGGGTTTCGACTTCGAGAATGGAAATCATCGTCATGACCAACCTCCGAACCGTCATCCTCACGATCGAGGACAGACAGTCGGAGACGGGTGGCGGAGCGGCTGTCAGGGCCGCTGGAGGCGCAGCCGCAAGCGCCGCGCAGCGGCGGCGGAGGAACCGATTTTGTCGCGCTCTGGCCAACAAAAGCGCGTGCGCAGCACGCTCCATCTCGCGAGAAAATTGGAGGGGCCGCCGGCCTTGCACAGCCGTTCCGCCACCCGTCATGCTGGGCCTTGCCGAGACGAGCCCTCCCCCAGGTCAGGGGTGGCGCAGACAGCGCGGCATGCCCCTTATTGCGGCTCGACTATCGCGGCTGGGCGGGTCGAGAGGGTGACGAACAACCCGGCCGGGGCGTCCTTGGCTGCAGTACTGGCGGCAGCGGCGGAACGCTCGATCGCAAACAGCGTCGAGCGCTGCAGCGGTTCAGGCGCCGGCGTTGGGCTCGCCGCGCCGGCGAGCTGGGCGAGATAGGCGCGGGTCTCTTCGGGAAGCGGCCGGCCGCCGGCGAGTGAGGCGGCATAGCGTGCCGGCCCGGCATTGTAGGCGCCGAACAGGCCGGGATGGCCGAACCGGTCGTACATGAGGCGCAGATAGAAGGTGCCGGCAAGGATATTGTTGCGCGGATCGTGCGGGTCGGCGCCCAGCCCCAGCCGCGCGCGTAGCTCGGTCCAGGTTCCAGGCATGATCTGCATAAGTCCCATCGCGCCCGCCCGGCTCGTGATCGGGCGGCCGTTTCGCTGGGTACGGCCGCCGCTTTCGGCGCGCATCACCCGCTCGATCCAGTCGAGCGGCACCCCGAAGCGCTGCGAGGCTTCGCGCGAATAGGGACGCCAGCGCGTCACGGCATCGGCGGGGACGACCCGCTCGGGCGCTACCTCGGTCGGTTGCTGCGCGGCGGCCGACGGGATAGCGAGCAGGCCCAGCATGCCAGCGCAAAGAAGGGCGGGGAAGCGGGTCATGCGCCGGTCTCCGCGCCGTTCCATGTCCAGAGCGGATTCGCGGTCCCGACGACTTCCGAGGTCCGGCTGATCCCGAAATAGCGGCCGTCGAACGAGGCGGGGCTTGCCGGATTGAGCAGCAGCAGCTCACCCGCGCCCAAGGTCCGGCAGCCGCTCCAGCGCGGCAGTGGACGGCCGAGCCGGTCGGCGGCGAGCCGCCCGGCAACCAGTCGGCCGTCGACCGCAAGCCTGTCGCCGGCGGCACAGACACGCGCCCCTGCGAGCGCGGCGACGCGCTTGATCGCGGGCACGTTGCGGGGGAGATAGCGGCGCTTCGCGGCGAGCGTGCGCGCGGCCTCGGGCAACCAGATGACCACCAGCGCACCGCGTGCCGGAGCCGCGCCGACATCGACCCGGTAGAGCCCAAGCGGTACGCTGGCGCTCGCGTTCCAGAGGAGGCGCGGGCGCGGCGGGTCGAGGATGGTGAGGCCGAGTGCGACGGCGCCGAGCGCGAGCGCGGCGACAAAGCAGCGGCGTAGCAGGCGGCGTCCGCGATCGATGCGCGACGCTCGGCGATAGGCGAACAGCGGCAGGTTATCCCGCTCAGCCATGTCCGCCTCCGCGCGCACTGGCCGCCGACCATGCTTCGATATCGTCGATATGATAGCGCCAGGTCCGGCCGTGCCGGCGGCAGCGCGGGCCTTTGCTGGCGAGGCGCATCGCTTTCAGCGTCGAATAAGCGAGCCCAAGATGGAAGGCCGCCTGCTTGGCGGTGAGGAAGGGGCAGGACTCGCGCGCGGCCTTGGCGCGTGCGGCAGCGTCGTCGCTCATCATGTCGGGTCCGTTCTGGGTCGGCGGCCAATCGCCGCGACCGCCCCAAGCTGGCTCAAGCGCGCCGCCGCCGGCAGGGTCGAAAATCGATGCATGGATTTTCGACCCCCCCCATTTCTGGGGATTGCGCTCCCGCGCGGTTGGCGCGGGAGCGCAGCGGCGACTCAGTCGGCCGGGTTCCAGATGATGGCGAAGGCATCGTCATCGTCCTGCCCGGCGGCGCGGCCGAGATTGGCGTAGAGCCGGCGCGGGCCGAACTCGGGGGCGGCAAGGCTCAGCGAGACATAGTCCTTGCCGGACATCTCGCCGCGACGGACCCAGCCGGCACCGACTTCGACGCCGCCGGCCGAGACGCGATAGTCGGGCTGGGTGTCGCTGTTCTTCGAACGGTTGGGCAGGATCTCGATCTCGGCACGGATCGAGAGCGTCTTGAGCTGGCCTTTAAAGCCGTCTCCGTCGCGGGTGACATAACCGATTGCGGGCATTGTTCGTCTCCTTGGTTGCTCGCCCGAACCGTCTCCGGGCGATGGGCGGACCGGCGGAACGGGCTTCAGCCTGACGCGCGAACCCGTCAGGGCCGCAGCGCCAGCGGAGGACCGGAGCGGCGCGCTTATTTGGAGCGAAGCGCCCGCGAGGAGACGGCGGCCGCAAGGCCGGCGGCGGGGAAATAAGCGTGGCCGCGATGGTTTCGCGCGGCTGGCGACCGTTCCAGGTCCTCTGCCCAAGACGCCGGAGACGGTGGCGCGAGCGTCCGGGACGAGGCTGCCCGCTGTTGAGCCGTCACCGCAAAGACGACGGAATCGCGCCAGCCGAGGGCGCATCGACAGGTCGACGATCGATCATTCCAGCCGGGCGGAGCGCGACAGTCGGCCATGCATCGACCGGGATCGGCGCAACTTGTCGCTGCGCATCGTCCATTCGCGTCCTATGATGCCGGCATGCTCGACCAGCCTATCGACACCATCGACGAAGCCGCGCTCCGGCGCCTGATCGACAATCAGGTCGGGGAGCGGCGCGACCTCGAATTCAAGCGCGATCTGCCCGGCGGCAGCGACGATGCGAAGAAGGAATTCCTCGCCGACGTGACCGCGCTCGCCAACGCGCAAGGCGGCGATCTCATCTTCGGGATCGAGGAAAAGGATGGCGTCGCCGCCGACTTGCCCGGCCTTCAGGTCGACAATGTCGATGACGAGTTCCAGCGTCTCGAGAACATCATCCGGGCCGGCGTCGCGCCGCGGCTCATCGGGGTCCACATGCACTGGATCGGGCTGGCGGCGGGCACGGGCGCGTTGATGATGCGGATTCCGGCCAGCCTCGCCAGCCCGCACCGCGTGATCTTCAAGAACAGCGGCCGCTTCTACAGCCGCAACAGCCGCGAGAAATACGAGATGGACGTGCACGAGCTTCGCCACGCCTTCACCCAGGCCGAGCAGCTGCCGCTGCGCTTTCGGGCGCTGCACAGCCAGGCAATCGAGATGGCGCAGGGCATCGACATGCCGTTCAGGATGGGCGGCGATCCGGTTGCCGTGGTGTCGGTGACGCCGCTGTCGCTCTACCGTGAGGAGCTCGACATTCCGATCACCCGCAACGATGCGATCGTTCCGGTGCGGGCCGTTAATTATGGCGGCTACAGCGCCATCGATATGATCGAAGGTGCGCTGGTGCATGTGCCGCCCGATCGGGAGAGCGGCATCGTCGGCAGCTTCACGCTGACCCACCGGAGTGGCCGCGCCGATCATGCCTGGACGATCGGAGGCATCCGCACCGACGATCGCGGCAAGGAGCATAAACGCGTCTGGGTGCCGGTGTTCGAGGAAGGATTGCTCGAGGCGACGGTCGCGACGCAGAACCGGCTGCAGCCATTTGGCGTCGAAGGGCCGTGGGTGATCCACGCCACCCTGCTCGGGGTCCGCGATCACTATCTGCCCCTTGCCGACGGCTATGCGAGCCGCAAGGCGTTTCGCGATTCCGCGTTGCTCGGCGAGTTGCGCGTCGAGCGGATCGACGAGGCTGCGCTGCTGCCCTTGCTCAAGAATTTCTGGCTGTTGTTCGGCGAGCATCGCCCGGAAGGACGGCCGATCGTCGGGCGCTAGGAAGAGCCACTTCACCCCCCCCTTTTTGGAAAAAATCGCCCGTGCGACGACGCCGACAGGGCGTGGCGCACGGGCGATTTTTTCGTCTGCGAAGCGATGAGCGAGGCGGGGCGGCGTGCCGTCCCGCCTCGCAAAGGTCAGGCCGCGAGCGGCACTGGCGGTTCGTCGGGCTCGCGTTCGGGCGAAGGCTCCGCCGGGTCAGGAAGCGGCGCCGCGATCGCATCCGCTGCGGGCGGCACGGGCGGTTCAGGCCGGTCGGAGAGCGACCTTGCCGCCTCGGCGAGCGCGTGCGCCCGCATCGTGCCGACGCCGCCGCGTGTCGTGTAGGCGGCGGGCGGGAACGCCATCCACCGGGGCACCCAGCGCTCGCGCTTGGTGCGCCCGTCGCTGCCGTCGAGATGGTCGGCGATGATGCGTTTCAGCGTCTTGCCCTTCTCGCGCGCATTGGCGGCGGCGATGCGGTTGCCCGCGACCTCGGCGACAAGCGCGGTCAGCACCTCGCGGTCGCGGACCAGCTCAAAGAAGGCCGGATCGGCCTGCCACCAGTCGGCCATATCAACCTTGAGATGCAGCCCGACCGCCGCGACCGCCGCGCTTCCGGCAGCAAGGCTTTCGCCCATGACCACCGCAACCACGTCGAGCACGGCCGGATCGGGCAGGTCGAGCAATCGCCAGAAGATCGCGGCGACGGCATCGCCGTCGGCGCCTTCGGGCCTGCCTTCGGTCACGGTCGGCTCGTCGGCGGAGAAGCCGAGAAGGGCGAGAACGGCGCGGCGATGCTCGTCGAACACGGCCTCCCCGTGCGCGGTCTCGACGCTTTCGCAGGTGGCGTCGTTGCGCGCGGTCTGCGGCTCGACCTTGACGCTCCACAGATGCGTGCCCGCAATGGCGTGGGCGACCATCAGCCGCAATGCGGCGCCGGGATGGGCGAGCAACGCGGCGCGCACGGCGGCGTGGCGGTGAAGGTCGACATAGGTCTGCATCGGGCCGCTGATCTCGGGCCGGGGCGGCCTCGCAGGAGTCGCCCCATCGCCGCCCGACGCCGAGGCGCGCCGGGCTTCCTTGCGCGAGAGATAGCCTTCATGGACGACGACCTCGCCGCTCGTACGCAGGTCGAGATAGATGCGCCCGCCCTTGCGCTTGGCGGCCTTCTCATATTCCCAGCTCTGGAAATGCTCGCCGGGCGGCACGATCACCACATCGGCCCAGCCCGCATCGAGATAGGCGGTGCGGCGCGCGTCGATGGCGGCGTTCTGCGCGGTCCAGAAGGCGTCGGGATCGGCAAAATAGCGGTCCTCGCCGAACAGGTCGGCGACCACCGCAAGCCCGCTCGCCTCGACGTCGAACAGCGCATGGCGCGCGGCGATCGACTGCCCGCCGAACAGCCATGCCTTCAACTGGTGACCGGTCGGCGCATAGCCCTCGGGGTCGTCGGCGAGCGCCAGCCATGCGCGTTGCTGGCTCTTGCTGGCGAGGGTCAGGTGGCGGACGGTGACCCGGTCGATCTGCTCGCGGGCGTACATCGACCGGATGCGCGGGAGCAGGTTGCCGAGGGCAAGGACGCGCTTCACCATCAACTCGGGAAGCCCGAAGGTGGCGGCGATGTCGTCGAGGGTTCGGCCTTCCTTCACCAGCCGGGTGAAGGTCTCCCATTGGGTGACCTCGTCGGGGTCGAGCCGCGCCAGATTTTCGATCAGCGAGGCTTCGATGGCGGCGGCATCGTCGCCGCTGTCGAGGATCGCGCAGGGCAGCGGCTCGGCGTGCCCCGCCTCGCTGGCGACGAGCCGCGCGGCGTGGAAGCGGCGGCTTCCGGCGACGATCTCGAACGCATCGGGCGCGCTGTTGGGACGCACGATCAGCGGCACGAGGATGCCGCGCGCGCGTACGGTGGGGAGGATGTCGGAGACATCGGGCGGACGCTTGGCGTAGCGCATATTGGCCTTGCTGACGGCCAGCTTGTCGAGAGGCACAAAATCGAGTTTCATCACACGCACTCCGTTGGAGTGCCGGTCCGTCGATTGGTTGGACAGTGGGCGGACCGGCTTTGATCGGCGGCGGACGGCCGCCACGTCATCCGGGTTCGCGACAGGTTCAGGCCGGGCCTGCGTCGGTGTCCGGAAGCTCGGTCTCGCCCGCTGAGTCAGCGCGGCGGAGCAGGGTTTCGGCGGAGAGGATCGAGCCAGCCTGCCGCGCCGCCTCGGCCCATCTCGACAGCGGGACGCGGCCGGAGAAATGCAGATCGCGCTCAATGCGAAGCCCCAACGGCAGACGGAGGCTCGCGATTTCGGTCAGGCTGAAGCTGCCCAGCTCGGGGCAACCGAAGCCGAGATCGGCGAGACCGAATAGCGTGTCGCCATCACCGTCCAGCTCGGTTGCGAGCCACGTCGCGGCGCCGCAGGGATTGAAGAACTTCACCACCGGCACGGGATCGTGGCCGGGGTGGCAGGCGGCCTCGGCATTGGCCCGAAGCGCCGCGCGCAGGCGGTCGGTCAGCAGGATCATGTCCATCTCCTCACCGCCCCAAAAAACCGCATGGCCTCCCCGGAAAGCGGGGGTGGGCGGCAAGCGGACCGGAAAGGCGCGGGCCATGAGCGGCGGGGGCACCCGCAGGGCCGCAATGGAATGAAGGAGCCGGCCGAAGGCCGGCTTGCCGCCGTCGCGCCCGCGCCTAGCAGGGAGCGCCGCCCACTCCCGCGTATCTGGGAGAGGCCACAAGCAACGCCGCCGCGCCCGGCGCGGCGACCGCTGGGCGCCAGGCGATCGTGACCGTCAGGCCGAGACCCGCGCATGCGGGGCTCGGCGGCGAAGGGCAGCGCCCAAGCCGTAGAGCGCGGTCGCGCAACATGCGCGAGGCGCAGTTCCGCTGCTCGCTGCTTAAGCCATCGGACCCGCCCGAACGGGCGCAGCGACGCGGTTCGCGATGGACAGAATCAAGGCGCAGTGAGACGGTCGCCTGATGACTGAAGATCCTGTCTTTGCATCGTGGCGGAGCTACTGGGCGTTCGCGCGCGAGGTATCTCACGAGCGGCGCTATCTCCTGTCGCCCGAGAGCCGGGCGTTCCTCGACACGTTGCTACGCACCTCGGAGACGCGGCAAAGCAAGCTTCCCGCCGGCCATCACCTGTGCCGGGCGCAAGTCGCGCATGCCGAATATGACGACCCGCACATCGGCCCGCTTCCGCGACCCGCGCTGCCCGATCGGATGGTGCCGCTGCCTTATGCCGCATCCGACGGCCGGGCCAATCCGCGCGGTATTCCCTGCCTCTACATGGCGGACAACCGCCACACCGCAATCGCCGAAGTCCGGCCCTGGATCGGATCTTTGGTTTCAGTGGCGATCATGCGAACGCTCCGCGATCAGCGCCTCGTCGACGTGCGCGACGACAGCGGGCGGACGCGGATCTATCTGGAGGAGGAGCCGTCACCGGCGGACCGCGAGGCCTCGGTCTGGTGCGATGTTGCGCGCGCGTTTCGCGAACCGGTGCTGCGCGAGGACAATCGTGCTGACTATGCGCCGACGCAGATCATCGCCGAAGCGTTCAAGAGCCATGGCTATGACGGCATCGCCTATGGCAGCGCGTTCGGCGAAGGCGGCACCAATATCGTGCTGTTCGATACGGGTGCGGCGGAGCTGGAGGCCTGCGAGCTGCATGAGATCAAGAATGTAATGCTGGCCCACGACCAGGCCGAGAGTCCCTATTTCGTCAAGAAGAAGGAGGACGGCAGCCGGTCGCTGGTGCGCAACACCATCACCGCGGTGATCCCGGCATCCAAGCGCGGCGCCAAAAAGGCATGACGTCCGACGCGCCACAGGGCGCCGTACCGCTGGACCCGCGCGCGGCGCAGATCCTCCCGATATCCAAGGAGGTCATTAAAGCGCATCGCGCGATGCTGCGGGCGCGCGGGCCGCACAGGAACAAGGACAGGGTGCTCGACCGCGACGAACCGGACCATGCATTCGATGTCAAGGCGGTCGAAGCCGCGATCGCGAGCGGTACCCTGTCAACGCGCGCCGCGACCTGGCCGACAAGCTATGCGCAGCTTTGGGGGATCGAGCTCGCCGGCAGCGTGGTGAAGCAGTCGCCGGAGACCGGCCTTGATCTGATCTGGGCGGCGTCGATGCCGGACGCTCGCGCCGCAACGCCGGTGCTGGTGATCGAATATGCCGAAGGGCTGTCGCTCTTCGACGGCGCACACCGCCTCGTTCGGGCTTATCTCGACGGAAGCGCCGCCCATCCCTGCCTCATCTTCAAACGCGACGACGCGCTTGGCTGCCGTCTCCCTGCCGATCCATGAGCGCGCCGAGAAAACGGGTCGAATATGATCCGTCGATCCTGACGCATGTCGATGCCGAGGCGGCGCGGCGGCGGAGCGTCGAGGTCATCGAATGGGCCAAGACGCACTTTTCCGAGAAGAAATATGCCGCCGCCGGTCGACGTCTGACGGTTCGGTGGCTCCCGAGCTGGACCTTCGACGCCTATGCGGGCGGCGACGCCGGCGATCCGGCGCATGATCTGATCTCGATCAGTAGCGGCGTGCCGATCGCGCTGCACGACGATGCGGAAACCTTCCTGAAATGGGTCGCGAAGGAGATCGGGCGACCGTTCTACGACGAAGTCTATAAGAATGTCGGCCTGCCGAGGATGCGCGGGCTGCCGCCTGGGCTGGACCACGCCAACGCCGTGGACCGAATGTTCCGGCTGACCATGGCGTGGTTGTATCTTCATGAGCAGGCGCATCTCTTCCAGCGTCACGGCGATCTGATGCCCGACCCGAGCCAGGCGATCGAGGAGTTCGCGTCCGACGACACGATCGTGCTGACCGGGCGGGCGGCTGCGGTCCGCCACGCCTGCGAGCTCTCGGCCGATCACGAAGCCACGGTGTTGACCCTGCAGCTGATGATGCTCGCCGACGAGGAGCAGATTCAACCCGGCACGCTTTGGCTGTTCTTCGCCGGCCTGACTTGCATGTTCCAGCGCTTCTATGGCGTCGGAGAACGCCCGATCGCGCACGAGGCGGTGGGCAGCCATCCGCCGCCATCGTACCGGATGTGGCTCACGCAGAAGCTGGTGCTGAGCTACCTCATGCATCCGAAAGTCGTCCCTCGGGTCAGGGAGCTTGAAGGCATCCGGCATATCCAGGCCGTGCTCGATCACGCGAATGTCACGGCGGCGATGTATTGGAATGCGCGGTACCGCACCGGACAGCCTGTCGACGACTTCCTCAGCGGGGCTGGCGGCCTGAAGCCGGTCGACCAAGCCTATCAGAAGCTGATCTTCGATACCTGGACCGCGCTCCGGCCCGAGGTTGCCGCCAGTCACTTCGGATGGGGTGCGGACGCGATCCTGGACCTGCAGGACCCCGCGGTCCTCGGCGCCCGACCGGAACTGCCACCGATCGACGGCAGGGAGGGTGAGGCCGCGGGCAGCCCCTAGCACGACAGGGCTGCCGAAACCGTCAGGGGCTGCTCAGTTGCGTCGTCGCAACAGGTGGCGATAACCGCCCTGCGCCATCGCCTGCGCGTCTCGAACCAGGCGACGGACGCGCGAGCGCAGGGAATCAGCACGCTCGCTCCAGTCGAGCGAGACGTGCTTCTCGCCGAACAGCGCAGCGCCGATCTCGCGATGGCTGGCGCCAGCTGCCAGCGCGTCATGAACGCGCAACACCGTCAGCCAGCGCTCGACGCGCGGATCACGCGGGAACAGCGAACGCGCGAAGCGGCCGGAGCGGCAAAGCTCAAGGAAGCGCCGCAGCGGCAGGACCTTCGACTTCGCCGACGCGACGCCGCGCAAGCGATAATGGAGCAGCACGGCTTCGCCATCGGCCATGCTGCCTTGCTCGATGTCGATCCGGATGCGGTGCCATCCATCGGACAGCACCGCATGCTCCCGGCCTTCGCCGTCGACGGCAATGGTCAGCCAGGGCGTGAGGCGCTCGATGCGAACGCTATCCGGATCTCTCGGATCGGACGGGACAGCGGCGACGCGCAGGGTGCCGGGATCGAGGTCGGCATGCCAGATGATCCGGGCCTCGGGCGCACCGCGGTCCGGATGCTCGGCGAAAGTGAAGCCCCCACCGGGTCGGCTCGATCGCAGGGCCGGGGCCGCGGGTTGCCCGGCTCGCCCGTGCATACCAGGCGATGTAATTCGAATCGCGGCGAAGCCACTCCCACATGAGCCCGGCACGATCGATGCCTCGCAGCCGAGTATAAAGCTCGCTGTCACGCCATCGCTGCGCGGCCTTGTCTTGCCGATCAACGGTCATCGATAGCCGATGAATTGAGCCGCGATGGCGTTAGCGCTCTTGAGGATTGGCAAGCCGGTGCGCGACGATCCGGCAGGTACACACCGTCTTCGGCGCCACCGGCATCTTCTTTGAAAGAACTGCGCGTGGTATTCCGGGGTCTTCGTAAGAGTCGCCGGGGAACGGGATGAGGCCCCGCTCCCCAGCCCGCATTTGAGGGAAAGGGCGGCCTCGGGACGCACGGTGGCTTGAGACGCCGCTCGGGGCTGTGTTGCTGCCCGATGGGCATGCACAACATAGCGATGCACTTCATCAGCATCGTCGAAGAGGTCAAGAACGTCGATGATCTGGAGGTCGCGATGCAGCTGGTTACCGCTGCGCTCGGCTTCCAGTATTTCGCGCTGACCCATCATGTCGACGTGGTCGCGGCGGACGGCGCCGCGATCCGGCTGCATAATTATCCCGCGAAATGGGCCGATTATTACGACCGCAACGCGCTGGGTGTCTCCGATCCGGTTCACCGGGCAAGCCACGTCACCAGCGTCGGGTTCCGCTGGTCGCGCATGCCGGAGATGATTCCGCTGACCGCCCATGACAGGCGCGTTCTCGCGCTGGGCCGTGATCAAGGCATTGGCGACGGCTTCACCGTTCCTGCGCATGTCCCGGGCGAGGCGCGGGGCTCGTGCTCGTTCGCAAGCGAAGCCGGGCATGTGATCGTGGTCGACCGGTTGCCGATGGCGCAGTTCGCCGGCGCCTTCGCCTTCGAAGGCGCGCGTCGGCTGTGGTCCGAGCGCGGGCATCTGCCCAAGCCGCTGCCGCCGGCGCTCACCGATCGCCAGCGCGACTGCCTGCTTTGGGCTGCGCGCGGTAAGACCGATTGGGAGATCGGCCGAATCCTCGGCGTCACGGAAGAGACGGTGGCGCGCCATATCAAGCAGGCGTGCGCGCGATACGGGGTGAGCAAGCGAACATTGCTGGCGATCCGGGCGCTGTTCGACGGAACGCTGACCTTCACCGATATCTTCCGCCGCTGATATTACCCTTTCGGGGAATAGCGAACGCAACGATCCGGGCAGACCCTTGGGTGACCTCAACCAAGGGAGTTTGCCATGCTTCACGTCATGCGGTCCGGCGCCCGTCCCGCAACGGACGGCGTGCTCCGTGCGATGTTCGCCGCGCGCAAATCCGTGTTCGTCGATCTGCTCAAATGGGACGTGCCGGTGCTCGAAGGCGCCTATGAGGTCGACCAATTCGACGACGGCCATGCGACCTATCTGATCCTGACCGACGCGCGTGGCGCGCATCTCGGCTCGGCGCGGCTTCTCCCGACGGTTCGTCCGCACATTCTCGACAGCTTCTATGCCCGGCTGTGCGAGGACGCGCCGCCGCGAGCGAAGGACATCTGCGAAATCACGCGTTTCTGCCTGGACCGCGAGCTGAGCGCGCGCGAGCGCCGCAGCGTCCGCGATACCCTCGTCACCGCTCTCTCCGAGCACGCGCTCGCTGGCGGCATCACCTCCTATACGGCGATCGCCGAGATGTCCTGGTTCCAGCAGATCCTCGCCTTTGGCTGGCGCTGCCGGCCGCTCGGCATGCCGATGCAAATCGAAGGGCGAACGCTCGTCGCGCTGCGCATCGAGATCGATAGGGAAACGCCGTCACGCCTGCTTGCCGCCGGCATCGCCCCGGCCGTCGATGCCGATGGCGCCCGCGCGGCCGCCTGACGCAGGAGCAGACCGATGACCGACCTCCTCGCAGCCACACAAGCGCTCCGCGACCAGGGCTATTGCATCCTTCGCGGCGTGCTGCCGGCGGCAACGATCGCCGCGCTCGACGCGGATCTTGCCGCCGACTTCGCCTGCACGCCTTTTTGCCAAGGCGGCTTCTACGGCGCCACCACCAAGCGTTTCGGGCGCCTGCTGATGCGGTCGGACCGCAGCGCTGCGCTCGCCCAGCATCCCGCGCTGATCGAGATGGCCGAAGCCCTGCTGTTGCCCTGGTGCGAGCGGATCCAACTCAACGTCATGCAGGCGATCGCGGTCCATCCGGGCGCTCCGTCCCAGGTGCCGCACCGCGATCAGGATATGTGGCGGGCGCCGATGGGTGAAACCGAATATCTGATCAACGTGATCTGGCCGCTGACGCGCTTCACCGCCGAGAACGGGGCGACCATGGTCTGGCCGAACAGCCATGGTGCGAACGCCCGGGTCGAGGCACCGCCGGGCGATCCAGTCGCGGCCGCGATGATGCCGGGCGACGCGCTCGTGTTTCTGGGCTCGACCTTGCATGGCGCGGGCGCGAACTGCACCGCCGATGTCCGTCGCGGCATCGTCGTCGGCTATTCGCTCGGCTGGCTTAAGCCCTATGAGAATATGTGGCTGGCTTATCCGCCGGAGGTGGCGCGGACATTTGCGCCCGAGCTGGCCGCGCTCATCGGCTATCGCCAGCACCGCCCGAACCTCGGCAATTATGAGGGGCAATGCCCATCGGTGCTGCTCGACGGCCGGGCCGAGCATCCGCTCGGCGCGATCGACGCGTTACGCCCCGATCAGGCCGCGATGGTCGAAGCCTATGTCGCGAGCCAGCAGCCGTGAACGCCGCCGGCGCAACCGCCGAGCGCGTCTATGAGGCGTTGAAGGCGCTCGTGCTGCGCGGCGCGTTCCGTCCGGGTTCGCGGCTCGATCCGGCGGTGCTGGCCGACCAGCTCGCGAGCAGCGTCACGCCGGTACGCGCCAGCCTCAACATGCTCGTGGGCGAAGGTCTGGCCGAGACCGGAACGGGTGAAGGCTTTCATGTCCCGCTGCTCGATGAACCGGCGCTGCGCGACCGTTACGCATGGAACCAAGAGATTCTCGGGATCGCCTTGCGCAAGGGGCAGGCGCCAGAGACCTCGCTTGCAAGTGAGGAAGGAAATACACCAACGCGCACGGCCGCGCTGTTCCTTGCGATCATCCAGGGATCCGGCAATGCCGAGCATGGCCGTGCGATGGCATCGACGAACGACCGGCTCCATGCCGTCCGGGTCGCCGAGGCCGGCGTGCTCGAGCAGATCGATGCCGAGCTCGATGACATCGCCGATGCCGCCGTGCGTCGGGACGCGGCACGGCTGCGGCAATTGCTGACACGCTATCATCGGCGCCGGATCCGCGCGAGCGCGGCGGTGCTGCGCCAACTCTACCGCATGGTCGAGGCGCCGCCCGAATAATCGGCGAATCAAATTCGTATTCAATTCGGATCGCCCTCACCCGCTCCTACCCTGCAGGGGCTGCAATCCCGCAGCTTGGAGCAAGTGCCATGAACCGCGAAGATGTGATCGATCTCGGCGTCGCCAGCGAGCAGACGATGGGTCCGGGCGGCGACCCTTTTGACGACTTCCTCGGCGAGAAGCCGATCGGTCTCAGCGACGATTGACCGGCAGGCGCGCGGCTTTTAGGCCGCGCGCCCCTCCGTCGCCGCCATGCACGAAGGTCTCGCCCTGCGCCCAGGTGTCAGCCTTTGCGAGGCGAGCGGGCGCCTGATCTTTCTCGATCTTCATGCCGATCGCTATTTTGCGCTCGAGGCCGCGCCCGAAGCGGCGGTTCGTGCTCTCCTCGCCGGGCAGCCTGAGCGTGCCGACCGGGATCAGCTGGATCGCCTGCTCGCCGGCGGGCTGCTTCACGTCGCCCGCGAGAACGAAGGCCTCCGTCCTTGCCCCGCCATTTCACAGCCATCCACGAGCCTGCTCGACCAAATGCTGCCAAAAGTATCGATCGCGCCGCTGCTCGGCGCGGCTCGCGACCTGCTTCATGCACGTTTGCGCCTGGCGGCTCGCGGCATCGCCGCCGTTCTCGATCATGTGTCCGCCGCCAAGGCACGACATGCCAGCAGACCCGCCGATGATGGCCAACTCGCGCGGGTCGCCGCCGCGTTCGACGCAAGCGCGCGGCTCACGCGCTCCCATGACCAGTGTCTTGCACGCTCGGCGGCCGCGGCGACGCGGCTCGCCATGCTGGGGGTCGGCGTCGATCTCGTCATCGGCGTTCGGGTGCGCCCCTTTGCCGCGCATTGCTGGATCCAGACGAACGCCTGGCTGGTGAACGATCGGCACGACACAGTTCGCGCCTATACGCCGATCCTGGTGATCTGATGGGCTCGCGCTTGCTCATGCTGATCCGTCGCCCCGGCACCGGACCCGAGCAATTCGCCGAGGTGCGTCGGCGGATCGCGCGGCTGCCCGCCGCTTTGTCCATCGAGGATGACGGAGCCATCCTCTGCGCAGCCTCGGGGAAGCCGCCGCTTCGGTTCGCAAACGGGTTCATCGTCGGAGCGCTGTTCGACCGCCGCTTTCCGCGACGGGGGGCCTCGCTCGACGCCGCGGAATGTCAGCAGATCACCCAATCGCGCGGACAGCGGCTGATCGATGGCTATTGGGGCAGCTATGTCGCCGCCTTCGCGCATGCCGACGGTGCTGCCCATGTCGTGCGCGCGCCCTTCGGCGAGCTGCCCTGCTATTGGCTGGAGAGCGACCGGATCGTCGCGCTGGCCTCCGATCCTGACCTGCTCGTTGCGGCCGGGCTCATGCGCACCTCGCTCAACTGGGACGCCATGGCCCGTGAGCTGGCTTGGGGCGACCTGCGCGGCGACGAGACCTGCCTTGAGGGCCTCACGGCGCTCCGCGGCGGCGAGCGCCTGTCGATCGACGCTCAGGGTACACGGGTCGATCCTCTTTGGTCGCCCTGGCGTTTCGCGGCGGCGGGCAGCGAACAGAGTGCGACGTCCGACGCCGAGATCGTCCGGCGCACGGCACAAAACTGCGTTGCAGCGCGCGCGTCGGAATACGCGCATGTCCTCCTCCTGCTATCGGGCGGGCTCGACTCCTCGATCGTCGCGGCATGTCTCTCCGCCAGCCGCACCCCGTTCAGCCTCGTCACCCTGACCACGCGCGACCCGCTTGGCGACGAGCTCGACTATGGACGGTGCGTGGCCGAGGCGGTGCGCCAGCCGCTGCATGAGGCCTTGCGCGAGGTAAGCGAGATCGACCCGGACCGATCGACCGCCGCGCGGCTGCCCCGGCCCGCTGGGCGGTTGTTCGAGCAGGAGACGGCGCGCATCGTGCGCGCGACTGGAATTCCCGCCGGCGCGCAGGCCGTCTTCGGCGGTGGCGGTGGCGACAATGTCTTCTGCTCGCTGAGGTCCGCGGCGCCGGCCGCCGATCGGTTGCTCACCATCGGGCCAGGACGCGCCTTTCTCGGCACGGCGCGCGCCGTCAGCGACCTCGCGCCCGCCAGCCTTGTGCGGGTCATCTGGGCTGCGATCGGCCGGACCTTGCCCGGTACGCGGCGCAGCCCTGCTTATTGCGACCCATCCTTTCTGTCGGAAGAGGCCCGTGCCGCAGTGAGGGCCGCGGTGCCGCATCCTTGGCTGTCACCACCGCGCGGTGCGCTGCCGGGCAAGGCGGCGCACATCAAGCTCCTGGCGTATGCGGAGAGCTTCCAGCAGGGCTTCGATCCGCAGGCCGATCTGCCGATGGTCACTCCCCTGCTCAGCCAACCGCTGGTCGAGACCTGCCTTGCCATACCGAGCTGGGAATGGGTCGCCGAGGGTCGCAATCGCGCCGTGGCGCGCCGCGCGTTCGCGGCCGACCTTCCCGCGCGGATCATTTCGCGCCGCTCGAAAGGCACCCCCGACAGCTTCGCCGCGGAGATCTACGAACGCTATCGTCCGAAGCTGCGCGAGCGCGTGCTTGGCGGCCTTCTCGCCCAGCACCATCTCATCGATGTCACTGCCGCGCGCCAGGCGTTCGATCGTAGTGGAAGCCTCGCGCCGGAGAATTACCGACGGCTGCTCCGCGTTGCCGATGTGGAAAGCTGGGCGCGCATATGGGCGGGGAAGCGGGCGTCCTGAGCCGCATCACGGCGATGCAGCGCTGCTCCGTCGCGTCCGCATCTCTTCCCAGCGCCGATACTGCGCCGCCTTGGCCGGGTCGGGATCGACCCGATCCTGCAGCCAGAAGCCGAACCAGTCGAGGTTGCGCTCGTAAATGGCACGGCGATGGGCCGGCTGCCACTTCATGTGGAACTCGTTCGGGAAGACAATGAGCTCGACCGGCTGCCCGTGCTCGTGAAGCGCGGCGAAGGTTTCCAGCCCGAGCAGATATTCGGCGTCGGCGAGCTGCATGAGCAGCGGCCGGTTCATCCGTGCGGCGTTGAGCGCGAGCGAGTATGGCCGCCAAAAGTCCGGATCGGACTGGCTCAATGGCGGATAGCCCACCCGGCGCGAAAATCGCGCATAGGCGAGTCCGGCATAGACCGCGGCCGGCTGGGCATCCATGCAGCAGCTGCTGATCGAGGCCGCCGCGAACATATCGGAGTTAATCAGCGCGAAACGGGCGGTCGATGCACCATCGCTGAGGCCGGTGATCCCGATCCGCGCGCGATCGGCGACACCTCGATCGATCACGATGTTGACCCCGGTGAGCAGCGACGAGAGGAGGCTCCGGCGGTCCGTCCAGTTCCGTATATTGGCGGCGTTGAACGCATCCCAGCTTGCGATGCCACGCACGCTATCGGCGACATGGGCCGCACGCTCGACGCTGAGCACGGCGAAGCCGCGCGCAGCGAAGGCGAAGATCGGATATTCGTTGCCGGTGCCGCCGCGCAGGAACCCGTGGCTGCGATACTGGACGATCACCATCGGGAGCCGGGTGCCGGGCCGATAGCCGGGCGGCAGCACGAGATCGCCCCAGGCCGCCCGGCCCTCCGCGTTGCGCCAGCGCAATCGTTCGACCGTACCAAGGGTGAGCGCAGCGAATTCCGGGTTGGGCTCCCAGACCGGTTCGCTGCTGCCGCGTCGGGGATCGATCCGCACGAGATGACGCGGCGCCGCCGAGCCCTCGCGCAGACAGAGCAAATTCGCCGCTTGCTGCACGCAACCGAGCAGAATGTCGGTCGTACGCAGCACCGCTCTGGGCGTTGCGGCGCCGGGGGCCCAGCGGTAGAGGACGGTCTCTTCCTGCGCCCAACCTTCGCGCCGCATGAAGCGAAGCTCGCGACCGGCTTCATCCCACCACACGCCGAAGATTCCGCCATCGCAGCTCGCCGCGGCGCACATGATGCGACGGCCGCCAGCTTCGGCGAAGAGCCGGGTCGGGCTTCTCGGTCGATCATCCTCCGGCGCCGCCCAGGCTCGGCGGCCGTCGGCGGCGGCGGCCGTGGGCACCTCGCGGCCCCGCACCGCCTCATCCAGCTGCACCTGATCGGCCTCGATCCCTGTCAGCGTGGTACCGCTTGCCGGATCGACCGCCGAGGCGACCATCGGCGCTCCCGACGGCAGCCGGGGACGCGCGCCCATATTGGGGACGATGCGCTCATCATAGAGCCAGCCCGCGCGTGCCTCGCGATCGATCTCCTGCCCCGCGCGATCAAGACCGGGCCGGGTGCCGAAGATCAGGCGATCACCGTCGGCACTGAAGGTAAACGCCTCGACGTTCGCCCCCGCCGGGCTCAATGCAACCGGTGTTCCGCCGCGGCTGTCGACCCGCCACAGGCGGGTCATCCCGTCGTCGCGGCGAAGGAAGGCGATCCATCGGCCGTCGGGCGACCAGAGCGGCGTGGTCGCCTCGACATAGCCGACGGTCAGCATCGAACCGCGGCCGGCCATATCGTTGAGGATCATCTCGCCGGCGTCGGCGATGCGCCGCGGCGCGCCGCCTGCGAGGGGTACGATCACGACCGCGCGGCAATAGCTGTTTGTGTCGGCATCCGCGCGCGTCAGGATGAACGCGACCTCGCGACCGTTGGGTGAAACCGCGAGCGGGCTCGGCTGACGATAGCTCGACCCGTCCGGCTGCCCGATATCGCGCAGACGCAGCAAATCCTCGGCAGTGACGGCGCGCTGCGCGGCCCGCGGCCGACCTGGATCGGGCAGGAGATCGTCACAGGCGGCGATCGCCGGCTGCGCGCCACCCGCGGCAGCGAGACCTACGGCCAGAGCGAAGAGCGGACGGCGCAGCGCGCGCGAAATGGTCCGGCTCACCATGACGAGACGATCCCGAACGAGACGATCCGGCCGAGCGGCGAATAATTGGCCGAATCGAAGGCGCTATCGATCTGCGAGGTCGTCGCGATCTGGTCAGGCTGATCGTTGAACGCATTGAGAAGCGAGAGATTGAGCGTGACGTCTCGCAAGGGTCCGGCCGCCCGCCGCAAGCGATAGCGTGCGGTCAGATCGACGGTCGTGGTGCCGCGGACGCGCACGGGCGTCGCGGTTCGGGTGTCGTCTACGCCTTCGGTGAAGTTGACCGATCCGTTGAGCGTCAGCCGCGGGTGCGACCAGGTCAGGCCGGCCCGCGCGCGCAAGCTCGGCGGGGTGAAGATAAGGCCGGCGCGCGCAAGCTCGGGCTGTCCGGGCGCCAGCTGCTGGCGGATGCGCAGATAAGCGGCGTTGAGCGAGGCGGTGAGATGCCCGCTCCCCAGGCGCGTTCGGTAATCGGCGAGCATGTCGACACCGTCGATCGTCTGTCGCCCGGCGTTGCGGTTGCGATTGTTGACGATGGCGACGACGCGGGTGAGATCGACCGGCGCGCCCGAGGCATTCTGGAAGAGAGGGCTTCCTGCGATCAGTGCAGCCGTGTCGGAGGGGGCGGGTGCGAGGCTGACCAGATCGGCATAGGCGACGTTGCTGAGCGACTGCGCGGTGATCGGGATAGGGGTCACGACCCGGTCGGTGTAGCGCGTGCGAAAATAGCTGAGCTGGAAGCGTGCGCCGTCGAGGATTGGCGGACGGAGGTCGAGGGTGCCGGCGAGCGTCGTGGCCCGCTCGGGCGTGAGCTCGGGATTGCCGCCCGAAAGGAGCAGCGCGGTAGCCCCGGCCGGGTATCCCGTCCCGCCAAGGCGCGCGACCGGGTAGAGGATGGCCGAGGGCAGCAGATAGAGCTGAATGAGCGTCGGCGCGCGGAAGGAACGGCCCCAGCTCAGCTTGAGGTCGATCCAGGACGAGGGGGCATAGATCAGGCCGAGCTTGGGCGTGATCACCTCGTCGATGCCCGGATAGCGCTCGTAGCGAAGCGCCGCGCTGAGGTTGAGCCGATGGACCGCGCCTATCGCCATCTCAGGCGACACAAGCGGCAGGTTCAGCTCGCCATAACCGAAATAGCTCGCCTGCGACTGGCGGATGGTGGAGATGTTGCCGGGGCCGCGGTCGGCGAAGAGCAGGTTGGTGCGATAGCCGGTGCCGAGCGCGATCCGGGCCGGTCCGCCGGGCAGCGCGAACAGCGGTCCATCCGCGGTCAGCTCGACCGACTTGCCATTGTTGCAATAGCAAAGCGGGGTCGAGCGAACCAAGCTGGTCCCGACAAAGTTGTCGGCGCGAGCGAACAGGCGCTCGCTGCCGTACACGCCGGACAGCTCGGCCTGCCAGCGCCCGGGCAGGTCGAGCTTGAGCGCGGGCGCCACCGCAAAGGAGCGGCTGGTGCTCGGCTGCTCGGTGCGACTGACCCTGAGGTCGCCCCCCGGATTGTCGGGAAAGAGGAGCTCGGTCCGGCGGCGGTTGAACAGCATGTCGATCTCGAAGGTGAGATTGTCGCTGAGCGCCTGATGCCCGGCCAGCACGGCGGCATGGCGCTCGACCGGCGGATAGATGAATACGCCCGGACGGGAGCGCGCGAAGCTGCGTTCGTCGGACAACAGATCGGTGCTGCGGGCATATTCGTAAGAGAGCATGATGCCGCCGCTTCCCCAGCGCTGGCCGGCGGTGGCGCCATAGCGCTGGCGCGAAAAGCCGCCCTCGGTCGCCAGCCCGCCCTCCGCCTCGACCTGCACGCCGTCATGGTCGCGCCTGAGGATGATATTGGCGACGCCGGCGACGGCGTCCGATCCGTAGAGCGCCGACGCGCCATCGGCGACGATCTCGATACGGTCGACGGCCGCCAAGGGGAGCGCAGAGACGTCGATCCCCTGCCGCGAGCCGCTATAGGCAAGGCGATGCCCGTTGAGCAGGGTGAGGGTCGCATCGCTGCCCAGCCCGCGCAGGTTGATCGTCACCGCCCCGCCCACGTCGATTGAACCGGCAGCATTTGCCCCGACGCCGAGATTCTGCCCTCCCCCGAACGCTTGCGGGATACGGCGCACGACATCGGCCAGGGTTGTTTGCCCGGCGTCGCGCATGTCGGCCTGGTCGAGCCGGATCACGGGCGATGCGATCGGTGCGCCACGAATGCGGCTGCCGGTGATGACAACCTCGCGTTCGGTTGACGGTTCGTCGGTTTCAGCCGCGCTTTGACGGATGTGCTCGATGACGATCCCGCCGCGCGTTCGCCGCGCTGTGAGGCCGGACCCGGCGAGCAGTGCGGCGAGCGCCTGGTCGACCGTATAGTCTCCCTTCAGCGCGGGTGCGGTCACCCCACGAAGCAATTCCGCCGGCGCGGCGATGCTTTGTCCGGAGCTGAGGGACAGGGCGCGCAGCGACTCCGCGAGCGGCTGAGCGGGAAGGTCGTAGTGTTGGACCTGCGCCTGTGCCGCTATCGCCGGCGACATCGGCGCGAGAATCGCGACAGCGGAAACGGACAGTGCGAGTGCGACCTTCGAACTGATGGACATCGTGTCTCCTCCCCTCGTGCGCGCGCCTTGATGACGCTGCGTTCGGGGGGCTTGACGCGATGGTCGCTGGTTACCCTGGGAAATTATTCGCGGGCGGCGATCACAAGGTTTCGCGCGTCGTCCTGCGCGACATCGAGCGCGAACATCGATCCGATCATCTCGGCGAGCTGGGCCTGGTCGCCGGCCTTGAAGGTCCCGGTGAAGCGGCGCGCGCGCGCCGCCGGGTCACGCACGATGATCTGGGTGGCGCTGTAGCGGTTCGCTGATGCCACGACCTCGGCGAGCGCCGCATCCTCGAAAGAGAGTGTGCCCGAAGGCCAGCGCGTTTCGATGGCCGGGACCGCCGTCGGCGGCGCGGCGACGGCCTCGCCCCTTAGCGCCAGCTGCTGGCCCGGGCGCAGCATGATCGATCTCGGCGAGGATCCGGCGCTCGGGCCTTCGCGAACCTCGACCGCGCCTTGCAGGAGCGAGACGGTGACCGTGCTCCCGCCTCGTGCGACATCGAACACCGTGCCGTGCGCGACCACTTCGCGCGTTCCGGCGCGTACGATGAAGCGTCGCTGCGCATCGTGCGCCACGTCGAACCGCGCGCGGCCGTGATCGAGCAAGACCGCCCGCTCCCCATCGTCAAAGGCGACGCGGATCGCACTGCTGGTATCGAGCGTGACGCGCGAGCCATCCTCCAGGGTCACGGTGCGTATCTCGCCCACCCGGCTGGCGAGCAATTGGCCCTCACTCGTTTCAAGTCGCGCGCCGCCGGTCAGCACGATGCTGCCGGCGATCAGTACCAGCAGCACTGCCGCCGCGGCGACGGCGGCCTTGACCCAGTCCCGTCGTGCCGGGCGCCTGGCGGGCTGCGCCGCAGGGGTTTGTGCGGCGCGGGCGGTCTCCTCCCAGCTGTCGAGCACCGAATCATAGGTGTCGGCATGGACCGGGTCGGCCGCGTACCAGTCTTCGAAGGCCGCGCGATCGCGTTCGCTCGGTGCGCCCCGCAACCGTGCCAGCCAGGCAATTGCCTGTTCGCGTACCGGATCTGGCTGGTCCATCAGCGCCTCAAGGCTCGATCGAGATGATCAATTGCCTTCGTCATGTGCCACTCGACACCCTTGATGCTCAAGCCGGTCCGTTCGGCAATCTCCTTGTAGCTTGCGCCCTCAAGCCGATGCGCGAGGAAAATCTCCCGTGTTTTCGGCTTGAGCCGTACCAACGCGTTCTGCAGTCGATCCAGCTTGTCGCGCGCTTCAAGCGTCGTCACGAGATCGGGGCCCACCAATGGGACCTCGTCTGCGGGAAGATGGTTCGCGAGCGAACGCTGCAGCGCCGACTTCGCGCGATCGCGCAGGAGGTTGGACGCGATCTGATTGAGATAGGCCTCGGGGCAGTCGATCATCTGCTCACCATAAGCGGCGGAGTTGGCGAGCCGCGCGAAGCTCTCCTGCACGAGATCGCCGGCGTCCTGCCGGTCGATGCGCCGGGCAAAGAAGCGCAGCAGCCGCGGTCCATGCGCACGGTAGAGCTCATCCAAGGTGCGCGCGGGGCGAACGACGCGGTCCTCGGGCGGGAACGGGTCGTCGGCATCGAGACGCGGCAGTGTCGCGGGCTTGAAGAGGCCGCCGATCACCCGCATGGTCGGCCCCCGGGCGATCTGCTCGCCTGCTTATTGTCCGGTGCCGTTCGTCTGAAATCGCCGTCCATGCCCGTCTGACCCACAAATGCGAGCGCGCGCGGGCAAAAGCCGGGTGTTGAGAACATGCTTGAGACATGCGCCGACGCCTTTGGCCGCAAGCGGCTTGGACATGCGCATCGGCCACCCGGCCGCATGGACGTGGGTCTCGACCCTCAAGCGCGGTTCTCACGCCGCGGCGCCACCCTCGCGGCGCACCGGTCAGACTAACCCCCTGTCAGCGATACGCAACCCGGCTGGCCGCCAGCGGGGCAGACCCCGGATGGGGCTAGAGGATAATCGCCTGATCCGGCTCAATCCCGTAAATCTGCTCGAAATGGCGGTCGGCGAACGTCTTCATTTCGGCCGGACCGCCCGCCGAGGAGAGCCAGCGATAGTCATAGGTGAACGGCCCTGCGCGTCTGATCCACTGGTCGGTCATGTCATAGATGATGTTGCCGGCGTAGAAGGTCTCGAACGTGCGGTGGACAAGCGTGTCGTCCCGATCGGCGTGGATCCGCGGGAAGATGCCGTCATCGTCCTCCTTGTCGACGAAGAGCGCGCTGTGGCGCTCGAACAGCCTCTGGCTTTCCTCCGAGACACGATCGCCAGCCATCCACGCGCCCGGCCAGCAGAAATATTCCGGCCTGCGCGCCTTGTCCCGCATGAACGCGAGGAAGTGCGAGAGCATGACCCGTACCGGCAGGTTGCCCGGCTGATAGTCGAAGGTTCGATGCTCTTCCATGAGTGGCGCCAGCGGCTCGCCGGGACGGGTCCAGCTGGCGCAGATTTGGGCGAGCAACAGCGGCGGGACGTCGAACAGCGCCTGCGCGAGCGCTTCCGATGCCTCTTCATACTCAGACCTCGAATAGGTGCGGATGAGTCCCGCCAGTTGGGGCAGCTTCAACCGTACCAGCGTCGCGAGGAAGGTGAAGCGCGCGCCCGGATCGGTGTCGGTGATGAAGGTCTTGAAGTTGATTGGCGGGTGAGGAAAGCCGGCGCCCGGGTTGATGCTCATGTCGCAGATGAGCAGGAACAGCGCGACCGTCGGGTGATCAAGCTGCGGTGGCCAATCGAGACCGGCCCGCTCGAGGAAGGTCGTGAACGCCGCCTCGTACACGCCGTGAAGCATGCCCAAGGCGCGGAAGTCGTCCCATCCCAGTCGGCCGTCCGAAGCGAAGGCCAGATACTGCATTTGGCAGAAGCAGGCCTGGCCCTCGAAGATCTCGCGGGCCCCGACCGGCCAGAGCGTAGCGGGCGAGCCGTAGAAGAAGCCGGGCTCCTCATCGGTGCGCAGCTTCTGAAACTCGGGCTCCCATTCGCGAGGATCGGGAATGGCCCGAAATTCCGGGTCCACGGTGACGGCCATGACGAAGAGGTTGTTGGCATAGGTCAGCTGGTGAGCGTGTCCCACCGACTCGAACATCGGGCTCTCGATCGTCGGGATCGCCGTCTGGTGCGAAAGCGTGAGGTTGCGAAAGGCGCCGAAGTCGAAATGGTTGTTGAGGACGATGTTCGCTTTGCCTTGGACGGTGTCCGGCGTGCTCGGGCCCGGCAGAATGTCGACCAGTTGGCGAATGGATTTGCGGAAGCCGGTTTCCTCGACGAGCTGCTTCAGCCGGTTGTGGTTCGCATGCGCCTGGGTCGGATAGCTCAGGCTCAGCATCAGCCCGTAGGTCGAGCCGACATGCTGCCACCAATGGATCGTCTCATGGAGATAGGTCGAGAAGGCCTGCGCTCGCTCGAAGCCGATCTCGGATGAGCGCGCGATACCGTCCTGAGCGCCGGCGAGCTGGCGGTGCACGGCCGGCGACAGGCGAAGCACGAACTGGAAGGTGTTGAAGAGCCCATGCGCCTCGAGCGTTGCCGGAAAGTCGCCGGTGCCACTCAGGATAGGGTCCGCGCTACGCAGCAGTTCGGGAATGAGCTTCACAGTGTCTCCCGCCCCTATCCGTGCGTGGCCAGTGATTCACGCGGCAAGCACTAGGGATTTTCATTTCCTGGTCGTCTGAAGCGCGACAGCTTCAATGACACGGATAGGGTTCCCTTGTCTCAAATTACCCTCACGCGCGCCGAGCTCTACGGGCTCATCTGGGCGGCGCCGCTGAACAAGGTGGCCGAACGCCTCGGCACATCGGCGCCCCGGCTCAGCCAGCTATGCGACGCACATGCAATCGCACGGCCGGAACAGGGGCACTGGCTTCGCTTGGACATGGGCAAGCCGGTCCGCGTGCACGCGCTTGAGCCGGCGCCTGCCGGCGTCGCGGACGTCATATCGATCAGTCCGAGCCAGCCGCGAAGGCGACATGCGTCCTTAGGCACGCCCTCCGATCCCGCCGATACGCTCCTCCCAGCATCAGGGCTCCAGGTGCCGGAGCGCCTCGTTCGACCGCACGCGCTGGTTGCCGAGTGGATTGCCACCCATGAGGCCCAGGCTCGAAAGAAGGAGCAGGTCTATGATCAACGGCTGAGACGTCTCGTCATGCCGATGCCGCCGACCTCGGCGGACCGGCGCCGCTTCCGGGTCGCCAACGCTATTTTCAAGGCGGTCGAGAAACGGGGCGTGCAGGTCAGAAAGGGCGAGCGCCGTGACTTGCTGATGGTGCGCGGCGGCGAGCAGTTCGTGTTCCAGCTGCGATATCGGTTGAAGCGCGGGCAGCGGCAGCTGACCCCGGAGGAGCTGCGCTGGCGCGGGCCAGGCACTCAGAAATGGGCCCATGAGCTGTACGAAACAGATGCCCTGTTGTTCGAGATCAAGACCTGGCTTCCCAAAAGCATGCGGACCGAATGGGAAGATTCAAAGCGCGGAACGCTTGAGGAGCAGCTCGACGACATCGTCGCGGACATCCTCGCGACCTTCCCCGCGCTGGAGCAGCTTCGTCAGGAGCGCGAGGCGGAGAAGCAACGGCACGAGTTGGCGGCGCGACGCCGCAGCGAACTGGAAGCGGAGCGCAAGCTCGATCATGCCCGCTTTCGCCGATTGCTCGAGCATGTCGGCCAGTGGCGCGAAGCGGAGCTGGCACGCGCGTTCCTCGCGGCATTGCGCGATGCCATGCCGGCAGATGCGCCCGCGGTGGCCGGCATCGAGACCGCCGAATGGCTCGCCTGGGCGGAGCGCAAGGTGGAGGAGCATGACCGGCTCGCCGGCGACCCGCGCGCGGTGTTCGAGTCGATCGCCCAGGTGACCCGCTGGACCTACCGCGATGCCTAGCGGCCGCTATCGCTCGGTGCGTCGGCCGAAGTTCGGTTTCAGGATCCTGGCGCCGTCGCGCAGATGGTCGAGATGATCCGACCAGTGCTGCATCATCCGCACGCGCTCGTCCCAATATTCGCCGCGGGTATAGGCCCGGCGCACGCCGTTATTCTCCATATGCGCGAGCTGGCGTTCGATGGCGTCCGGATTGAACAGGCCCGACTCGTTGAGAAGCGTCGCGGCCATTGCGCGAAAGCCGTGCGCGGTCATTTGTCCTTGGGTGAAGCCGAGCACGCGAAGCGCGGCGTTGACCGTATTCTCCGACATCGGCCGCCGCGGCGAGCGGAACGAGGGGAAGCAGTAGCGCCCGGTGCCGGTGAGGGCGTGGAGCTCCTCGAACAGATCGACGACCTGGGTCGAGAGCGGCACACGATGCGGCCGGCGCATCTTCATCTTCTCCGCCGGGATTGCCCACACCGAGCGGTCGAAGTCGAACTCGCTCCATTCGGCCTGGCGCAGCTCGCCGGGACGAACGAACAGATGAGCCGACAGCCTGAGCGCAAAGAGGGTGATCGCATGGCCGGTATAGCCTTCGATCGCGCGCATCAGCTCGCCGGCGCCCTTCTCGGTGGTGATCGCCGCGAGGTGCTTGACCTTGGGAACGGTGAGCGCGCCCCGCAGATCGCGCGCCGGGTCATGTTCGGCCCGCGTGGTGGCGATGGCGTAGCGGAAGACGCGGCTCAGCACGCTGCGCATCCGGCGCGCGCTCTCATAGCGGCCAGTGGCCTCGACCGCGCGCAACACGGCGAGCACTTCCTGCGTGGTGATCTTGGCGATCGGCCGGTTGCCGATTTTCGGATAGGCCTTTGCCAGCAGCCATCGGACCTTGCTCAGCGTGACCTCGGCCAAGCCTTCGCGCTCATTCTTGGCGACCCACTCCTCGGCGACCAGCTTGAAGCTGTTCTCTTCCGAGAGCTTCTCGCGTGCGGCTTCGACCTTCGCTTCGTGCGACGGATCGCGACCGGCGGCGATCAGTCGCCTCGCATCGTCGCGTTGACCGCGCGCATCGACGAGGCTGACCTCCGGCCAGGCGCCGAACGAAAGCGTCCGCTGCTTGCCGTGATAGCTATAGTTGAGTCGCCACAGCTTCCGGCCGTTGGGCCGGACGAGGAGATAGAGGCCTTCACCGTCGGACAGCTTGTAGTCGCGATCCTTCGGCTTGGCATTGGCGACCGTGGTGGCGAAGAGCTTTCCCATGGTATCGGCCCGTCCATAGGGGGGTCACGATACCATGCAGGATACCATATTTGTTCCCGATTGGTGCCGTTTCCGCCCGGATTTGACCGGACGGTCATAGCACAAAAAACGGCTGAAATCAGCCGTTTTTTGGACGTTCTCGGATGTCCTCGGAAGAACAAATGGTGCCCAGAAGAGGACTCGAACCTCCACGGCCTTGCGACCGCCAGCACCTGAAGCTGGTGCGTCTACCAATTCCGCCATCTGGGCACGGGGTAGGCCGGCGCCTCTAGGGGACGGTCGGGGGGCCTGTCAACCGCTTCTCGCAACAGATTTTCACATGGTTGCCCTTTGCGCCTCCACGCGGCATTGGGGACGCATTCGGACAGTTTTTTCGAGGGCGTGATGAAGAACAGGCTGGTGACGTTGATCGGCGGCGGCGGGTTCGTCGGACGCTATGTCGCGCAGGCGCTGCTCAAGACAGGCGCACGTGTCCGCATCGTCCAGCGCGACCCGCGTTCGGCATGGTTCCTGAAGCCGCTGGGCGGCCTTGGCCAGACCCAGTTCGTCGCCGGCGACGTCCGCAAACCCGACTCGCTCGCACGCGCGCTCACGGGATCGGATGCGGTCGTGAACCTTGCCGGCGCATTCGGACGTGAAGCCGATGCGGTGAACGCGATCGGTGCGGAAAATGCCGCCAAGGCCGCCGCGGCCGCAGGCGCGACCGCGTTCGTCCAGATTTCCGCGATCGGCGCCGACGCCGAGGCGCAGTCGGACTATGGCCGGTCCAAGGGCGAGGGCGAAGCGCTCGTCCGTGCCGCCTTCCCCGCCGCGACGATCCTGCGCCCCTCCTTCATCTTCGGACGCGAGGACAAGTTCGTGAACCGCTTCGCCGGGCTGATCGCGCGCGCGCCGGCAGTGCCGGTCCTGCGCGGCGCCATGCGGATGCAGCCGGTCTACGTTGCCGATGTAGCGGCGGCCGTGGTCAAGGCGGTTACCGATCCGGAAGCGTTCGGCGGCAAGATTTTCGAACTGGGCGGCCCCGAGGTGATCACCTTCACCCAGTTCCACCAGCGCCTGTCCGACGCGATCGGCCGCCATCCGCTGCTGATCGACCTGCCCGATTTCGCGGGCGCGGGAATCGCGACCTTGGGCTTTCTGCCCGGTATGCCGATCACCTGGGACCAGTGGCTGATGCTGCAGACCGACAATGTCGTGGCAGAGGACGGGCTAGCAAAACTCGGCGTTACGCCGACCCTGCTCGGTGCCGTCGCGCCCGGCTGGCTGGTTCAATATCGCCGCCACGGGCGCTTCGCGGGCGCGCATCAAGCCGCCTGAACCCAGATTTTCCGGCACATTCAAGACCGGGTGACCCCCGGCAGGGGAACCATCCGGCATGAGTGACACGCTGACCTACATCCTCCTCGGCATCATCGAGGGGCTGACCGAGTTCCTGCCCGTCTCGTCGACCGGGCATCTGATCCTGGCGGGCGAGCTGTTCGGGTTCAACGACAGCAGTTCGATCACCTTCAAGATCGCGATCCAGTTCGGCGCGATCCTAGCGGTACTGGTCGCCTATTGGCGCACCTTCTGGGATCGCGGTACCGGCCTGCTGCGGGGCGAGCCGCAATCAGTGGCGTTCGTCCGCAACATCCTGATCGGCTTCGCGCCCGCGCTGGCGATCGGCGTCGTCGCCTATGACGCCATCCGCGCTGCGATGCAGACTCCAGTGATCGTCGCCGTCGCGCTGATCGTTGGCGGCGTGCTGATCCTGCTGATCGAACGGATGGTGAAGACCGTCCGCTACAGCCGGGTTGAGGCGATCCCGACCGGCACCGCGGTGTCGATCGGCGTGGTCCAGTGCCTGGCAATGCTGCCCGGCGTCAGCCGTTCGGGCGCGACGATCATGGGGTCGCTGCTGATGGGCGTCGAGCGCAAGACGGCGGCCGAGTTCAGCTTCTTCCTTGCCGTACCAACAATGCTCGCCGCGACCACCTACTCGCTCTGGAAGGATCGAGCGCTGCTGAGCATGGACGATCTGAGCGCGATCGCGATCGGGTTCGGCGCGGCGTTCGTGGTGGCGCTGCTGGTGGTGCGGGCGTTCGTGAAGGTGGTCGGGCGCTATGGCTTCGCGCCTTTCGCCTGGTACCGAATCATCGTCGGCATTGCCGCCTTGATCTGGCTCCTGGCCAGATAAGTCCGAATCGGCCATTATTATTGAGAGCTGATCGCAACTAGCGCATGAATCGTGATCGATTATTGCTAAATAGGTCAGCATAGCTTACCCAATTGCCGATTTTCACGTGACTCGCCTCACGCGAACTGTCACGGCGCGGGCATGGCAAACGAAGTCATGCTCAAATTCGTCGATCGTGCGCAGGCGTTTCCGCCCAAGCGTGAGGCTAACCTGCGTGCGCAGGATTTCCGTGAAATCGCGGAACGTTATGCGCCGCCTTCGGCCGAGGAACAGGCCGGGCGCTGCTCGCAATGCGGCGTTCCCTATTGCTCGGTGCATTGCCCGCTGCACAACCACATCCCGGATTGGCTTCGCCTGACTGCGGAAGGGCGCCTGCGCGAAGCCTATGAACTGAGCAACAGCACCTCGACCATGCCCGAGATCTGCGGCCGCATCTGTCCACAGGATCGGCTGTGCGAGGGCAATTGCGTCATCGAATTCTCGCAGCATGGCTCGGTCACGATCGGATCGGTCGAGAAGTTCATCACCGACACCGCCTGGGAAGAAGGCTGGGTCGAGCCGCTCGTCCCCGGACCCGTGCGCGGACAATCGGTTGGCGTGATCGGGGCGGGCCCGGCCGGACTCACCGCCGCAGAGTATCTGCGCAAGCTCGGCTACGACGTGCATGTCTATGATCGGCACGATCGCCCCGGCGGGCTGCTGACCTATGGGATCCCGGGCTTCAAGCTGGAGAAGGAAGTGGTGATGCGCCGTACCGACCGGCTGGCGGCGGGCGGTATCGTGTTTCACCAGAACTTCGAGGTTGGCCGCAACGCGACGCTCGAGCAGCTGCGCGTCAAGCATGATGCCGTTCTGATCGCGACCGGCGTGTACAAGGCGCGCGCGATCAAGGCACCCGGCGTCGGCGCGGACGGTGTGGTCGAAGCGCTCGACTATCTGATCGCGTCGAACCGCAAGAGCTTTGGTGACGCGGTACCGGCGTTTGACGATGGAAGCCTCAATGCGCAGGGCAAGAACGTCGTCGTGATCGGCGGCGGCGACACCGCGATGGACTGCGTCCGCACTGCGGTGCGCCAGGGCGCCGCATCGGTGAAGTGCCTCTATCGCCGCGACCGCGCCAACATGCCGGGTTCGCAGCGTGAGACCGCCAATGCCGAGGAGGAGGGCGTCGAGTTTGTCTGGCTCTCAGCCCCTGAGGCGTTTGAAGGCGGCGACAAGGTCACGGCAGTGAAGGCCGTCGGCATGCGCCTCGGCGCGCCCGATGCCAGCGGCCGCCGCGCGCCCGAACCCGATCCGGGTTCCGCGTTCGACGTCCCCGCCGATCTGGTCATCAAGGCGCTCGGTTTCGATGCGGAGGAGCTGCCCGTTCTGTTCGGCACCCCCGAACTCGGCGTCACCCGCTGGGGCACGGTCCGCACCGATGCGCGCACGATGATGTCCAACCTCGACGGCGTGTTCGCCGCCGGCGACATCGTCAAGGGCGCGAGCCTGGTCGTTCAGGCGATCCGCGACGGCCGCGATGTCAGCGAGCGGATGCACAACTGGCTCAAGGCGCAGGCGACAGCACCGATGCGCAAGGAACGGGAGGCCGCATGATGCGCCTGGCTCTGTCCGCCGCCGCGCTGTTGCTGGCGCAGCCGGTGCTTGCCCAGACCGCACCAGCACCTGCGGCTGCACCCGATCCGGCGCATAGTGCCGCTGCGGAGAAGGCCGTCGCGGCGCTGGTGCCCAACGGCGTCTACATGAAGATGATGCGCGACCAGTTTCCGCGCATGATGGATACGATGATGACCGAGATGATGGGCATGAGCCCGTCGGAACTCGGCCTGCCCGAAGCGAACGGCGACAAGGGAAAGACGATGGGCGCTGCGATCGTCACCGCCGATCCCCATTTCCAGGAGCGCATGCGGATCATGACGCGCGTCATGGGCGAAGAGATGGGTGCGATCTTCGGCAAGATCGAGCCGCGCATGCGAGCCGGTCTTGCACGGGTCTTTGCGCGCAAATTCACGACACAACAGCTCAATGAGCTGAACAGCTTCTTCGCCACCCCCACGGGCGGCACGTTCGCCGGCGAGTATCTGTCGATGCTCGTCGAGCCGGAGGTCATGCAGGAGATGATGACCGTCACGCCCGAGATGATGAAGGCGATGCCGGCGATCATGGCGAAGGTTGAGAAGGCCACCGCACATCTGCCCGAGCCGCCCAAGGCGAAGGCAGGCAAATGATCGCCGCTATCCTTCTCCTGCTTGCCAGCCCACAGGCCGTGGCGGTCGCAGCGCCGATAGAACGCTCGGATGCCGACCTCGACGCACGGATGGTCAAGGCGCGAACAATCGTCGAGCGGACCATGCCTGCCGAGCAGCGCGAACAACTGTTTCGCCAGATGCTCGACGGGATGATGGCCAACATGGTCTCAGGCATGATGCAAGGCGACCCGAAGTTGGCGAAGATTCTTGAGTCCAACGCCAACGCGGCAAAGATACTCGCCGAATTCCTCGAGCGGCAGAAGACGCTGTCTCTGAATGATCTCCGGGAAACCGGCCCGGCGATGATCGAGGCGATCGCGAGCGCGTACGCGAAGCGCTTTACCCTGGCCGAGCTGGCCGAGGTTGAAGCCTTCGTTGTCACGCCCACGGGCGCGCGCTTCCTTCAAACCGGGATGCAGATCTTCAACGACCCGGCCATCGCCGAATGGCAGCGCCAGCTGTTTGCAAGAACGCAGGCACGCAACGGCCACGAGATGCGTCGCCTGATGGAAGAACTGACCCCCATATTGGAAAAGCAAGATGCCCAGCCATCCCACTCTTGAGCAGGAACGCCTTCGCCTGGCCGACGAGGGCATGTACCGCCCCGAGTTCGAGGGCGATGCCTGTGGCGTCGGTATGGTCGCGGCAATCGACGGGCAGCCGTCGCGCCGCGTGGTTCAGAGCGCGATCGACGCGCTGAAGGCGGTGTGGCACCGCGGTGCGGTCGATGCCGACGGCAAGACCGGCGACGGCGCGGGCATCCATGTCGATCTGCCGCTGCGCTTCTTCGACGATGCGGTGCTGGCGTCGGGGCATCGCGTGCTGCCCAACCGGCTCGCGGTCGGCATGATCTTCATGCCGCGCGTCGATCTCGGCGCGCAGGAGGCCTGTCGCACGATCGTCGAGAGCGTGATCATCGAGGCCGGCTACACCATCTATGGCTGGCGTCAGGTGCCGGTCGACGTCTCCGTCATCGGCCAGAAAGCACAGGCGACGCGTCCCGAGATCGAGCAGATCATGATCGCCGGCCCTATGCCGGATGAAGTGTCCGAGGCCGAGTTCGAGAAGAACCTCTACCTCGTCCGCCGCCGGATCGAGAAGCGGATCATCGCAGCCCAGATCAACGGCTTCTACATCTGCTCGCTGAGCTGCCGGTCGGTGATCTATAAGGGGCTGTTCCTCGCGGAATCGCTGTCCGAATTCTATCCCGACCTCAAGGACGAGCGCTTCGTTTCGCGCGTGGCGATCTTCCACCAGCGCTACTCGACCAACACCTTCCCGCAATGGTGGCTGGCGCAGCCGTTCCGCTGCCTCGCACACAATGGCGAGATCAACACAATCCGTGGCAACAAGAATTGGATGCTCAGCCACGAGATCAAGATGGCGAGCCTAGCGTTCGGCGAGCATTCTGAGGACATCAAGCCGGTGATCCCGGCGGGTGCGTCCGACACCGCCGCGCTCGACGCCGTGTTCGAGGCGATCTGCCGATCGGGACGCGACGCGCCGACCGCCAAGCTGATGCTGGTGCCCGAGGCGTGGCAGCTGGTCGATGCGATGCCGCAAAAGCATCTCGACATGTACAAGTATCTCGCATCGGTGATGGAGCCGTGGGACGGACCCGCCGCGCTGGCGATGACCGATGGCCGCTGGGCCGTCGCGGGCGTCGACCGCAACGCGCTGCGTCCCCTGCGCTACACCCGCACCGCCGACGGTCTGCTCGTCGTCGGATCCGAGACCGGCATGGTCCAGATCCCCGAATCCACCGTAGTCGCCAAGGGCCGGCTCGGGCCCGGGCAGATGATCGCAGTCGATCTGGAAGAGGGTCGCTTCTACGACGACCTCGAAGCCAAGGACCGCGTCGCCGCGGAATATGACTATGCCGCGATGATCGGCGAGTTCGTCGATATCGACGGGCTGCCGACGGTCGACCAGACCGGGCCGCATTTCGACCGCGCCGAGCTGACGCGCCGCCAGGTCGCGGCGGGCCAGACGCTGGAAGACATGGAGCTGATCCTGTCCCCGATGGTGACCGACGCCAAGGAAGCGGTCGGGTCGATGGGCGACGACACACCCCTGGCCGTCATCAGCGACAAGCCGCGGCTGATCAGCCAGTTCTTTCGCCAGAATTTCAGCCAGGTCACCAACCCGCCGATCGACAGCCTGCGTGAGCGGCACGTGATGTCGCTCAAGACACGCTTCGGCAACCTCGCCAACATCCTCGACACCGGGGAGACGGCAAACAAGGTGCTGGTGCTCGACAGCCCGGTGCTGACCAACAACGACTGGGCGCGGCTGAAGGGCCATTTCGGCGATCTCGCTGCCGAGATCGACTGCACCTTCCCCGCCGGCGGGGGCCCGGAGACGCTGCGCGCAGCGATTGCAGACGTCCGCTTCCAGGCCGAGCAGGCGGTGCGCGCCGGCGCGACGGAGCTGTTCCTGACCGACGAGCATGTCGGATCGGATCGCGTCGCCATCGCCGGCGTCCTCGCGGCAGCGGCGGTGCACACGCACCTCGTCCGCAAGGGGCTGCGCAGCTATGCCAGTGTCAACGTCCGCTCGGCCGAGTGCCTCGACACGCACTACTATGCCGTATTGATCGGCGTCGGCGCGACAACGGTGAATGCCTATCTGGCCGAATCCTCGATCGCGGACCGGCATGCGCGCGGCCTGTTCGGCGAGATGAGCTTCGAGCAGGCGCTGAAAAACCACCGCAAGGCGATCGACGAGGGCCTGCTCAAGATCATGTCGAAGATGGGGATCGCGGTGATCTCCAGCTATCGCGGCGGCTACAACTTCGAAGCGGTCGGCCTCAGCCGTGCGCTGGTCAACGACTTCTTCCCGGGGATGCCAGCGAAGATCTCGGGCGAAGGCTATGCCTCACTTCACCTCAACGCCAAGCTGCGCCATGACGCCGCTTTCGACACCGGCGTCGCGACGCTGCCGATCGGCGGCTTCTACCGTCAGCGTCATGGCGGCGAGACGCATGCCTATTCGGCGCAGTTGATGCACACGCTGCAGACCGCCGTCGCGACCGACAGCTATTCGACCTATCTGCAATTCTCGCGCGGGGTGCGCGATCTGCCGCCGGTCTATCTGCGCGATCTGCTCGAATTCAACTTCCCCGCCGAAGGCGTCGGGATCGACCAGGTCGAGGCGATTACCGAGATCCGCAAGCGCTTCGTCACGCCGGGCATGTCGCTGGGCGCGCTCAGCCCCGAGGCACATGAGACGCTGGCGATCGCGATGAACCGCATCGGTGCCAAGGCGGTGTCGGGCGAAGGCGGCGAGGACTCGATCCGCTACAAGCCTTATGAGAATGGCGACAACGCCAATTCGACCATCAAGCAGATCGCGTCGGGCCGCTTCGGCGTCACCGCCGAATATCTCGGCGCATGCGACGAGGTCGAGATCAAGGTCGCGCAGGGCGCCAAGCCCGGCGAGGGCGGCCAGCTGCCCGGATTCAAGGTCACCGAGTTCATCGCTAAGCTGCGCCACGCGACGCCTGGCGTGACCCTGATCAGCCCGCCGCCGCATCACGACATCTATTCGATCGAGGATCTGGCGCAGCTCATCTACGACCTCAAGCAGATCAATCCGCGTGCGCGGGTCTGCGTGAAGCTCGTATCGTCAGCGGGCATCGGCACGGTCGCGGCGGGCGTCGCCAAGGCCCATGCCGACGTGATCCTGGTCGCGGGCCATGTCGGCGGCACCGGCGCCTCGCCGCAGACCTCGGTCAAGTACGCCGGCACACCGTGGGAAATGGGCCTTTCCGAGGTCAACCAGACCCTGACCCTCAACGGGTTGCGCGGCCGCGTGAAGCTGCGCACCGATGGCGGCCTCAAGACCGGGCGCGACATCGTCGTCGCCGCGATCCTGGGTGCCGAGGAATATGGCATCGGCACGCTCAGCCTGGTGGCAATGGGCTGCATCATGGTGCGCCAGTGCCACAGCAACACCTGCCCGGTCGGCGTGTGCACGCAGGATGAGCGCCTGCGTGCGAAATTCACCGGATCGCCGGAAAAGGTCATCAACCTGATGACCTTCATCGCCGAGGAAGTACGTGAGATCCTGGCCCGGCTCGGCGTGAAGAGCCTCGACGAGGTGATCGGCCGTACGGAGCTGCTCCGCCAGGTCAGCCGCGGCGCCGAACATCTCGACGATCTCGACCTCAACCCGATCCTGGCCAAGGTCGATGCCGAGGAGAGTGAGCGCCGCTTCAGCCTCGACACCTGGCGCAACGCGGTGCCCGACAGCCTCGACGCGCAGATCATCGCCGATGCCAAGGCGGTGTTCGAGCGCGGCGAGAAGATGCAGCTCGCCTATAATGTCCGCAACACGCACCGCGCGGTGGGCACACGGCTGTCGAGCGAGATCACCCGGACCTTCGGCATGTCAAAGCTCAACGATGGTCACGTCCAGGTGCGCCTGCGTGGATCGGCCGGCCAGTCCTTGGGCGCGTTCCTGTGCAAGGGCGTAACACTGGAAGTGTTCGGCGACGCCAACGACTATGTCGGCAAGGGCCTGTCGGGTGGCACCATCGTGGTGCGCCCGCTGGTAAGCTCGCCCCTGGCCAGCCAGAACAACACGATCATCGGCAACACCGTCCTCTACGGAGCGACCAGCGGGAAGCTGTTCGCGGCGGGTCAGGCGGGCGAGCGCTTCGCCGTGCGCAATTCAGGCGCGCAGGTCGTGGTCGAGGGCTGCGGCGCCAACGGCTGCGAGTATATGACCGGCGGCGTCGCCGTGGTGCTGGGTAAGACCGGTACCAACTTTGGCGCGGGCATGACCGGCGGCATGGCGTTCATCTATGACGAGGATGGTGGGTTCGAGGCGAACGCCAACCCCGACAGCATCGTCTGGCAACGGCTGTCGTCGGCGCATTGGGAGGCGGTGCTCAAGACCCTTGTCACCGAACATCTCGCGGCGACCGACAGCAGCTGGTCGCGAGGGCTGATCGAGGATTGGGACCGTATCAGCGGCAATTTCTGGCAGGTCGTGCCCAAGGAAATGCTCGAGCGGCTGCCGCATCCGCTGGATGACGCACAGGCGCTGGAAGCGGCGGAGTAAGGAACCCCTGACCTATCGCGATGCCCTCGCCGCGAGTGTGGTCGCCGCTATCCTGGGCGGGGCGGGCTGGTTCTACTGGCTCGCCTTGCCCGCCGGCGACGCACCCGTCCGCGCGCAGGCAACGGTCATTGCCCTGAGCACGGGCGTGCAGAACAGGGCTGACCCGCGACCTGTTCAGGCTGTCCTGTCGCTGCGCCTCGCCAGAGGAACCCCAGTGACACTCAAACGCTCGGTCAAATGTCTGCCGGCTGTCAGCCCTGGTGACTCGGTTGCACTTTACGGGACCCGCAACAGGGCCGGTGGCATGGTGTGGCGGATCGAAGGTGAACCGTGCGTGGAATACGGACGGATCCTCGGCTGACGCTCAGTCCGCTTCGTCGATCACCACGGCGCTGACGCGCGGCGGCGGCGCTACCCCTGCGAACAGGAAACCAACCAGCGCTCCGAGACCGCTGCTCGTTCGACGGCTCGCGGACCGGGCGATCGGCGGTTCGGGATCGGCGACCGCCTCGGCGAGCAGTTCGCGCGCCGCCGCCACCGCCTCGCCATGCACGCGGATCGGGATGCCTCCAAGCGCGAACGTGAGTGGAGAGTTGACGCGCACCATCTCGATGTTCTGAGCATAGGCAAGGATGCCATGCCATTGGAACAACGACATCAGCACCGCCGCCTGCGGCTGGCTATAGGCGATCACCACCGTCTCGAACGGATCGACATCCCGGTTCATAGGGATCAGCGTGATCGCTCCAGGCGAAAAGCACAAGCCTGCCCCATCAATGGCACCATCGACGTAGCCGTCCGGTCACAACTGCGCGATAGCGGGCATCATGCATTTCGACCTGATCCAGAGCATCAGCCTCGCCGGCTCCATCACCACGCCCAATGACGACCGCTGCGGCGCCACGTCACAGCGCGCGTGGATGATCGATGGCTCGACCGATCTTGGTCCGCCCGGCCTGATGGGTAGCCAGCCCGGCGCGGCGTGGCTTGCCGCGATCGCCTCGCGCGCCTTTGCGGCCGCCGAAACCAACACGCTCTGCGACACCCTGGATGATGTCTATGCGCGGACCGCGGCTGCATATGCCGCCGAGCGTGTTCGCGATCCCATCGATGCCTGGGAATTGCCGAGCGCTGCCTTTCTGGCCATCGCATTGACGGATGGTGCGCTCGATCTTGCATGGCTTGCGGATTGCGTATGCCTGGCCATGCGCGGAGAGGGCATCATACGCCTCGGCCCGCAGCCGAGCACCGATGAGACCGAACAGGCGCGAGTTCATGCGACCGGTCCCGAACGCCCATTGGAAATGCTGCGTGCCGAACGCATGCGGCCAGAGCGTCATATCCTGGGCGTCGACCCCGCACACCGCGCCCATGTCGAGCATCTTAGGGTTCCGGTGGAGCCGGGCGACGAAGTCCTGCTGATGACCGATGGAATGGCCGCGCTTGTCGATGACTATGGAATGCCGCTCGATTCCTTCATTGCCCTGTTGCGCACCGAGGGCCTGCCCGCGCTCGCCGTTCGTCTCCGCGCTATCGAGGCGGAAGACGGGGCCCGCGCGCTTTACCCACGCTTCAAGGGCAGCGATGATGCAACGGCGCTGTGGCTGCGCATCTCAGCCTGATCCGCGAAACCCGCGCTTGCCGCAGCCCGCATCCGCCGCCTAAAGCCTTGGGCTATGTGGCAGCTCTACCAATTTCCGCTTTGCCCGTTCTCGCGCAAGGTTCGGCTCGTCCTCGGTGAGAAGGGCGTCGGCTATGAGCCGGTGCGCGAATCCCCCTGGGCGCGACGCGACGAATTCCTCGATATGAACCCGGCCGGGCAGACTCCGGTGATGGCCGACGACCGCGGCGTGGTGCTGATCGATTCGGTCGCGATCTGCGAGTTCTTCGAAGAGACGGTGAGCAAGGCTGCCCTGCTCAATGGCACCGCCGCCGACCGCGCCGAGATCCGTCGCCTGGTCGCCTGGTTCGACGTCCAGTTCTTCCGCGACATCACCGGGCCGCTGCTGCACGAGCGGATGCTCAAGCGCATCGTCCACCGCTCAACGCCGGATTCAACCGCGCTGCGCGAGGCGATGAAGGCAGCCGTCGCGCATCTCGACTATATCGACTTCCTTCTCGACCACCGCACCTGGCTGGGTGGCGCGACGATGAGCCTCGCCGACCTTGCCGCCGCGGCGCAGATCAGCGTCGCCGACTATCTGGGCGGGATCGACTGGAAGAGTCATGAGCAGGCCAAGCGCTGGTATATCGGCATGAAGAGTCGCCCGAGCTTCCGCCCGCTGCTCGCCGAACGGATGGAGGGCATCAACCCGCCCCCCGAATATGAGAAGCTCGACCTCTGAGCCCGACCGGTTTGCTTTAACTCCTCTTCGTCACTCTGGCCCTTTGCCGGGGTGACGGCTTAAAGTTCAGGGGATCGAGAGCGCCTCGGGCTGCTGCGCCGGGAAGCCGCGGACAGCGGCACTGGCAAGCTTGGGCGCGAGCGTCGCCGGCGCATCGGCTTGTGTTCCTTCAGCCTGGGCGGTGAGCGCGCGGCCGCGCCACACCGGCTGCATTCCCTCCCGCAGGACAAGCTCGACCTCGAGCTCAGTGACGACCAGTCCGCGCAACTGCTGTTTGTTGGAGGGCAAGGTAACGGCGATCGCGCCACCCCAATTGCCCACTGCGGCACCGGGCCCGGGCGCCTTCCCCTTGGAGGTGACTGCACCGCGGGTGGTCCGCGTCACCTTGACCCGGGCGATGTAGCGGCTGCGGCTCGTTACAGGCAGCGTCATGAACCGCGCGTCGGACAACGCCCGTTCGACTGCGTCGGCAAAGGTCTGTCTGGCCGGAGCGGGGATGGCGGGATCAGCGACCGGCTCGATCGCGACAGTTCCAGGCCTTAGCGCTTCGGGTTCAGCCTGTACCGGCTGGGGTGCAACGGCCAGGAATATGGACGCAATCATCGCAATGGCTGTCATCTACGCAACTCCCGCTTCAACGGCTGCCTTGCTGGCCGACCCCTCTCACATAACGGACTCAGCACCGCCAGCCAGTATATTGTCGTGCTTGACGGCGGCAAATTATCTGACCTAAGTCAGATGAATGAACGTCAATCCCGTGAGCCGCTTCCGCCGCTTTGCTCGTGCCGTGACCCGCGAGGTTGGCGCGCTCGACACCTCGTTCCTCGGCCGCGGTCGCCCGCTGGGGTCTGCACGCGTGATCAATGCGATCGGATCGGGGCGATCGGACGTCGCCGAACTGCGCGCCTATCTTGGCCTCGATTCCGGGCTGATGAGCCGGTTGCTGCGCAGCCTGGAAGAGGAGGGCCTGATCCATACCACCCCGCATCCCGAGGACGCCCGGCGCCGGATCGCAGCGCTGACCGCAGCAGGCACCACCGAATTCCGCGCGTATGAAGCCCTGTCGGATACGCGGGCGGCGTTCTTCATCGACCGCGCGCCGAACCGCGACGCGCTGCTCGACGCGATGGACCTGATCGCCTCCGCGTTCGGCCGTGACGGCGTTGCCATCGATGAAATCGATCCCGCCAGCGAGGCTGCGCGCTATTGCCTCGAGCGCTATTACAGCGAGCTCGACGCCCGCTTTCCCAACGGATTCGAGGTTGCGCGATCCTGCGATCCGGATGCGAAAGCCATGATCCGGCCACGCGGCGCCTTCTTCGTCGCCATGTCGGATGGGCTGCCGGTGGGCTGCGTGGCATTGAAGGGCGAAGACGGCCGCCATGCCGAGATCAAGCGCCTATGGGTTGATCGCAATGCGCGCGGACTCGGCCTTGCACGGCGCCTGATGGCGGTAGCAGAAGGTGCCGCCCGGGAATTGGCAATCGATGTCCTGCGGCTCGACACCAATAGCGCCCTGCCCGAAGCGGAGCGCTTCTACCGCGCTGCGGGCTGGACTCAGATCGATCGCTACAACGCCAACCCCTATGCCGAGGTCTTCTTCGAGAAGCGGTTCTAGGGCCCCTCGCCCGGCGCCGGTTCGCGCCGGCGCCGGTCGCGTTCAGGCGGCGGCGCTTCTGTCTGAGGCTCCTCGGGCCGGGTCATTTCGAGGCTGCCGTCGCGATTGACGCGGACGCCGATCGACTGACCGCCAATACTCCCTTCGATCTCGATGGGTTCGTCGATGACATTCTGCCCCTCATCCACCAGCACATCGGAAAGATTCTCGACCACCGGTTCGGGCTTTGGCTGCACCGCGACGCCCAGCGCCTGCGCCATGAAGTCGCGCCAAACCCGCGCCGGCGCACCACCGCCCGCAAGGCCGGGATTGGGCTTGTTGTCGTCATTGCCCATCCAGACCGCGGTGACGATACCATCGGCATAGCCGACAAACAGCGCGTCGCGATTGTCCTGTGTCGTGCCGGTCTTGCCGAAGGTCTCGACCGAGAGCGCGGCGCCGCGGCCGGTGCCTTCGCTCACCGAAGCCGCAAGCAGCTCGCGCATCCCGGCCAGTTCGCGCTGACCGATAGGTCGCTGCGAACCGGTCAGACGATCGAGCCAGCCGGGCTCATCGGCTTCCGAGAGCCCACGCGGCCGCACCGGTGCCTCGCCAGTGGCGATCGCGGCATAGGCGGACAGGGCGACCCAGGTCGGCACCGGGAACTTGCCGGAGGCGTCGGCGGCCAGGTAGCCGCCGCCGGCGAGCACCGCGGCGATGACGCCCATGGTCTTCTGCGC
>CAYOXO010000003.1:0-76503 GCA_964407945.1 uncultured Stakelama sp.
TGACCATCGGCGAGCGCTGCTGGTTGGAGCAGCCTTCCCAAGAATAGCAGCGGTTGAAGAAGGCCTGGCCAGCCTGGTTGAGACCCAGCCCACGCTCGTCGCCGGGATTGTCCCCGACATAGGGGCGCGGCGCCGACCACCAGCCACTCAGGAAATCGCCATCGCTGTCGAACTTGAAGGCGGGCTTGCCCTGCAGCGGGTTCAGCACCGAGGCATCGGTGACCATGAAGTCGCTGGGCTGGCCGTAGATGTCGAACGCGCTCGACCCGAGCGTGTATTCCTTCCAGCTGTTATTGTACTGCGAGCGCATATACTGGCCGGTGAGCTGCATCTTCTCATCGGTCGAGCGCCACTGGAACGCACCCGAAACGCCGTAGCGCTTCCGGTCATATTCGTTCTCGCGCATGAAGATACCGCTGGGGATATACTTCTTCCCGCCGCCGAACAGGCCGTTGAAGATGCCCATGCGATCGAACTGGACGCCCTGGCTCGCGGTGACCGCGTGCGCATAGGCGCCGTTGACCATCAAGCCGATCTCACCGATGCCCGTCGTCCAGCGATCAGAGATGATGCCGGAGATTTCCGGCGTCGTCTTCATGGCGATGTCGCCATTGGTGAGCTTGGCCGAAAGCGAGATCAGACGGCCATTGCTGTCGAACGGCAGACGCGTGCGCAGATTGACCGTGCCGGCGATGCCGCCCTCGATCAGGTCGGCGGTCTGGTTCTTGTAGGTGTCGATCCCGCCGAGCAGTTCGGGCGAAATATCCTGCCAGCTCAGCCCGCGCGACGAATTCGCGCTGAACGTATCGCGGCCGTTGAATTCCGAACGGACCTGATTGAGGCCGCGAACGATGACGCCGGACGGTTCGGCCGAGAAGTGCGACGTGTCGTCGGTGCCGGCAAAGCGGTTGACGGTGATGCCGGGCACACGCTGGAGCGCTTCGGAAACCGACTTGTCCGGGAACGAGCCGATATCCTCGGCCGTGATCGAATCGACCACTGTGTCGGCGTTACGCTTGCGGTTCTGCGCCGATTCAAGGTTCCGGCGGGCGCCGGTGATGACCACATCCTCCGTCACCGTCTCGTCGCTGGCAGCCGCAGCCTGCGCGGCAACTTCCTGCGCCGACGCCGGCATCGCGATCGCGCTGGCAAGCGCGGTGACACAAATTCCATGAAACAGATTATGGCGCGCCCCAGCCGCCTTGATCGTCGATCCGATCATCCCCCAATCCCCTTCCTTGTAATACCCCCAGGCCGTTCCACTCAGCCTTTTATGAGACCAATTGCGCAATTGGACTATTACCAATAGACTACAAATTCAGCAGTCTGTCCATTGCAAATTTATGTCGGCGCAATGAAATTGCTCCGCAGCACTGGATGACAGAACGGGGGAGATGTCATGCGCCTGATTTCATTGGATGTGTTGCGCGGCCTGACGGTGGCGGGGATGATCCTCGTCAACGCAGCGGCAGGCATGAAGTACGGGGCCCAAGCCGATGTTGCGCCGATCCTGTTGCACAAGTCGTGGGAGGGGCTGACGCTCGCGGACCTGGTGTTCCCGGCCTTCCTTACGATGGTCGGGATCGCTATCCCCTTCTCCTTGCGGCAGCGCGCAGCCACTGCCGCCCCCACCAGTCAGATCCTCAGCCGCACCGCGCGATTGGTGCTGCTCGGCTTCATCCTCTCCAACCTCTACTGGTTCGCCGATTTCGGCGAGCGCGACTGGCGGCTGTTCGGCGTGCTCCAGCGAATCGGGCTGGTCTATGGCGCTTGCGCGCTGCTGTTCCTGTTCGCCGGGCCGCGCTTGCGGCTCGCGCTGATCGCAGTGCTGCTGGTCGGATATTGGCCGCTCACCCTGCTCCCCGCGCTCGACGGGCTGCCCAACGACCTCTGGCAACGCGGACATAATTTCGTCGCATCGGTCGATCGCGTCCTGCTCGGCAACCACCTCTATGTGAAGGGACCGGAAGGCTATGATCCCGAAGGCATTCTCGGTACATTGCCGGCGATCGCCCAAGGCTTGATCGGGATCGCCATCGGCGAATTGCTGCTGAAGCGCGAAGGGCAACGCACGCGCCTGCTCCTGACCGTCGGCGCCGCCATGCTGGCCGCCGGCATCGCGTGGAGCCTTGCCTTTCCCATCGTCAAGGACATCTGGTCCAGCTCGTTCGTGCTGGTGACTGCGGGTATCACGGTGCTGACGCTGGCGGTGCTGCATCATGTACTCGACCGCGAAGGGCGCGCGCCGGGCATCGCCGCAACCGCAATGCTGGCCTTCGGCGCCAACGCCATCGCCGCCTACACGCTGCACCAGGTAACCTCGAGCGTCGTCACCTGGGACCTGCTGCTCGTCCCGTTCCAGGCCAGCCGCGCGGCGATCGGCGATCCGCTGGCCTCGCTGATCCCGGTGCTGATCTACCTCGCCCTGATCTGGGCAGCGATGGAATGGCTGCGGCGCAAGGGCTGGATCATCAAAATCTGATCCATTCGAACATACATCTTGATGAGACCAATATAACCTATATAGTACCAACTTAAGCACTGGCCTTACCGGCCGGCAGATTTGGAGAGATGCGGGAATGGTGCCGAACGCGGCCGAAGCGAAGTTGGGTACGCTGATGGAGCGTGAGGCAGCCGAAGCCGGCGCCGCGGTGTTGCGGATGCTGACGGCGAATCGCGACACCATCGCGCAGGTCGCCGCACGGCTGCGGGCATCGCCGCCTGCCGCCGTCGTCACCTGCGCCCGCGGTTCGTCGGACCATGCCGCGACCTATGCCAAATATCTGATCGAGACGCTGATCGGCGTTCCGACCGCTTCCGCGGCGCTTTCCGTGGCATCGCTCTATGATGCGCCGGTAGCGCCGGGGAACCGGCTGTGCATCGCCATCTCGCAATCGGGCAAGAGCCCCGACCTGCTCGCGACGGTCGAGCACCAGCGCAAGGCCGGGGCGTTCATCGTGGCGATGGTCAATGCCGAGGACTCACCGCTCGCAGCGCTTGCGGACGTGGTGATCCCGCTGAAGGCAGGGCCGGAGCGCTCGGTCGCGGCGACCAAATCCTATATCTGTTCGCTCGCCGCCATCGCCGCGCTGGTTGCCGAATGGGCGGAGGATGCCGAGCTGCAGGCTGCGGTCGCCGACCTGCCCGTGCGACTGGAGCAGGCGTTTGAGCTCGATTGGTCGCCGGCGGTGACCGCGCTCACCGATGCGTCGAGCCTGTTCGTACTGGGCCGTGGTTATGGCCTGGCAGTGGCGCAGGAAGCTGCGCTCAAATTCAAGGAGACCTGCGCGCTGCACGCCGAGTGCTTCAGCGCAGCCGAAGTCCGTCACGGGCCGATGGCGATCGTGGACGAAGCGTTCCACGTCCTCGCCTTCGCGAGCAGCGATCGTGCCGGGGAAAGCGTCCGCGAGACCGTTGCCGAGTTTCGCAGCCGCGGCGCCGAAGTCCTGCTCGCCGATCCGGCCGCGCCGGACGCCGGTCTTCCGGCCCTTGCCGCGCATCCGGCGATCGAGCCGATCCTGATCGTCCAGACCTTTTACAAGATGGCCAACGCGTTGTCGCTGGCCCGGGGCTGCAATCCCGATTCGCCGCCCCATCTCAACAAGGTTACAGAAACGCTATGAGGATTCGACTGGAGAACGGCCGGATCGTCACACCGCAAGGGATGCTCGACGGCGCAGACGTGACCGTCGCCAGCGGGATGATCGGAACGCTCACGCCGACGAGCGGCGGCAAGGCCGACCGCACCATCGATCTCGAAGGCGGCTGGGTGCTGCCGGGCTTCATCGACACCCAGGTCAATGGTGGCGGCGGGGTGCTGTTCAACGACCAGGTCGATGTGAGCGCCATTGCTGCGATCGGGGCGGCGCACGCGCAGTTCGGTACCACCGCGTTCCTGCCGACGCTGATCAGCGATACGCCCGACCAGATCGCCGCGGCGCTGGCGGCGGTCGATGCGGCGATTGATCACGGCGTGCCCGGCGTGGTCGGCATTCACGTCGAGGGACCGTTCATCAACGAAGTGAAGCGCGGCATCCATGAGGCGCGGCGAATCCGCCGGCTCGACGCCGACACCCTGGCACTGCTCACGGCGCCGCGTCGCGGCCGAGTGATGCTGACGCTGGCACCGGAACTCTGCGACGAGTCCGATATCCGTACCTTGGTCGAGCATGGCGTGATCGTCAGTGCGGGACACTCCAACGCGACCTATGACGAGATGATGGGGGCGATCGGCGCCGGCCTGACCGGGTTCACCCATCTGTTCAACGCGATGTCGCCGCTGCACCATCGCAATCCCGGCGCCGTTGGTGCGGCGTTCGATTCCAGCGCCTTTTGCGGGATGATCGTCGATGACGCGCACCTCCACCCTGCCGTGGTCCGTCTCGCGGTGCGCGCAAAGGGAATCGAGCGGCTGATGCTGGTCACCGACGCGATGCCCAGCGTCGGCACCGACGACACCGAATTCATGCTTCAAGGCAAGCGGATCATGGTTCGCGACGGTGTCTGCCTGTTCGAGGACGGCACGCTGGCCGGCACCCATCTCGACATGGCATCGGCGCTGCGCAACACCATTGCGGAGACCGGGCTGAGCGTCGCCGAGGTCGCGACGATGGCAAGCGCCACACCAGCGCATTTCCTGTCGCTCGAAACACATGGTGAACTTGCACCGGGCAAGCGCGCCGACTGGGTCTGGCTGGACGACAAGCTCCAGCCGCGCGGAACCTGGATCGGCGGCGAGCGACTGACGGACACGGAAGAATTCGCCCGCGCGGCGCAATAAACAAGATAGAGCCGGGGGAAGGATGGTACTGATTATCACGTCGCCGCTGCGGGGATGGGCCTCACCGCTCGACAGCGTTCCGGACCCGGTCTTCGCCCAGCGGATGATGGGCGACGGCGTCGCGATCCAGCCGCTGGGTGATACGGTGTGCGCACCGTTCGATGGCGAAGTGGTGACGCTCCACGAATCGGGCCATGCGGTCTCGCTGCGCAGCGCCGAAGGCGCCGAAGTGCTGATCCATATCGGCCTCGACACGGTCGCGCTTAAGGGCCGGGGCTTCACTCCGCTCGTCGCCGCCGGCACCAGTGTCGCGCGCGGCGATCCGCTGATCCGCTTCGACATGGATGCTGTCGCGCTGGGGGCGACCAGCCTGATCACGCCGGTCATTGTGACCAATGCCGAGGCATTCACGATCACCCGTCGTGTCACCGGACGCGCGGTTGGCGCACATGAAGAGCTGATGGCGCTGGCTCCGGCACGTACCGAAGTCCGCCGCTGGTCCGACGACGGCACGGTGATCGAGGAACGGGTTACGCTGGTCCTTCCGCACGGTATCCACGCCCGCCCCGCCGCACGGCTGGGCGAATGTGCGCGCCAGTTCGAGGCGGAAATCCACCTGCTCAACGGCGACAAGCGCGGCGATGCGCGCAGCACCGTCGGGCTTCTCGCGCTCGGCACGCGATTGGGTGACGAAATCCGGGTACAGGCGCGCGGCAATGATGCCGAAGCCGCGCTTGCGGCGATCGTCGCGCTGCTGGGATCGGACATGGGCGAGGGCGCCGCGACCGCCGTTAGGCCCGTTGCCGCCGTGCCCACGGCCCCCACGCTTCTGGCCGGGCAGATTGGCGGCGTTATCGCATCCCCCGGGCTTGCGATGGGACCCGCCGCACGCCTGAGCCAGACCGCAATTGCCGTCGAGCGCGAGGGCAAGGGGACCACCGTCGAGCGCGCCGCACTCGAAACTGCCCGGAGCGAGGTTCGCGCCCAGATCGAGGCACGCGCCGCCAGCGCGGACGCAAGCGTCGCATCGGTGATGCGTGCACATCTTGCGCTGCTCGACGATCCGGAACTGATCGCCGGCGCCGAAGCGCGCATCACCATGGGGAACAGCGCAGGCTTTGCCTGGCGCGGTTCGGTCCACGATCAGATCGCAGCGCTCAAGGCGACCGGCAACACCCATCTGATCGAGCGGATCGACGATCTGGTCGATATCGAGCGGCAGGTGCTGCGCGCGCTGACTGGCACGCCCGCGGAGGCCGATGCGGTTCCGGCAGGTGCGATCCTCGTCGCCGACGACCTGCTTCCATCACAGCTCGTGGCGATCGCCGCGAGCAAGCCTGCGGGCATCTGTCTTACGCGCGGCGGGCCGACCTCGCACGTCGCGATCCTGTGCGCCGGCATGGGCCTGCCCGCGCTGGTGGCGATGGGCGCCGCGCTCGACACGATCGGCGACGGTACGCCACTGCTGCTCGACGCCGAGGCCGGGCATGTCACGCCCGATCCGTCGCAGGCCGATCGCGATGCCTTCGCCGCGCGCCTCGCCAAGCGCGACGCGCGCCGCCAGGCCGCCCGCGCCGCCGCTGCCGATACCTGCCGCACCGCCGACGGCGTGCGGATCGAGCTGTTCGCCAATTTGGGGACGGTCGCGGATGCAAAGGCCGCCGCTGCGCAGGGTGCTGAGGGATCGGGGCTGGTACGTAGCGAGTTCCTGTTCCTCGACCGCGACGATGCGCCGTCGGAGGACGAGCAGCACGCCGCCTATCAAGGCATTGCCGATGCACTGCCCGGCAAGCCGATCATCGTCCGCCTGCTCGACGTCGGCGGCGACAAGCCCGCCGCTTACATCCCGATCGACGCGGAAGAGAATCCGGCGCTTGGTTTGCGCGGCATCCGCGTCGGGCTGGCCTATCGCGACCTGCTCGAAACCCAGATCCGCGCGATCCTGCGCACCCAGCCCGCCGGCCAGTGCCGCATCATGCTGCCGATGGTGGCGAGCGTCGCCGAGGTGCGCGCGGTGCGCGAGGTGGTCGAACGCCTGCGCGGCGAGATGAGCGTCGCAACGCCGGTCGAGGTCGGCGTGATGGTCGAGACGCCGGCAGCCGCGATCACCGCCGACCTGTTGGCCGATGCGGCCGACTTCCTGTCGATCGGCACCAACGACCTCACCCAATATGTGCTGGCGATGGACCGCGGCAATCCGGCAGTCGCAGCAGGCGTGGATGCGATGCACCCGGCCGTGCTGCGCATGATCGCCGAAACCTGTCGCCGCGCCACTGCCAAGGGGCGCTGGGTCGGTGTATGTGGCGGCCTCGCCTCCGATCCGGCCGCAGTACCGATCCTGATCGGTTTGGGCGCGACCGAGCTATCGACCGTTCCCGGCTTCGTCGCCGAAGCCAAGGCGATCGTGCGCGGCCTGACGCTGGCCGATGCCCGTGCCCATGCCGAACAGGCGCTGCAGTGCAACTCCGCCGCCGAAGTCCGGGCGCTGGCCCGCGCATTCGAGGAGAAGACACGATGAGAAAGATCCTCGAAACGCTTCAGCCGCTCGGCCGGGCGTTGATGCTGCCGATCGCGGTGCTGCCGATCGCGGGCCTGTTGCTGCGGCTTGGTCAACCCGACCTGCTCGACATCGCCTTTGTTTCTGCGGCAGGCACGGCGATCTTCGGCAATCTCGGCATCCTGTTCGCGATTGGTGTAGCCGTCGGCTTTGCGCGCGACGGCAATGGTGCCGCGGCTCTGGCCGGTGTTACCTGCTATCTCGTCACGACCACCGGCGCGCAGACCTTTCTGATCGCTCCGCCAGAGGTCATCGCGGGTCTTCCCGAGGCCGCCGTCAAAGTTGCTGCGCAGGCATGGGCGACGGGGCAGATCGACAGGCTCGAGGTGCCGATCGGCATTATCTCGGGCCTGATCGGCGGCAAATTCTACAACCGGTTCGCGACCATCGCGCTTCCCGAATATCTCGCCTTTTTCGGTGGCCGCCGCTTTGTGCCGATCGCGGCGGGCATCGCCGGGCTGCTGCTCGCCGGACTGGTCGGTTACGGCTATGCGCATATCAGCTCCGCGCTCGACGCGGCGAGCCACGCGGTAGTCGAGTCGGGTGGCATCGGCATGTTCGTCTATGGCGTACTCAACCGGCTGCTCCTCGTCACGGGCCTCCACCACCTCCTCAACAACGTCGCGTGGTTCCTGGTCGGCGATTTCGGCGGCGCGACCGGCGATCTCGGCCGCTTCTTCGCAGGCGACCCCAACGCCGGGGCATTCATGTCCGGCTTCTTCCCGGTGATGATGTTCGGCCTGCCCGCCGCCTGCCTTGCCATGTACCATGAGGCACGGCCCGAGCGGCGCAAGGCCGTCGGCGGCATGTTGTTCAGCCTTGCCTTCACCAGCTTCCTGACCGGCGTCACCGAGCCGATCGAATTCACCTTCATGTTCCTTGCTCCGTTCCTCTACGCGATCCACGCGGTGCTGACCGGCATCTCGATGGCGCTGATGGACGTGCTGGGGATCAAGCTCGGCTTCGGTTTCTCGGCGGGGCTGTTCGACTATGTGCTGAATTTCAAGCTTTCGTCCAAGCCGTTGATGCTGCTGCCAGTCGGTGCCGCCTATGCACTGATCTACTATGGCCTGTTCCGCTTCTTCATCCGCAAGCTCGACCTGGCGACGCCGGGACGCGAGAAGGGTGACGTCGCCGCACCCGCTGCTGCTGCTGGCGAAGCGGCCGTCGGAAGCGTCCGTGGCGAGGCGTTCGTCAAGGCGCTCGGCGGGGCCGCCAATCTGACCAGCGTCGATGCCTGCACTACCCGGTTGCGGCTGATCGTCGCCGACCAGAATGTCATCGACGATGGGGCGCTGACCGCACTCGGTGCACGCGGCATCATCCGCCCGTCCGCCAATGCGACACAGGTCGTGCTTGGCCCGATCGCCGATCTGGTCGCCGAAGAGATCCGCAATGCCTTGGGCGGCGGTGCGGCGCCGGTCACGCAGGCGGTTCCGGCGCCTGTTCCGCTGACGGACGATGCGCTTCCGGCCGCGATCCTCACGGCGCTGGGCGGCGGCGACAACATCCGTTCGCTGCGCGCGCTGCACGGCCGGTTCCGGGTCGAGGTGGCCGAGGCCGGCCTTGCCAATGAGGCCGGATTGCTCGCCGCCGCGCGCGGCGTGGTCTCCCCCCAGCCCGGCGTCTATCATATCCTGAGGGACTGAGATGATCGCGATCCTTGCCGCCGGACTGTTGTTCGGCGCCGCCGAACCCTCCGCACCGCTGCCGGTCCATATTGGCGGCCGCACCGCTCCCGCGGCGGACGGGAGCCAGAGCTTCGGCTGGCCAGGGGTCTATTTCGAAGCGCGCTTCCGTGGGACCGCGGTGCGGGTACGCTTCGATGCGGCGGCAGACCATCTGCGCCTTTCGATCGACGGCAAGGAGCATCGCGTGTTTCGCGCGCCGGGCGCCGTGGACGTCGTGATCGATGGCCTGTCGCCAGGCGAACATCGCGTGCGACTGGAGAAGCTGACCGAAAGCCAGTCCGGGTCGAGCCGCTTCATCGGCTTCGAGGCGCCTGGCGGCACCCCCCTTCCGCCCGAACCGCGCAAGCGGCAGATCGAATTCATCGGGGATAGCTTCACCGTCGGCTACGGCAACACCTCCCCCGGTGTCATGTGCACGCCGCAGCAAGTGCACGCACTGACCGATACCCGCCAGGCGTTCGGGCCGCTGGTCGCATCCGCCATTGGGGCGGACTATCGGATCCATGCCTATTCGGGTTTCGGAGTGGTCCGCAATTACGACGGCAATGTGCCGGACCAGAACCTCCCCCTGCTCTATCCCCGTGCGATTCCCGGCGACGCGGAACCGATGGCCGCCGCCGATCCGACCTGGAAGCCCGAGGTCATCGTGATCGGCCTCGGCGGCAACGATTTCTCGACGCCGATCAAGCCGGGCGAAGCGTGGCGCGACCCCGAAGCCCTGCGCACCGCCTATCGCGATCGCTATGTGGGGTTCGTCACCGAACTGGCGGCGCGAAACCCCAAGGCGCGCTTCATCCTGACCGGGGCCGATCTGTTCTTCGCCGAGGTCACTGCAGTCGCTGGCCGGCTCCAGCCCACCCTCGGCACCCGTGTGCGGACGTTGCGCGTCACGGGCTTCGAACTCACGGGTTGCCAGGGGCATCCCTCGCTGGCCGATCACCGGCGAATGGCGACGTTGCTCGGCGAAGTGCTGGCGAACCAGTAGAATGACTCAGCCCGGACAAGTCCCCGGGGTTGCACGATGGCGGATCGCCTTGCCCCCGGCCTTGCCGGTCAGCTGGCCGTCCGCGATCACCGCCGTACCGTTGACGATCAGCGTGCGCACGCCTTCCGCGGTCACCGCAGGCTCGAGATAGGTCGCGCGCGGACGATAGGTCTTCGGATCGAACACGACGATATCGGCGAAATAGCCTTTCCTGAGATACCCGCGCCGGTCGAGCTTGTAGAAGTCCGCGGCGCGCCCGGTGCTGGAATTGATGAAGGTCGCGAGATCGATCGTCCTCTCCGCGACGACGTATTTGGCGTATTTCGTGGGGAAGGTGCCGTACATGCGCGGATGCCCGGACGATCCGTCCGATCCGGTCATCACCCAGGGCTGCTGCATCAGCAGCTTGATGTCGGGCTCGATCATGTTGAACGAGACGATCGGCGAGCCGCGACCCTGATCGGCGAGGATGATGCGGACCGCCGCCTCAACCGGGTCGATCTTCCATTCGGCCGCCACCACATCGAGCCGCTTGCCCGCCCAGGGTTGAGCCGTCCCATGCAGCAGCACCGCATTGGGACCGCCGCGACGAACGAGATTGGGGCCCATCTCCGCGACGATCCGCGCGCGATCGACGGGCGTCTCAAGCCGCTTGACCAGCGCGGCCGCGCCGCCGTCCTGCGCCCAGCGCGGGACCAGCGAGGCGACCAGGCTCGAGCCCGACGCCTCATAGGGATATTGGTCGGCAGTAACATTCTGGCCCCTGGCGCGCGCCGCCTCGACCGCTGCGACAATCTCTCCGGCCTTGCCATGGACGTCCGCGCCCAGCGCCTTGATATGCGCGAAATGGACCGGAAGCCCTGCGGCGCGGCCGATCTCGATCGCTTCGGCGACCGAGTTCATGAGGCCGATCGAGTATGAGGATTCGTCGCGCTGATGTGTGTCGTAGATGCCGCCGCGCGTTGCCGCTTCCCGCGCCAATGCGATCACCTCGGGAGTCTTGGAGAAGCTCTGGGGGGCGTAGAACAGCCCCGAGGACAGACCGAATGCGCCCTCGCACATGCCCTGTGCGGTGATTGCCTTCATCTGGTCGAGCTCGGCAGCGCTGGGTTCGCGATCGTCGTTCTTGAGCACCTTCACCCGCACCGCGCCAAAGCCCACGAACGTCGCGATATTGGGCCCGATGCCGCCGGTATCGGCGTGGTCGAGTAGCGCCTTCACCGTGCCCGTGCCCTGGCCATAGCCGTCGACGCCGGTGAAGATTGTCGTCACCCCCTGAGTCAGCCACGGCTCGACCAGCCGCTCCTGCGGGGTCTTGCCCCAGATCAAGGCATCAGCATGAGTATGCGGATCGATGAAACCCGGAGAGACGACCAGCCCCCTGGCATCGATCCGCTTCGCACCGGGATATTTCTTCCCCGCGCCCGGCCCCACAGAGACGATCTTGTCGCCGATAACGACGACATCACCGGTGACGGGCGTGGCAGAGCTACCGTCATAGATGATGCCGCCGGCGATCACGGTCGTCTGAGGCGCGGACGCGGGGGCCGCCGTGGCACCGGGAAACGCAGCCACAGCGGCGAGCAGAAGAGCTTTGTTCATGGTCAGTTGGTCCGGCTGAAGTGAAGCGTGACGCGCGGGATTTCGAGCGTGAAGCCGCGGGCGTCGTCATCGGGGCTGAGCGTGAACATCTCGCCCTTGAACGCGCCCTCGGGCGTCCGCTTGAGTGTCTTGGGCGGGACACGGGTGCCGTCGGCACGCTGGATCGTGAGGGATAGCGCATCCCCCTTCGCCTCAACCCAATAGGTCGCGGCGAGATTGGGGTTGCGATAGGCGCCGTTGAGCGCGCTGCCGTCCGCGCTCGGCTCGCCGATCGCGGGAAGCCCCTCATTCAGTGCGGCGATCACCTTGTCCGCATGCGGCGCCGGATCGACCGCACCATTGTTGCAGAGCAGGGCGATGCCCAAACGCTTCTCGCGCAGATGGCCATAGAGTGTCTTGAACCCCACCGCTCCGCCGGTGTGGTGGAACCAGTGGTCCCCGACCAGCAGCGCATTGCCATAGGCGATACCGCGCCCCGCGCGGATCGCGGGCGCACCGTTCAGGAATCTGCCCGGCTCCGCCATCCATTTGCTGATCTGCGGGGTCCACACCTTGTGCCCGGTGTCGATGTCGTAATCCCATTTGGCAAGATCAGCGACGGTGGTGATGAGCCCGCCCGACCCGCCGAACAGCGGATATTCGTCGGCATCGGTCACCTTACCGTCCTTGGAGACATAGCCCTTGGCGGCATTGGCGTCGGTCGTGCGGGCACCCAGCATCATGAAGCTGCGCGTCATACCGGCCGGCTTGAGCACCTTCGCATTGACATAGGTCTCGAAGGGCTGGCCTGAGACGCGCTCGACCACCTCCGACAGCAGCAGATAGCCGCCATTGCTATAGTCGTACTGCGTGCCCGGCGTGAACTTGGCGTCCTGCTGCCGATAGACGCCGAGCAGCGCCTGCCTGCGGTCCGGACCGGAGATGCGCTCATAGCCCTCAAGCGCCAGCAGCGAGAGTGAATCGCGTACGCCCCCCGTCATGTTGAGCAGCATCTGCACCGTCACCTTGTCGGCATAGGGCGCAAGCTCGGGGATATACTTCCGGACGCTGTCGCCCAGCCCGACCTTGCCCGCCGCGACCAGCTGCAGCACCGCCACCGCGGTGAACTGTTTCGAGACCGACGCCGCGTAGAATTGGGTGTCGCTCCCGATCGCGCGGCCCGTCGCGACATCGGCCAGGCCGGCATTGACCAACTCGGCCGGCTTGCCGTTGCGGAAGATGCCCACCGCGCACCCCGGCTGCGCCCCGTCCGGCACCCCAAGCGCAGCGCGGATACGGGCGGGCGCAGCCGGGTCGGCGGCGCTCGCCGGCAATGCCGCCAGCGCCACCAGAGGAACCATCGCCAACCAGGTCTTCATGCTATTTCTCCCCTATTCCGCTCCGATCAGAAGTTCAGACGAACCCCGCCGATGAACTGGCGGCCGATCGTGTCGAACAGGCCGCGCGTGGTGCCATAGCCGCCCGCGCCGGTGATCGGCGGATCGGTGTCGAGCAGGTTCTGCACCGCCGCGAACAGCGCGACCTTGCTCCCCTCGCCCTTCGGCTTGAACAATGTCAGCTCACCCGACAGGTCGAAATAGACCCGGCCCTTCACCGTCAGCTGGTCGAGATCCTTGGCGGTCATCGTGCGGTCGATATAGCCGCCACCGACATAGCGCGCGGTGCCGCTGAAGCGGAAATCGTCCGCGATGTAGCTGGCATTCACATTCGCTTTCCAGCGCGGGTTGCCGCCCAGCGCCGCGACGGTAGGCTGCGCCATGCTGTTGTCGAGCCGCGTCTTGGCGATACCGTCGTCCAGCTCGGTCTTGATGAGATAGTTGACCAGGGTCTGGAAGGCGATCCTGTCCGCGCCGACGGGCAGCGAATATTGCAGTTCGAAATCGATGCCGCGGGTCATCGCGCTGGCGAGGTTTACCGGGCCGCTGAAGACGTGTGTGATACGACCGCCGCCTTCAGGGCGGGTGATGAAGGCGCATGCCGCCGGGTTGGTACTATAGCATTGCTGCACGATCGCCGCCGGCGTGACCTGGATGATCGCGTGCTTGATGCTGATATCATAGTAATCGACCGACAGGCGCAGGCCCGGGATCGAGGTGGGCGTCAGCACCAAGCCGCCGGTAAAGGTATCCGCGATCTCAGGCTTGAGGTTTGGATTGCCCGCGGTCAGTGCGATCACCTGGTAGCTCACTCCCTGATCGGGTTTCACATAGTCGGTGATGCTGAGGTTCGAGCTGCCGCTGCGCTGGAACAGTTCCGCCAGCGAAGGCGCACGGATATCGCGCGAGCGGGTGGCACGCAGCCGGATGGAATCGGTGATCGAATAGTCGAGTCCTGCCTTCCACGTCTTGACCGTGCCCGAGGTGCTGTAGTCGGTGATGCGACCCGCCAGATCGAGGCTCAGCCGCCTGCCGAGCGACGAATCCTTGAGCAGCGGCACCATCAGTTCGCCGAACAGCTCCTTGACGTGCACTTCCCCCGAATAGGGCAGGCTGGCCGCACCAAAGGCAGGGGTCTGTGAGCGAGCGTCATAGTCCACCGCCAGATCCTGATCGCGATATTCCGCGCCCATTGCGAAGGCGACCGGCCCAGCCCAGGTCGAGAAGGGCTTCCCGCGGACCGTCGCCGCGATCGTGTTCTGACGGATATTGCTGGTGAAACGAGTCTGGCCGTTCACATAGAGCAAGGCCGGGTCGCCGGGCTTGACGATGCCCAGCAGGTTGAGCGGCACACAGCCATTGCCGGGATTGGCGATGGTCGAACGGCAGATCGGATCGACGATGCCCGGCGTGCGCGGATCGTCGATCGCGTCGATCGCCAGCGTATAGTTGCCCGTGACGCGGACGTTGCGTGCGTGATTTTCGGTATAGTTGCGGCCATAGCCATAATAGGCATCGACCTTCCAACCCGGCGCGAACTCACCGCTCAACCCGACCGTGGCCTGGAGGGTGTCGGTATCGAACCGGGTCCGGACACGCCCATGGTCGAGGTTGTTCTTGCCCACCACGATCGACGCCACATTGTTGTCGATCATCGTCTGGCGCAGCGCCGCGGGCAAGAACACATTGTCCGAGCTGAGCGTGTACTGGAAGCTGGACGGGATATTGTCCTGTTCCGAGTTGAACTTGTGATAGGACAGTTCGGCGAACAGCTCGAAGCTGCTGCCCACTTCCCAGGTCAAGCGTCCGAAGCCGCTGTAGCGGGTGATCGGCGTCGCACCGACCTGCTCCGCCACACCGTTGAGGCCATCGCCGCCGAGCATCGACCCGGAGGTCACCTGAGTCCCGAAATTAAAGGGGATTGCCCGCCCATCATTCGCGAACTGGATGCCCTTCAGATAGGAAGGCAGATTGACGATGCTCGTGATCGCCGAACCGTTGCCGGGAGTGAAGTTGGCACCGGTAATCACGCCCGCATAGGTCGCATTGCTGCTGCGCACGCCGCATTTGGTGACGAAGAAGCGCGGCTGTTCGGGTGTGCCCTCGCCTCTTGGGCCACCCACATTCGGATTGGCGAGCAGGCCCGGGCCGCATGCGCTCCAGTCGCGGTCGAACAGGCGGTTGATGCCGTTATTGTCCGAGAATTCGCCACCGACGACGAGGTGAAGGCGATCGGTCACCTTGGTGCCCGCAGCGACCGATGCGAGGATCTGGCGATAGTCGCCCTCTTCCGCCGCGCCGCCCTGAAGCGTGGCGCGCACGCCGCGCATCTTCGAATTGATGCGCAGGTTGACCACACCCGCCACCGCATCCGCGCCATAGGCGGCCGATGCGCCGCCGGTGACGATGTCGACCCGGTCGATCAGTGCCTGGGGGATGTTGTTGATGCTGACCGCGCCGGTCGGGTTGGTCGGCACGTAGCGGCGGCCGTCGAGCAGCACCATCGTGCGGGCATAGCCCAGGCCCCGCAGGTCGAGAAAGTTGCCGCCGGTCTGGGTGCTGCCGCCCGCATTCACCGCGCTGGTGGGAGTGAGCGATGGGCGAAGCGACGGCATCTGGTTGATCACATCGGCAATGCTGGGAGCAGCGACCCGCTCGATCGCGTCCATGCCGATCACCGTCACCGGGGTTGGCGTGTCGAAGCCGCTGCGTTCGACCAGCGATCCGGTAACGACGACTTCCTCTTCCACTTCCTGAGCCGGGTCGCTCTGCGCGAATGCCGGCTGGGCGGAGACTGCGAAGACGCTTGCAAGGAGCAGGAAACGCGAGCGTCGCACGACGCTCCCCCGGATGCGATACGTTGCAAGCGTCATACTCTGTCCCCCGATTATGTCGCGACGCAACATCCATGTGATATGTGTCACAAATCTAGAACAAATCTTTCGTCCAGATATAGCTGCAGGTTATGGTAGTTTTCCGGACAAGCGGGCAGCTTCAGCCAGCCGCATGCCCGTCCTCGCTCCAACGAAACCGGCGCGCCAAAACATGCCGCAGCACAGCACAAGATCGTCCGCAATCTACGGGCCTCAGTGGCCCCAGAAACCCGGTTCAGGCGGATACATCAGGCCATGCTCACCCATGCGGATGCCACCAGGCCGGTCTTCCGCAAGCCACAGCGGCCCGTCGAGATCGGCGCAATCAGCCTGCACCGCGACGCGGAATGCGGCGGCGATCGCAAGCGATGTCGAGATCATGCAGCCAACCATCACGCCAAGGCCACGCGAGCGGGCGCCGGCAAGGAGATCCAGCGCCTCGGTAAGCCCACCCGTCTTATCGAGCTTGATGTTGACCATCTGATAGCGCGACGCGAGCCGTTCGAGATCGGTGGTGACGTGACAGGATTCGTCCGCACAGGTGGGCACCAGGCCCCGGAACCCTTCAAGCGCTGCGTCCTCCGCGGCGGGCAGGGGCTGTTCGAGAAACTCGACTTCAAGCTCGGCCAGCATCGGCTGGAGCGCCTCGACCTGAGCCATCGTCCACGCCTCGTTCGCATCGACCACCAGTCGCGATCCCGGTACTTCGGGACGGATCGCGCGCAGGCACGCCTCCGGCTCATTGCCGTCGACCTTGACCTTGACGATCGCCGCGCCACGAATTTTTCGCGCGGCGGCGGCCATGGCTTCGGGCGTATCGATGCCCAGGGTCAGCGCGGTGTGGACCGGCCGGATTGCGACCGGCGGCGCGACGGTGCCGAGCTTCGCCTCGATATCCCAGAGCGCGCAGTCCACGGCATTGCGCGCCGATCCCGCCGGCATCAGCGCGCGCAGATCGTCGCGTCCGGCCCCTTGGGCGATCGCGTCCTCAATCGCACGAAGTTGCTCCGCCACACTCTCGACGCTCTCGCCATAGCGCGCCGTGACCGATCCCTCTCCCCGGCCGACGACGCCGTCCCGCGCGATCGTCACCACCGCGAGATCGATCGCGGTGCGCGTCCCACGCGAAATGCGGAAGGGCGTGTGGAGCGCGCGCTGCTCGACGCCCGTGGTTACAGTTCGAAGCATTGGCCGAGCCGATCGACGATGCGTCCCACGCCATGCCGGACCGGATCGGCGCAGGGCAGGCCCAGCGCTTCCTCGGCAGCCTTGCACGCGGCGATGGCGGCCGCGTCGTCGAGTCCCTGCGTGTTGAGGGCGATGCCCACCGCGATCACATCGGGGTTGGTCAGGCGCGCTGCCTCCAGATTTCGCTCAAGGCAGGTTTTGAGGTCGGGCACGGCGTGCGTCTTCATGTGGCGCATGATCGTACGGCCGGCTTCATGGCAGAGAACCAGCGCATCAGCCTGCGCACCGTGCAACAGACCCAGCGACACGCCGGCATAGCTCGGGTGGAACAGCGACCCCTGCCCCTCGATCACGTCCCAGCCGCCGTCGTCGCGCGCAGGCGAGAGTTGCTCGACCGAGCCCGAGATGAAGTCGGCGACCACCGCATCGACCGGCATACCCGAACCCGCGATCAGGATGCCGGTCTGGCCGGTCCCGCGGAAATCCGCGGCGATGCCGCGCGCGCGCATCTCGCGCTCCAGCGCCAGCGTCGTGTACATCTTGCCCACCGAGCAATCGGTGCCGACGGTGAGCAGGCGCTTGCCCGCACGCGGGGCACCGGTGCCGACTTTCAGGTCCCGGGGCGGCTCGCGCACGTCCCATAGGGTCCGGCCGAGCTCGGCCGCGCGCGCGGCGATCTGCGGCTGGTCGGACAGGCGTTCGTGTAGCCCGCTCGCGATATCGAGGCCGGCTTCCATCGCCGCGATCACGTCGGCGACCGTCGCAGGCGCCATCACGCCGCCGGCGTTCGCGACGCCGATCACCATCGTCCGCGCGCCTGCGGCCACCGCTTCGGCAAAACCCAGGTCAGGCACGCCCAGGTCGATCGGCGAGCCGGGCGAGCGCACCTGGCCCACCGCCCATTCGGGCCGCCACACCGCAATCCCACGCGCCGTCTTGGCGGAAATCGGATCGGTCGCCTGGGCGATGTACAGCAGATAGGGCGGCTTGCTCATAGGTAATTGGGTTCCCCGAAAGATGTCCGGGTTGAACGGGAAAGCGCAGGTTTCGCCAATAGAAAATAGCAGGTCGGGCCATAGCCCCGGGCTATGCCGTTCGGTCGAATTCGATCATGTAGGCGATGCGGGCGGCCTTGCCTGCGGCGGCGCCTTTCGTTCTACTGTGCGGAACTCAAACGGGCGGGGCGGCGAAAGAGTTGATCGACACTTCTTCGGCGACGCGCAAGGCCGACAACGCGCGATGAACTTCCGCCAGATCGAGATCTTTCACGCCGTCTACACCAACGGTTCAGTGAGCGCCGCCGCGAACGCGCTCAACATCTCGCAGCCCTCGGTCAGCAATATCCTCAAGCACACCGAATCCGTGATCGGCTTTCCGCTGTTCAACCGAGTGAAGGGGCGGCTGGTGCCGACCGCCGATGCGCATGCGCTGTTCGGCGAAGTCGCGGAGATCCAGGACCGCGTGCATGCGCTCAAGAAGGCGGGCAACAATCTGCGCCACGGCCGGGTCGGCACGCTGCGCGTCGCGGCGCTGCCCGCACTCGGCCTGAAGGTGCTGCCCGAGGCCGCGGCAGAGTTCCTCCAGAAGCACAGCGACGTCACCTTCGAACTTGAGGTCGTCCACCACCAGGAGATCGTCCGCGCGCTGTATGAGCGCGAGACCGACATCGCGATCGGCAATCAGGTGCCGCCGCACTCACCCGTCTCCAGCCGCCCGATCGGCGAGGGCGAGCTGGTCATCCTCTATCGCGAAGTCGATCTGCCGAACGCGCCAGCGCGGCTGCCGCTAAGCTGGCTGGAGGGTCGCCCCTTTATCGGCTCACGTCCGTCCAGCCCCTTCGGGCAATTGCTCTACACCGAACTGGAGCGCGCCGGAGTCGAGCCGCACGAGATCAGCTCGGCGCGGACCTTCTACCTGTCCGCGGCGATGGTACGTGCGGGTGCAGGGGTGACGATCACCGACAATTTCACCGCCAACGCGCTGGCGGGCGACGGCATCGCCTTTCGCCCGATCCAGCCGCCGATCACCTTCGGGCTGCATGTCATGCATCTCGAAAGCAAACCTCCCTCGATGCTGGCCAGCGCCTTTATCGACCTGCTGGCCAGCAAGGTCGAACGACTATAGCCCCGGCCTATGGATGGCGTCGTGCATCATATGACGTGCCCGACGCCCCGCTGGCTAACCTCAACCCCGACATGAAAGTGCCCACAAGATGACGACACGCACAGCCAAGAAAGGGCGCCGCGCATGAAGCTGGTGCACGCATGGTTCGCCACCGCGCTGTGGAAGCGAGTTGTCGTCGGCATGGTCCTGGGCCTGTTGCTCGCGCTGATCTGGCCGGCGGCTGCGCCCAAAGTCGCGATCCTGGGCGAGCTGTTCGTCCGGCTGATCCGCATGCTGGTCGTGCCGATCGTGTTCATCAGCATCGCGTCGGGCATCACCGCACTGGGCGACACACGCAAGCTGGGATCAGTGGGGCTGCGTACCGTCGGCCTGTTCGCGCTGACCACCGCCGCGGCGGTCGCGATCGGCATGACGATCGGCATGCTGCTGGAGCCAGGCGTCGGTGCCAATGTCGGCGGCGCTGCCCCGCGCGAGTTGGGTGCAGCCAAGACCGTCTATGAGCAGTTGGTCGGCATCATCCCGCTCAACATCCTTCAGGCGATGGTCGAGGGCGACATGCTCGCGATCCTGTTCGCTGCCACCCTGCTCGGCGCCGGTGTGATCGCGGCGGGCGACGCCGGCAAGCCGGTCGCAGGCTTCCTCCAGTCGCTGTCGGCAGTGCTGTTCCAGGTCATCCGCATCGTGATGGAGGTGACGCCGTTCGGCGTGTTCGCGCTGATCGCGGGCGCGGTGGCAGCCAATGGCCTGACGGTGTTCACCCATATCGGCCTGCTCGCTGCGGCGGTGGCAATCGCCTCGCTGCTGCAGATCCTGCTGGTCCACGCCCCGCTGATCCGCTGGGGCGCAGGCATGTCGGTGCCGCGCTTCTTTCGCAGCATCGCGGATGCGCTCGCGGTCGCCTTTTCGACCGCCTCATCCTCCGCAACCCTGCCCGTCGCGCTGCGCGTCGCCTGCGACCGGCTGAGGATCGACCGCGCCATCGCCTCGACGACGCTCCCGCTCGGCGCCAGCATCGGCAAGGACGGTACGGCGATGTATGTCGGCCTGCTCAGTGTCTTCGCGCTGCAGGCATTCGGCGTGCACATCGATGCAGGCGTCTTCCTGACCCTGCTCTTCGTCGGCGCGCTTACCGCCTTCGGCACGGCGCCGATCCCCTCGGCATCCTTGTTCATGCTGACCGCGGTGCTGCCGACGGTCGGGGTGACGCCCGAACAGACCGCCCTGCTCGTCGGCTTTATCCTGCCGTTCGACCGACTGCTCGACATGACGCGGACCGTGCCCAGCGCCTGCGCCAACCTCACCGTCTGCACGATCGTCGCGCGGACCGAGGGGGCGATCGGCAACGAGACGCGGACCGACGCGGAACCAAGCACAAGCTGACGGAGAATGCCCATGCAACGCCGCCTTGCACTCCTGCTCCGCACGGGAACCGCCCTCGGGCTTGCGGTACTGGCGATCGGCTCCGTACCTGCGGCCGAGCCGGAGTCCGCGGACCTGCTGATCCGGGGTGGCACCATCTACACGGGGTCAGCCGAGCCGTTCACGGGCGAGATCGCGATCCGCGGCGACCGGATCGTCTATGTAGGACCAAAGGCCCCAGGACGCGCGGCGCGGACGATCGAGGGAAAAGGGCTGGTGGTCGCACCGGGCTTCATCGACCCGCATGCGCATGTCGAAGAAATGCTGCACGGCGAGGATCCCGTGCAGCGGCTGGTACTCCCCTTCCTGATGCAGGGCGTGACGACCGCATTCATCGGCAACGACGGTGGCGGCGGGACCGACGTGGCGCAGACGTTGAGCGCGCGGGCGGGTGCGGTCGGAATCAACTTCGCCACCTATGTGGGCTTCGGCCCGGTCCGCACTCGGGTGGTTGGCGAGGCCGCGCGCGCGGCGACACCGGGTGAGGTCGATGCGATGCGACGCATCATCGCCGACGCGATGTGCAAGGGTGCGATGGGGCTGTCTGCGGGGCTGTTCTACGCGCCGCAGAGCTTTGCCGCGACCGACGAGGTGATCGCGCTCGCACGCGAGGCGGGCAAGCGCGGCGGCTTCTACGATACCCATCTGCGCAACGAAGCGAGCTTCGACGATGGCCTGATCAAGGCGATTGACGAAGCGCTGCGCATCGGCCGCGAGGGCGCGGTGCCGGTGCATATCGCGCATCTCAAGCTGACCGGCGAGAAGCTGCCCGAGCTTGGTGCGACGGTGATCGCGCGGATCGAGCAGGCACAAGCGGACGGGCAGACCGTCCATGCCGACCAATATCCCTGGGCCGCGTCATCGACCGGGCTGTCGGCACTGATCATGCCGCGCTGGGCACAGGATGGCGGGCGCCAGGCAATGCTCGCCCGCTTCGGCGAACCGGAAACGCTGACGCGCTTGCGCACCGAGATGCGCGAAAATCTCCGCCGCCGCCGTGGCGCGGAAGCGGTGCTGATCACCTCGGGCGGCGCGGATGTGCGCGGCAGAACACTCGCCGACATCGCCAAGGCGCGTGGCATCGATCCAGTCGACGCCGCCATCGAGCTGCTGCGTAGCGACGAGTTCCGTGTCGTCTCGTTCAGCCAGGATGAAGCGATGGTCGAGGCGATCATGCGCCGCCCCTGGGTGATGAGCGGATCGGACGCTTCGGCAGGCCATCCGCGTATGTACGGATCCTATGCGCGCAAATACGCGCACTATGTGAAGGAGCGCAGGACGATATCGCTGCGTGATTTCATCGAGCGCAGCTCGACGCTGGCGGCGGATCGGTTCGGATTGGAGGGGCGCGGGCATCTGCGCGCCGGCGCCTTTGCCGATATCGTGATGTTCGATCCGGCACGTTACGCGGCGCGCGCCGACTATGTGCAGCCGGCGCTGTTCGCGAAGGGCATCGATACGGTAATCGTCAACGGCGTGATCGCGGTCGAGGATGGCGCGCCGACCGGGGCGGCGGCAGGGCGCGCGCTCCCGCGCACCCCACCGCCGGGCGCCTGCCCGCGCTAATCGGCGTCAGGGTACCGACGGTTCGGGCGGCGTTGTATAGCGCGGATCGTTCGAAGGCAGTGGCAAACGGCTGGAGACCGGCGGCAGCCTGCCCCCGTCGATCGCGCGGACGATCGCATCCATCCGCGCCAGCGGCTTCACCTCGCCCCGGTTGCACAGCATCGCAACGGCGATGCTCCCGCCCGGCAGCACCGCGAACATGTTGCCGAAGCCGAGCTGAGTGCCACTGTGATAGACCCAGTCCGCACCCACCTGCAGCCCGGCGGCATAGCGCGCGCCGATCCCCGGACGGACGATCTCGAGGCCGTCGGCATAGCGGCCAGGCGAAGTCATGAAGCGCGCGATTTCGGGGGTCCACACCTTGTGCCCGGTGGTGATGTCGTGGTGGTATTTCGCGAACTCGCGGACCGAGATCATCATTCCACCTGCACCGCCGTACAGCGGATAATTGTCGCGCTCGGCAAAGCCCCCCCCGGTCTGCGTATAGCCGCGCGCGCGCACCGCATCCGGGATGCGCGCATCGTCCATCACCACCGTCCGGGTCATCCCCATCGGCTTGAGGATCGCGCGGGTGACGTACGCGGCGAAGCTCTCCCCGCTCGCGCGCGCGACGATCTCCGAGAGCAGGAAATAGCCGCCGTTGGAATAGTCGAATCGCGAGCCCGGCGTGAAACGCGTGCGACGCTCGCGCGCAATCACCTTGCGCGCGTCGGCGCGCTTCGCATCGGCGACGTTGGTGTACCCGGCAGCAGCGGTGAGCACGTTGATGTTGGGAATGCCGGCCGTGTGATAGGCCAGCATCGCGACGGTGATCGGCTTGTCGATATAGTTGAGTTCGGGAATCCATTTGCGGACATCGTCGTCCATCGAGACCTTGCCCGCCTGCACCAGTTGAGCGATCGCGAGCATCGTGAACTGCTTCGAGATCGAGGCGGCATAGAACAGGGTATCGGGATCGATCGGGCGTTTGGTGCGCAGATCCGCCGAACCCGCGACGACATAGGTTTCCGTGCCGTCGCGGAACACGCCGACCGCGCATCCCGGAGCGTCCCGCCCCCTCGCATCGGCGATGATCGGCTGAATCGCCGCGGTGTCGCTCGCCTGATCGGCGCGCGCCGGGACGGCAATCGCCGCCGCCAGCCCGATCCATGCTGCAAGTTTCTTCATCGCGGGTCCTTTCAGAAACGGAAGCGGGCGCCGGCGGTGTAGACCCGGCCCATCATGTCGTAGAGGCTGCGCGTCGTGCCATAGCCGTTGACCGCGGTGATCGGCGGATCGGTGTCCATCAGGTTCTGGATCGCCCCGAACAGCGCGATGCGGTTGCGGCGGTGCTGGCGCAGGGTAATTTCGCCCGACAGGTCTAGGTAGAGCCGGCCGTTGACGGTCTTCCTGTCGGTGTAGTTCGAGATCTCGTTCTCGGCGCTGATGATGCCGCCGCCGACATAGCGGCCGGTGAGGCTGAGCTTATGGCGCTCGCCGACATAGGCGGCCGAACCGTTGAACCGCCAATGCGGCTCGCCGCCGACCGCATTGACCGTGCTCTGCTCGGTGCTGCCCGCAAAATGACTGACACTCGCACCATCGACCAGGTCGAGCTTGCCCGTATAGCTGATCAGCCCGCGCAGGTTCATTCGTCCGCCGCTAAGCGCGAAGCGATAGGCGAGTTCGACATCGACCCCCGCGGTCTCGACCCGCTGGAAGTTCGCTGGCGCGGTGCGCACGATCGTGATCCGATTGTTCGCATCGCGCGTGATAAGCGAACAGACCTGCGGCGTATCGGTGTAGCAGCGCGTCACCGTCGCCGCCGCGTTGAGCGACCCGATCGCGTCGTTGAGACGGATATTGTAGTAGTCGACCGAAAGCTGGAAGCCGGGCACGAACTGCGGTGTGAATACCAGCCCGGCGGTGAAGGTATCGGCTGTCTCCGGTTTGAGGTCGCGATTGCCGCCCGTCCGGTTGGTCACCGAATAGGTCTGGTTGAGCACCGGGTCGGTGATGCTCTGGATCAGCCCGCTGCCGCCTGCGAACAGCTCATCGAGATTGGGCGCGCGGATGTCGCGCGAACGCGTCATGCGCAGGCGGATCGAGTCATCGATCGCGTAGTTGACCCCGAGCTTCCACGTCGTCGCGCCGAAGCCGGTACTGTAGTCGGCATAGCGGACGCCCAGGCTCAGGTCGAAATCCTTGACCCATCCGGAATTACTCGCGAGCGGTACCAGCGCTTCCGCAAAGCCTTCCTTCACCGTCAATTCGCCGTCCCAGGGCAGCGAGTTGCCGACGCGGAACGCCTGTGCCTGCGACAGTTCGTCCGAGGTGACGACGACGCTCTGGCGGCGATAGAGGCCGCCGAACGCGATCGAGACCGGGCCGGCCCAGGTCGAGAAGGGATTGCCGCGCAAGGTCAGGTCCGCGACTTGCTGACGGATGTCCCAGTCGCGCCGCCCGGTGCCGGTGATCCACGCCTTGGCCTCTTCCGACGCCGATCCGACCCCGAACAAGTTGAGCGGTACGCAGCCATTGGTCGGGTCGGTCAGCGTCGAACGGCAGACGATCGTGTTGGTCGCGGGATTGACCACAGCGTCGAGCGCCAGCGTCCAGCGCGAAGTGATGCGGTTGCCGGGCGAGAGCAGGTTGTTCCGGGTGCGGCCCGAGGCGAACGACGTCTCGAACGACCAGCCGCCGCCAAGCTTGCCCTTGAAGCCGACCAGCCCCTGCCAAGTGCGCGTCGTGATGTCGACCTGCCCACGCGCATAGTCGATCAGGCTGCGACCCATCACGAAGCTCGCGATGTTGTTCGCAACCATCTCCTGCCGGATCGACGCGGGCAGATAGGCATTGTCGCGGCGGATCGTGATCTGGTCGTTGCCGAGCAGGCTGTCATTGACCACGTCGGTCCGGGCATAGCCGAACTCGGCCCAGGCGGTGATGTCGCTGGTCAGCTCGTAGCTGATCCGGCCATATTCACTGTGGCGCTTGACCGGCGAGGCGAGGACGAGGTCGCCGCCCATCTTCACCCCGTCGCCGCCCTTCATTGCAGCGGCCGTGACCAGTGTCCCATAGGTGAAGGGCATCGGTGCGCCGCCCGGGCCAAACTGGATGCCGCGTAGCCGAGTGGGCGAGTTGATCACGCCGCCATAGGAGGCGTTGGCGTTGCGCGCGTCGCTGACGATCAGGAAGCGCGGCAGGCCGTTGGTCGCGGTCCAGTCAGGGTTGAGGATAGTGTTGGGGCTATCGCCCCAGTCGCGGCTGTCGAGCCGGTCAATTCCGCTCGCCTCCGCGATCTCGGCGCCGATCAGGATCTTGCCCCGGCCTCCAGCGAAGGTCTCACCCCAGGCGACCGACAAGCGGTAGCGGCGATTGTCATTGTGGTCGGTGATCGAGCCCTGGAGGCTCCCTGTCACGCCCTGAAGATTGGGGCGCAGGCGCAGATTGACCACGCCCGCCACCGCGTCCGATCCATAGGCCGCCGACGCGCCGCCGGTGACGATGTCGGTCGATGCGATCATCGCCTGCGGGATGACGTTGGTGTTGACGATCCCCGACGGGTTGGTGGGGACGTAGCGCTTGCCGTCGACCAGGGTCAGCGTGCGCACCGCGCCAAGGCCCCGCAGGTCGAGGAAATTACCGCCGGTCATGCTGAACAGGTTCGTCGCGCTGCTGGGCGTCAGCGTCGCGCGCAGGGCGGGAAGCTGGTTGAGCGCATCGCCGATATTGTCGACGCCGGTGCGCTCGATCTGCTCGCTCGACAGCGTCGTCAGCGGTGTCGGCGAAACGAAGCCGCTGCGCGCGACCTGCGATCCGGTCACGACCACCTCGGGTGGCTCGGCCTCGCCGCGCGGCGCAGTATCGTCGTTCGACTGTGCATGAGCCCCGGCGCTCGCGAGCAGTGCAGCGCTCGTCATGCCGGCCGCCAGCGCGCGCCTACTACCAATTCGTTCGATCGTCTGAATCATCCCCACCCCTTTGCGTGCGTTGCCGGCCGCCTCTCCCGGATCGCCCCGTTCATGGGGTCGTTCGTTTGTCGGGACAGGTTGGCGGGTGGTGCGGCGGGGTGACCAGTATCAAGCTTTGGCGAATGTATAGTGCAAAGCTATGGAATAAGGCCGCGCGCAGGGATGCTGCGCGCGGCCGGTTGTCCTCAATGGAGTGTGGTCAGGCTTGCGCGGCGTCGCGCCCGCGCCACAGCCGCCAGACGCCGATCGTCAGCAGCGGGAGCACGAAGACGATCAGCGTCGCGATCGCCATCGCGCGATAGCCGTTGGCGATCAGCGCAACGAGGCCGATGGCGCTGGCGATGAACACCGATCCGATCGTCACCGCTGCAGGCACAGCGATGCGCACCGATTGCGGCATCGCCTTGCCGCGCCGCTGATAGGCGGCATCGATCCGCGCGTTGAAGGCTTGGACGAAGCCTACGCTGCATTCGAGTAGTGCAGCGAATACCATTGCCTGGAAGGCGAGGTGGAAGAGCGGGCTGCCGAGCGCATCCAGCACGTAATTCGACGGCAGTTCCTCGTTCACGATGCCGGGATAGAAGCCGACGAGGCAGACGAAGAAGGCGATCGCCGGCGCCATCGCCAGCGGCCCGGCGAGCAACCCCGACACCACCGCGTCACGCCCGCTGCGCAGATGCCGCAGCACCGGCAAAATCAGCACCGCGCCGATGACATTGTACGAGGCATAGGTGACCCCGCCCATGAACCAGCCCGTGGTCGGCACCGGCATCGCGAAGCCCGCACGGATCTGCGGCGTGAACTGCCACAGCACCATCACCAGGAAGATCGCATAGACGCCGTAAAGCAGGATCGAGACATATTTGAACACCGCCTCGGCCGCGCTCTGCCCGGCCGCGCACACCACAAGCACCGATGCGACGAGCGCGAGCGTGCCGATAATGTGCGGCAGCCCGAACATCGCCGCACCGATCGCCCCCGCCGCCGATCCGAACACCGACAGCACCAGGATCAGGAAGCCGAAATAGATGATCTCGAACGCGACATCGAAGCGCCCGAGCAAGGGGCGAAAGAAGCTCTGATAATCGGTCGCGCCGACCGCATAGGCGAAGCGGAAGGTGATCGCGCAGATCACGCTCCACATCACCATCGCCAGCAGCATTCCCCACATCCCGCCGACCGGGCCGGTGGGCATGAAGAATTCGACCAGTTCACGTCCGGTGGCATAGCCACCACCGATTACGACCGCCTTGAAGGCGAATCCGGGGAGCAAATAACGGTTGATCGTAGAAACGGCACTCACTTCTCAAGCTCCTCGAAACTGCGATTGCCGATCGGATATTGCTGCCACCCATCCCGGTCGAAATGCCACCATTCCTGCGGGTAAACGGTGAAGCCGTCGGCTTCCATCGCGCGGCGCAGCACCTCGCGCAGCCACCGCTGCTCGTCGCTGCCGCCGACATAGTTGGTATAGGACCGGCTCGACATCTCGTCGTAGCGGCCGGTGGTGATCATCGGCTTGCCGCTCGCCAGATCGACCATCGTCAAATCGACCGCCGCGCCGCGATTGTGGCGCGACCCCTGGCTGGGATCGGCGACGAAGATGCGGCTGGCCGGCGGGGTCGCGTCCCAGAACATCTTGGTGACGTACCAGGGACGATAGGCATCGTGGACCAGCAGGCCGAAGCCCTGCGGCGCCAGCGCCTTGTTGATCCGCGCCATCGCCTCCGCTGCGGGACGCTGAAGGAACGCGCCCGGCCGTTCGTAGATCTGCTGGCCGAGGAAGTTGTTGGTCGCGGCATAGCGAACGTCGAGCCGGATCGCCGGATCGAGCGACTGGACCGCGACCAGATCGGACTTGACCTTCCCGGTCTCGACCGGCGGGGTTGCGCGGCGCGCGCCTTCGCGCACCGTGTCGATCCCGCCGGTCGCCATCACCTTGCGGATCGCTGCTTCACCCTCGGCTCCGAAGTCGCGGCGCGGGAAGCGGATATCGCCCAATTTGGCTGCCACGACATTACCGGCGGCATCGCGTTCGAAGGTCAGCGCCTCGAGCGGGTAGAGCCCATGATCCTTGGGGAAGGCATAGTGATCCGCAGACACTCGGGTGAGCGGAAGCCAGTCGACCCATTCGACACGGACATAGGGTTTGCCGTCGCGCTCGTAGAGGCGCAGTACATTATAGTCCCAGCCATATTCGCCGATCAGCCCGGCAAGCTCGGCGTTCGGCGGCGGCGGGCGGCGCCATTGCGCACGAGTGAAGCGACGACCGTCGAGTTCGACCCAGCTCGCATCGGGCGCGACCGCGACGCCCTCGCGCCACAGTTGCGCATCGTCGAGGACATAGCGGTCACCGATCCGGCGCAGCTCACCCGCCAGTTCGGGCGCGTCGAGCACCAACCGGCCTTCGAACACGCGCAGGTTGAGGCTGTCGCCGCCATTCTCGAACCGGCCGCTGAGGCGAATGGCATCCGCGCCGGTGATCGCGGTGCTGCGTTGCCAGCCGGGCGACGCCCTGCCCTCGCGCGCGGCGAGCCAGTTGCGCAACGCGTGGACGCCGATCCGCTGTGCGGTGTTGCCGGCATCGACCGTCGCGAAGACGACCACGCCGATCCCTGCATCGGGCATCATCTGCAGGCTGGTGACATGGCCATAGACCGCGCCGCCATGGCCGACGGTGCGCTGGCCATCGAGCGTGCCGAGACCAAAGCCGAGCCCGAAGCTGCGCTGGCCGGTCTTGCCATATTGTTCGCGCCACATCTCGGCGAGGGTCGCAGGCTTCAGCACCGCCCCGCCGCCATTGAGCATCGCGCGAGCAAAGGCGCCGAGATCGGCGGTGTCGGTGTAGAGGCTGCCCGCGGCGGGCGTGCCGAGTTCGAGCGGCGGCGCGGCCCAGCGCCCGCCGTCGAAGCTGTTCATCTGCGAATAGGCGACCGGCCCCTTCACCGCGCCAAGCGCGAACCCGCTCGCGCTCATGCCGAGCGGGCGCAGCACCAGGTCGGTGACCGCCTGCGCATAGGGTTTGCCGGTGACGCGGGCGACGACTTCGCCCACCACCGCGATACCGGCGTTCGAATATTTGGTGATCGCGCCGGGCGCGGCGACCAGACGGGTCGAATTGAGGCTGGCGACCGCGTCGGCCTGCCCCTTGGCTTCGCTGTCGAAATAATGGCCACGCGGCGCTTCACGCACCAGGCCGCTGCGATGCGTCATCAGCTGGCGCAAGGTGATCGCGCCGCCGAACGGGTTCTGTGGGCGGAAATCGGGCAGATAGCGCGTCACCGGCGCGTCGAGATCGAGCTTGCCCTGTTCGACCAGCCGCATCACCGCGACATCGGTGAACAGCTTGCTGACCGATCCGGCGCGATAGAGCGTCGCCGGCGTCGCCGGCACTTTGCCGTCGGCATCGGCCTTGCCCCAGGCGCGCGACCAGACGACACCGCTGCGATCGATCAGCGCAACGGCGATCGACGGGATTTCCTTGTCCGCCAGCTCGACCTGCGCAGCGGACTCGACCGAACGCGTAACCGCCGCCAGCTCAGCAGGCTGAGCGGCGGCGGGTGCGGCGCAAACCAGCGCCGCGACCATCAAAGAGCGCATTATTGTCCGCCCAGCAGATAATGGTCGTAGGCGGTTCGGGCGACCTCAGCGATCACGCGCTCCTGCGTGTCGATCCCCTTGGTATCGCTCTTCACGAACGCCGCGATCGCGAACTTGCTGCCATCGGGCATCGTCACGATGCCGACATCATTGGCGATGCTCATCAGCGTGCCGGTCTTGTGCGCGACGACGGTGCCCTGGGGCAGCAGACCCTTCAACCGCTTCTCACCCGTGATGCAGCGCTCCATGATTTCGATCAGCACCTTGGTGCTCGATGCGCTCAACGCCTTGCCCGACTGGATAACGGCGAGCAGCTGGACCATCGCCTCGGGCGTCGAGGCATCGCGCGGATCGTTGTTGAACGGGATGTTGGGGGTGCGCTTCTGGTCCATGTCGCGCTTCGACGGATCGGCGGCAAAGGCGCGTTCGATATTGTCCTTGAAGCTGCCCGGCCCCGGGGTGATGTCGAGTGCACGGTAGATCAGTCGTGCGGTATCGGCATCGACACGCTGGCCGCTGGTGACGCCGACCTTGCGCAGCCAGGCGGTGACCGCTGCCGGGCCGCCCGCCTGGGTGACCATCACATCGGTGGCGGTATTGTCGCTGCGCGTCAGCATCAGCTCGAGCAGATTATGCACCGACAGCGCGACGCCGGGATGCTTCATCTGCTCGGTGATCCCGGCCGACTGGACCCACACCGCCGGATCGACGGTGACCATCGTGTCCAGCTTAAGCTCGCCCTTGTCGATCCGGTTCAGCACCGCACCCGCGACGGCGATCTTGAAGGTGCTGGCCATCGGGAAGGTCTGGCCGGCGTTGAGCGTGTAGACCGGCCCGCCGCCGATGCGCTGCACCGCCACGCCGACGGTGCCGTCGGTCTGTTTGGCGAGCAGGGCAAAGGCGGATTCAAGCTTCGCGGCAGTTGCCGCCGGCGCCGGTGAGGCCTGGGCGCCGGCGGCGGGGATCAAAGGCGGTGCGGCAAGACACAGCACCGAAAGGGAAACCAATACTCGGCCTTTCAGCAAGCTCATACGCACACCCTGTCTCCCCATTCGATTGTCATTGTCGTCTTGATCAGAAGCTGAAGCGGAGCCCCGCTGTAAACTGCCGCCCGATCACGTCGTAGAGATGCCGTGCGGTCGCCCAATCGTAACCCAGGACCGGCGGATCGGTGTTGAGCAGATTGAGGATCGAGCCATAGGCCGCGACCTTGCTCTTGCCGCCGGTCGGCCGGAACAGCGTCACCTCACCCGACAGGTCGAGATAGAAACGGCCCTTGCCGTTCATCTTGTCGCTGATCGGCGTACCGAACGGCTTGGTGATCGTGGTATCGCGGGTGATGAGACCGCCACCGACCCAGCGGCCGGTGAGGTTCGCGCGCCAGCCATCGGTGCTGTAGCTTGCCGAGCTGGTGACGCGCAGATTGGGCGAGCCGTTCACGCCGTCAACGAAAGTCTGCGAGAGCGTTCCGGCGAGGATCGTCCGCACGCCGCCATCGCCGACCAGTTCGAGCTTGTTGACGTAGTTGGCGAGCACCCGCAGGTCGAGGCTGCCATTCCACAGATCAGTACGATACGAGGCCTCGAAATCGATGCCCGCAGTCATGATCGACTGGAAGTTCGCCGGTGCGAGCAGGATGCCGCTGATCTGGCCCGGCGTGCTTCCGCTCCCCGCGCCGCGCGTGACGAGCGCGCAGGAACCGGGGTCGCCATTATTGCAGCGATTGACGATCTGTTGCGCGGTCAGCGCCGCGATCGCGCCTTCGATCTTGATGTCGTAATAGTCGATCGAGAAGCGCAGGTCGCGGGTCGGCGACACGATCATGCCCAGGGTCAGCGTGTCGGCCTTTTCGGGCTTCAGGAACGGGTTGCCGCCCTGCGTGGTCGAGACCGCGTAGATCTCGTCCGCGCGCGCGCTGTCGGTGATGTTGAAGATCAGCGTCTGGCCGGCGGCGAACAGTTCCTGGACGTTCGGCGCGCGGATGTCGCGCGAGCGGGTGGCGCGGAACCGCAGGAAATCGGTCATCGCATAATTGATGCCCACCTTCCACGTCTCGACCTGACCCGAGGTCTCATAGTCGGTGATGCGCCCGGCCAGGTTGAGTTCGAGATTCTTGGCATAAGCCTTGTCCGCGAGGACCGGGATCAGCAACTCGCCGAACGCTTCCTTGACCTCTTCGGCGCCCGAGAAGGGCAAGGTGTTGCCGACGCGATAGACGGTCGCCCCACCCGGGCGGCTCGCCGAGATCGGATCGGACAGCACATCGACCTCGAACTTGCGCCAGTGGACGCCACCGGCGAAGCTGACCGTGCCGGCGGGCAACGAGAAGAGGTTACCGCGCACGATCAGGTCCGCGGTCTGCTGCTTCATCTGCCAGTCGCGGATCGAATCGCCGGTGATATAGTCGAGCGCTGCCTGTTGCGTGCCCGGCGCCACGACGCCGAACAGGTTGAGCGGGACGCAGCCATTATTGGGGTTGGTGATCGTCGAGCGGCAGATCGGATCGACCACGCCCGGCGTCGCGGGATTGTCGACCGCGTCGAGCGCGTTGCGCCAGTTGGCGGTAATGCGCGCACCCGCAAAGTTGGTGTAGTCGCGCGCCTTGCCGTAGGTGTAGGAGACGTCGTAGCTCCACGATCCGCCGATCTTGCCGCGCAGGCCCGCCACCGCCTGCCAGTTCCAGCTCATCTTGTTGATGTAGCCGCGGGCATAGTCGTTGATCGCGCGACCCATCACGAAGCTGGTGATGTCCGGATTGGCGTTGAGCACCGTGCGGATCGAGCTGGGCAGGAAGACGTTGTCGCGCTGGATCGTGATCTGATCGTTCGCGGTGATCGACGGCGCATTCTCGATGTCCGAACGCGCATAGCCGAAGCTGGCGTAGAGCGTGGCCGCATTGTTGAACTCGAACTCGCTCGCGCCATAGGCGGCCCAGCGCTTGTACGGCTGCTTCAGCACCGCGTCGCAGATGCCGCAGACGCCGTCGCCGCCCTGGTGCGAGTTGGCCGTCTGGTTGGTGCCGTAGTTGAACGGACCGGTCTGGCCGTTGCCCAGGAACTGGATGCCGCGCAGCAGCGCGGTGCCGTTGGCGCCGGTCGCGCTGTTGATCAGGCCGCCATAGGAGGCGTTCGACGTGCGCGGCTGGTTGACCAGGATGAAGGTCGGCGCGGTGTTGGTCGGCGTGCTGGCGGGGTTGGAGATGGTGGCATAGTCGCCCCATTCACGCGCGCCATAGTTGAGGATGCCCTTGCTGCCCGCGATCTCGCCGCCGACGATAATGTGGCCGCGGCCCTGCGCGAATTTGGTGCCCGCGGCGATCGAGCCAAGATAGCTCTTGTTGTCGCCATAGTCGCTGATGCCATATTGCGCGTTGCCGCGCACACCTTCGAGCTTGTGGTCGATCTTGAAGTTGACGACGCCGGCGACCGCGTCCGAACCATAAGCAGCCGAGGCGCCGCCGGTGACGACTTCAGCGCCCGAGATCACCGCCTGGGGGATGTTGTTGACGTTGACCACGCCCTCCGGCGAGGACGGCGTCGGCCGCTTGCCGTCGAGCAGGGTCAGCGTGCGCAGATAGGTGAGGCCGCGCAGATCGAGGTAATTGCCCGACGACAGCTTGGAGAGGTTGGTCGATGCCTCGGGCGTGACGCTGGGCTTGAGCGCGGGATATTGGTTCAGCGCATCGGCGATATTGGGTGCGGCGACGCGATCGAGATCGGCGATGCCGACCACCGTCACCGGGGTGGGCGTGTCGAAGCCGGTGCGCGCGATCTGCGATCCGGTGACGATGACTTCCTGCGGCTCTTCTTCGGTTGCATCCTGCGCCCAGGCGACGTTCGGGAGAATGAGGCCGAGCGCAGCGCCCGTCATGATCCGGCGCCTTATGCTGCGCCGCATACCCGTCAAGTTCGCCATCGCGTGTCCCCTATTTTCGATTCGTGAAAACCGTGCCCCTGAGCGGCAATGGAGTCGCTTGTCCGCGACTCTCTATATTTCTGGGATGGTAGTTGTTCTCGTATTGGAGAATGTCGTCAAGACAGAAAATGACATGCCGGGGCGGGAACGGTGAAACTTCCGTTCCCGACGCAACCCCCTCGCCAGAACCGATTTCAAATCCGCAAATCTGTGATAAATAGCTGACAAATGACCCCAAGCCTTGGAACCATCGTCAAACGCCTGCGCCAGGAGCGCGGATGGAAATTGTCGGATATGAGCAATGCCGTCGGCATCCCGCTCTCGACGCTGTCAAAGATCGAGAACGACAAGCTGACGCTGAGCTATGACAAGCTTCAGCAGTTCGCGCGCTCGCTCAATATTCCGCTGACGGCATTGTTCGCGGAGCCCGCGCCCAAGAAGGGCGCGCCGGTCGTGACTGGGCGGCGCAGTCTGGCAACGCTCGACCGCGCGATCCGCATCACCACCCCGAACTATGAGTATAGTTACTTCTCCGGCGAGCTTCGTCATCGCCGGATGATCCCGATCCACGCACGCGTAACCTCCAAGACGCTGGAAGAATTCGGCGACCTGGTGCGGCACAGTGGCGAGGAATTCGCCTATGTGGTCGAGGGCGCGGCGATCCTCCACACCGAGTTCTACGAACCGGTGACGCTGCACGAGGGCGAAGGCGTCTATATCGATAGCACGATGGGCCACGCCTATCTGGTCGCGCCCGGCCATGAGGAGGCGGTCATGCTGGTCGTCTGCGCATCGGGCGAGGAGCATCTGCAGGACGAACTGATCGCAGAGGCCGCGGCACGGCAGGGCGAGGAGCCGAACGACACCGCGGCACCGCGCTGGTCACGGCCGGAATAGGCTCGGCAAGTTTCGCTGAGTAGAATACTTTCCAAAATGAAAATCAGCCGCTAGCACTACTCCGGTAGCGATTCGAGAACGTGCGAATCGTGGACAGGGGAGTGGTGCATGAAGCTGCACATTTTCGCCGCGGCCGCCGCGGCCAGCATGGTGATCGCACCGGTACAGGGGCAGGAACCGGCACCCGACTATGACATCGTCATCCGGGGTGGCCGCGTCCTCGACGGCGCGGGCAATCCCTGGGTGTCGGCCGATGTCGCGATCAAGGACGGGCGCATCGCCCGGATCGGCAAGGTCGTCGGCAAGGGCAAGCAGGAGGTGGATGCGCGCGGCCGCTACGTCTCCCCCGGCTGGATCGACGTGATGGACCAGTCGGGCCGCGTGCTGCGCACCAACGGCATCGCCGAAAACAAGCTGCGCACCGGCGTCACCACGCTGATCGCGGGCGAAGGCGGCACCCCGGTCCCCGCCGACCAGGTCACCGCCTATTTCAAGGAGCTGGAGGCCAAGGGGATCGCGGTCAATTTCGGCACCTATTATTCGCCGACCCAGGCGCGGCGCGAAGTGATGGGCGACGCCGCCGGCACGCCGACGCCCGAGCAGATGGCGCAGATCAAGGCCAAGGTGCGTATCGCGATGAACGCGGGCACGATCGGCCTCGCCACCGCGCTGATCTATCCGCCGGGCAGCTTCCAGACCACCGACGAGCTGGTCGAGATCGTCAAGACCGCGGCGCCGTGCAACGCGGTCTATGCCACGCATATGCGCGACGAGAGCGAAGGGCTGCTCGACGGCGTCAAGGAAGCGATCGCGATCGGCGAGCGCGCCGGGGTTAAGGTCGAGATCTTCCACCTCAAGGCCGCCTGGGCACCCAAGTTCGGCCAGTTGATGCCGCAGGCGGTCAAGCTGATCAACGACGCCCGCGCGCGCGGTGTCGATGTCGCGGCGGACATGTACCTCTATCCGTTCGCCGGCACCGGCCTTGAGATCATCGCGCCCAACTGGGTGTATGAGAAGGGCTTCGCCGAGGCGCTGAAGCTGCTCAACGATCCGGCGCAGCGCGCGAAGATGAAGCGCGACATCGCCGCCGGACCGCAGCCGGGCTGGACCAACATGGTCGTATCGGCCGGCGGCTGGGACAAGATCGTGCTGGGCAACGCGCATAATCCGCGCTGGGACAAATACCGGTTCAAATCGCTGGCAGAGATCGCCAAGGCCGAGAACGCCGACCCCGCCGACATCGCATGGGACATCACGCTCGCCGCGCTCCCCAAGCGCGCGGTCGCGCTCTATTTCATGATGGACGAGCGCGATATCGAGACCGCGCTCAAACAACCCTGGGTCTCGATCGGCAGCGATGCCGGCGCGGCGGAGGTGTTCGGCCAGATCGACGGTCTCGGCCTTCCCCACCCCCGCGCCTATGGCAACGCCGCACGCACCATTGCGGAATACGTCAAGCGCCGCCCGGTGCTGACGCTGGAGGACGCGGTGCGCAAGATGACGTCCTGGCCCGCGCATCGCCTGGGCCTCTCCGATCGCGGCGTGCTGCGCGAGGGGCTGCGGGCCGACGTCACGATCTTCGATTATGACAAGCTCGACGACCGTGCGGCGTTCAACCAGCCCACCGTCTCGCCGGTCGGGATCGACGATGTGATCGTCAACGGCCAGCTCGTGCTGGCGGGCGGCAAGGTGACCGGCGCCCGGCCGGGTTCCGTTCTGAAGGGCGCCTGCGCGGCGCCGGGAGCACAACTCAAGTGACTAGATTGAAACTGACGACAAGGCTGGAAGAATGGGCGACGCACAGCCCATTCCGCATCACCGGCAAGGTTTGGACGAGCGTGCCGTTGCTGATCGTCGAACTCTCGGACGGCGAACATGTCGGCCGCGGCGAGGGCGCGGGCGTCTATTATCGCGACGATACCCCCGCCAAGATGATCCATGAGGTCGAGGCGGTGCGCGACGCGATCGAGGCCGGGATCACACGCGACGAGCTTCTGACGCTCCTTCCGCCAGGCGGCGCCCGCAACGCGGTCGACTGCGCCCTGTGGGAGCTTGAGGCGCGGCAACGGGATACGACCGTGATGGCGCTGGCCGGCGTCCACGATCCGCGTCCGCTGGTGACCGTCTGCACCGTCGGCGCCGACACGCCTGAAGCGATGGCACGGCAGGCGCTGGCCTATGGCCCGGTTCCCGCACTCAAGCTCAAGCTGACCGAAGATCCGTCGAACGCCGACCGGGTTCGCGCGGTACGCGCCGCCTGCCCCAAGGCGTGGATCGGGGTGGATGCCAATCAGGGTCTCAATCGCACAACGACCGAAGCGCTGCTGCCGGTGCTGCTCGACACCAACGTCGCGCTGCTCGAACAGCCGGTGCCGGTGGGCCTCGATGCGACGCTCGACGGTTTGAAGTCGCGCATCCCGCTCGCCGCGGACGAGACCGCACAGAATCTGGCCGACCTGCCCTCGCTGATCGGGCGCTATCAGGTGGTGAACATCAAGCTCGACAAGTGCGGCGGGCTGACCGAGGCGCTCGAGATCGTGAAGCAGGCCTCTGTGCTCGGCCTCAAGGTGATGGTCGGCAATATGCTCGGCACCTCCTGGTCGATGGCCCCCGCCTATGTCGTCGGGCAATATTGCGATGTCGTCGACCTCGATGGCCCGCTGCTGCTTGGCCAGGACCGCGAGGTCGCGGCGCAATATCGCGACGGCCGCATCGAGATTTCACCTTTTGTCTGGGGAGGCAATGATGCCGCTGCCTTCGCTTGAACTGCCTGCCCCCTATCTGCTCTTCCTCGGCGACGTAACCGAGCCGGGCTATGCCAAGACAGGCTTCGGCCTCGCCGAATGGGCGCGTGACCGCTGCGTCGGCGAGCTCGACTTCGCCGGCACAGTCGTGACCACGGGGCTACCGCGAATGACCGCTGCGCAAGCCGTTGCCGCGGGCGCGCGATCGGTGGTGATCGGGGTCGCCAATCCCGGTGGTGTGATCGCCGAAAGCTGGATCGCGCCATTGGTCGAGGCGATGGCCGCCGGCCTTGATCTGGTGAGCGGGATGCACCGCCGCCTTGCCGATCACCCGGAGATCGCGGCCGCGGCGCAACGCCACGGCGTGAAGTTGCACGATGTGCGCGTCCCGCCCGCGGGCATTCCCGTCGGCAGCGGCGACAAGCGCAGCGGCAAGCGGTTGCTGACGGTGGGTACCGATTGCGCACTGGGCAAGAAATACACCGCGCTGGCGCTCGCGCGTTCCTTTGCCGCGCGCGGCGTACCGAGCGATTTCCGCGCCACCGGCCAGACCGGCATCCTGATCGCGGGCGGCGGCATGCCGATCGATGCGGTCGTCTCCGACTTCGTATCGGGCGCCGCCGAATTGCTCAGTCCAGCGGCCGCACCGGATCACTGGGATGTGGTCGAGGGCCAGGGATCGCTGTTCCACCCGAGCTATGCCGCAGTGACGTTGGGCCTGATCCATGGCAGCCAGCCCGATGTGATCGTGCTGTGCCATATGCCAGGCCGCACCGCGATCCTTGGGCGTCCCGACTATCCGCTGCCGTCACTCGACGTTGCGATCGACGCGTATCTGAATGCGGCACGACTGACCAATCCAAGCGCGCGCTGCGCCGGGATCAGCCTCAACACCGCAGCGCTGGATGCGGCGGCGGCGGCGGACGAGATCGCGCGGGTGGCGGACCGCTATGGCTTGCCCACCGGCGACCCGATCCGCGGCGGAGCAACGTTCGAAGCACTGGCGGAGGCCTGTCTGCGCTGACAGGATGAATTCACGAAAACGGGGAGTGACGGTGATGCGGAAATCGTTTGGACTGGCATTTGTCTCACTGGCCGTGCTGGCCGGCGTTCCGGTCACCGCCACCCCCGCTCCGGCGCCGACGGCAAGCGCACCCCGCCTGTCGGCGCCGGCTTACGACATCGTGCTGCGCGGCGGCACCATCTATGACGGCAGCGGCAAGCCCGGCGTGAAGGGCGATATCGCCATCCGCGGCGAACGCATCGTCTATGTCGGCCCCAAGGCGCCGGGCAAGGCGAAGACGGTGATCGACGCCACCGGCATGGCGGTCGCGCCCGGCTTCATCAACATGCTGAGCTGGGGCATCGAATCGCTGATCGCCGACGGCCGGGGCCTGAGCGAACTCAAGCAGGGCGTGACGCTGCAGGTGTTCGGCGAAGGCGAGAGCATGGGGCCGCTCAACCCGGCAATGAAAGCGGACATGGTCCGCCGCCAGAGCGACCTTCGCTTCGCGGTCGAATGGACCACGCTGGGCGAATATCTCGACTGGCTGGCCAAGCATGGGGTGTCGCAGAACGTCGCCTCATATGTGGGCGCGGCAACGGTGCGCACCCATGTGCTGGGGGAAGGCGATGTCGATCCCGACGCGGACCAGCTCGCGCAGATGCGCGCGCTGGTCGCCGCCGAGATGCGGCAGGGCGCGCTGGGCGTCGGATCCTCGCTGATCTACGCCCCCGCCAGCTATGCCGAGACACCCGAACTGATCGCATTGGTCGATGAGGCGGCGCGCTGCGACGGCGGCTATATCAGCCATATGCGATCCGAGGGCGACCGGCTGATCGAGGCGATCGACGAACTCGTCTCGATCGCTCGCGCAACCGGTGCGCGCGCGGAAATCTATCACTTCAAACAGGCCGGCCGCGACAATTGGCACAAGATCGACGCGGCGATCGCGCGGGTCGAAGCGGCACGGCGCGAAGGGCTGAAGATCACCGCCGACATGTACCCCTATGACATCGCCGGTACCGGGCTGGATGCGGCCATGCCGACCTGGGTCCAGTCGGGCGGGCTCGAGGCCTGGATCGAGCAGTTGCGCAAGCCCGAGATCCGCGCCCGCGTGATCGCCGAGATGAAGGCGCCGGGCGTCGGCTGGGAGAATATGTACCGCGCCGCGGGCGGCGCCGAAGGCATGATCGCGGCCGGCTTCAAGAACGAGAAGCTGAAGCCGCTGTCGGGCAAGACGATCGCCGAGATCGCGGCGATGCGCGGCACGTCGCCCGAGGACACCATCATCGACCTGGTGATCGAGGACGGCAGCCGCGTCGGCACGCTCTATCGCCTGATGAACGAGAAGAATGTCGCGCGCGCGACGTCGCTGCCCTGGATGAGCTTCGGGTCCGATGCCGGGGCGCAGGCGCCCGAGGGCGCGTTCCTCAAGTCGCGGCCACACCCGCGCGCCTATGGCACCTTCGCCCGCGTGCTCGGCAAGTATAGCCGCGATGAGAAAAGGCTATCGCTTGCCGAAGCCGTGCGCCGGATGAGCGCGCTGCCCGCCACCAACCTCGCACTGCGCGAACGCGGCTCGCTCAAGGTTGGCTATTATGCCGATGTGGTGGTGTTCGATCCGAAGACGATTGGCGACCGTGCGACGGTGGAGAACCCCTGGGCGCTTGCCACCGGGGTGCGCGATGTCTTTGTCAACGGTACCGCAGCCCTGCGCGCCGGCGAGGCGACCACGGCGCGGCCGGGACAGGTCGTGCGCGGCCCCGGCTGGACCGGGTGGCCGGGCGGCGGGGCATGCAAGCCCGCGAAATAGCTAGCGGAGCAGCTCCCCGGCCGACGGAAACGCGTCCATCAGGATGAAGGTCGGTTCCTGCCGTTGATGGGCATTGATGAGCGGGACCAGGCGGGTGAAATGCTCGCTCTGGCAATGTGCGTCGAGAGCGGCGCGGTCCGGCCATTCCTCGATGAAGACGAAATGCCCCGGATCCTTCTGATCGATGAACAGATCATAGGCGATGCACAGTTCCTCCTGCCGGGTCTTTTCGACCAGTTCGCGATACAGCGGCAGGACGATCTCGACCGCCTCCGGCTTCATGAAATCCTGGGCGATGACCTTGAGCATGAGAGAGCTCTCCATTCGAGAATCGGGCGTATCCAAGCCCCAGGATAGCAAAGCTGACGACACTGCCGATCCCCGGTCGATCAACGGACGAGATTGCCGGTCGCAGCGGCGATGAACGCCAGCCCGTCTCGGTGACTGCAGCACCATCACCGGCCATGCCGATGGCACAGCATGCAAGGTGTTCAGAACCGCCCCAGCGGCATCCTTTCCCTTGCCTGAAATTCTCTAATTAGAGAATTTGTCTCTTTTTGCTTGAATTTCTCCATTTTGTCTGTCCGTATAGAAATTGGCAATCTGCCATCTCATTCAGGACCGTTCGTCAGAAAAATGGCCTGGGCAGGCACCTGCCATCAGTAGGGAAGGGATTTCTATGAAAGTTGTTCAACTGGGCTGGCTCGCCAGCACCGCGCTGACTGTCATCGCCGGTGCGAGCCCGGTCCATGCGCAGACGGCGCCCGCGGAAACCGCTGCGGCCAGCGAGGAAGAAGTCGTGGTCACCGGATCGCGAATCCAGCGATCGGGCTTCGACGCGCCGACCCCGACCACCGTGATCGGTGAGGCGGAGCTGCAGCTGGGCAACCGCCCGAGCGTCGCCCAGGTGCTCAACGACGTGCCGCAATTCCGCGCGAGCTCGACCCCGACGACCACCGCCGGCAACACCAACAGCGGCGTCTCGACCGCCGACATGCGCGGGCTCGGCGGGGTGCGCACGCTCACGCTGCTCAACGGGCACCGCTTCACGGGCTCGCAGGACCTCAACACGGTGCCGCAAAGCCTGGTCAAGCGCATCGACGTCGTCACCGGCGGCGCGTCGGCGGCATGGGGTTCGGGCGCCGTCGCGGGCGTGGTCAACATCATCCTCGACGATGACTTCACCGGCTGGCGGCTCGGCGCCCAGGCGGGCGTATCGTCGCGCGGCGACGGCGCGCGCTATGGCGCCGACATCGCCTGGGGCACCGACTTCGCGGGCGGGCGCGGACACTTCATGGTCGCGGGCGACTATATGAAGGAGAACGGCATCCTCAGCCGCAAGGGGCGGCCCAACCTCGAGGCCGGCCTGTTCGTGCATCCGACCGAAGGCCTGAAGTTCGTCCGGGATCCCAATTCGACGCAAGTCTATAATGGCGGCTCGATCCTCAGCACCAGCGGCGCTCCCTATGGCCTGGTCTTCAACCCCGACGGCAGCATCGGCTCCTTCCCGTTCGGCAGCGTCACGAGCGGAACGACGACGGTCGGCGGCGGTGGCCAGAACACCTTCGACTATGTCTCGGTCAGCGCCCCCTATGAGCGCGTCAACGCCTTTGCGCGCGCCAGCTATGACGTGACCGATTCGCTGAAGGTCTGGGCGCAGTTCAGCTATCACCGCATGACCGGCAATTACGGGCTCTTCCCTGAGACCGCGGCGGACGCAGGCACGCTGATCCGGCCGGACAACGCCTTCCTGACCACGGCGAACCGCACCCGCCTGGCCGCCGCTGGCGTCACCGGACCGTTCCTGCTCGGCCGTTTCATGGACGATATCGGTTCCAAGCGGGAAATGCTGATGCTCCGCTACAGCCGCCGCAACCTGGAAGGCGCGATCGGCCTGGAGGGCAGCTTCGGCAACGGCTGGAAGTACAACGCCTATTATGATCACGGTGAGATCCGCCTCGATCAGGGGATCAACAACCAGCGGATCAAGGCACGCTTCGCCAATGGCGTCGATTCGGTGCTGGTCGGGAATACGCCCACGTGCCGGATCAACGCCGACGCCTCGACCGCCAATGACGATCCCAGCTGCGTGCCGATCAATATCCTGGGCAACGGCAACATCTCCGACGCTGCGGCGAAATGGGCGTTTGGCGGCTCGCACATGATCGCGACGATCAAGCTCGACGCGGCGGGCGCCAGCCTGTCGGGCCAGCCCTTCTCGACCTGGGCCGGGCCGGTCGACATCGCGCTCGGCACCGATGTCCGCTGGGAAAAGCAGGTCACCAACTATGTCGACCCGCTGTCGCTGGCTAACGCGCTGAGCGTTCTCAATTCGTCGGCCACCAACGGCAGCTTCAACGTCAAGGAAGCCTTTGTCGAAGCGAACGTCCCGCTGCTCAATGCCGAGGGCGTGGCCAAGCTCGAGATCAACGGCGCCGCGCGTTACTCGGACTACAGCACCAGCGGTGGCATCTGGTCGTGGAAGACGGGCGGCACATTGCGCCTGGTCAACGACCTGTTGCTGCGCGCGGTCTATTCGCGCGACATCCGCTCGCCCAGCATCGGCGAATATTATCTGAGCCGCTCGGTGAACATCGGCGTTTTCCAGGACCCCTATCGGGGCGGAGCAGTGCAGAGCAACGTCACCGTCTATGGCGGCGGCAACAAGAACCTCACGCCGGAGATCTCGCACACGCTGACGCTCGGCGGGTCGTATTCGCCTAGCTTCATCCCGGGCTTCCGCCTGTCGGTCGATTATTACGACATCAACATCGACAACGTCATCACCGTGATCCCGACCCAGACGCTGCTCGCCCAGTGTTTCGCCAAGGCACCGTCCGACCCGACCTGCGGCGGAGTCATCGTCCGCAAGGCGAACGGTGAAATCGACACGATGACGAACCCCTATCTCAACCTCGCCAACTACAACACGCAGGGGCTCGATATCGAGGCATCGTACCGCACGGCGCTCGGCAACGGGCAACTGACCGTCCGTGCGCTGGCCAACCACGTCCTCCACCTGAAGGTCGATGGCGTCGAGGTATCGGGCATCGTTGGCGGCGAGACGGCCTTCTCGACCCCGAAATGGCGTGGAAGCACGACGATAGCCTTCGACAACGCAAACTTCGGCGCCAATCTGCGCGTCCGCTATGTCGGTGGCGGCACGTACAACGCGCAGAAGATCGTCGATGGCCGCAATGGCAGCCGCACCTATGTCGATCTCGGGCTGCAGGCGAAGGTCGGTTCGTTCACGCTGTTCGGCAACGTCAACAACCTGTTCGACCGCGACCCGCCGCTGACCCAGTACATCACGCCCAACTACGACGTGATCGGCCGCTATGTTTCTGGTGGTGTGAAGCTCAACTTCTGACCCTCGAGCTTCATCCTCAGATCACTGGAGGCGGCGGGACTACCCGCCGCCTCTTTTTGTTTGTGCTCGGGTCGCGACCCGCGCCAACCCTCGCGGCAACATCGCGCACCGCGCGCTCGCAACGACGGTATCGCACCCCGCCCCTCCGGGGTTGGCCGTGAGGCCCAGGCGAGTGGGCGCGATGCCCCAAAGCCTTGCTCGCCGGTTTGGGAATGGTGCGAAGCGGACACCCCATGGCGCACCGGCCCGTCCGCAGAGATCAGGCGATTGGCCTGAACGGCAAATCGAGGAGAGCGGGCCGATTTCGCGCCCGCCCGCGCCGGATCGAGTCTGCGATCGCATGCGCCAGAAACAGCTTCGCCGCGCCTGACGAAGGGAGCATCGTCTGGCGCGGCGGCACTATGGAAGCCGCGGCTCGAACACGAGCCGTGGCTTCAGGTAATGGCGTCCGTCAGTAGTTCACCGTCATCGCGATCAGGCCGAAGGTCCAGGCGAGGTACAGCGCCAGCAGCATCGCCAGCAGCACCAACACCGCCCATAGCGTGCGGAACCAGCCGCGCTTTTCCTGCAGGACGATGCGCAGGTTCCACAGCGCGATCAACGCACCGCCGATGAAGACGATCAGCCCGGAGATCTGCAGGGTCCACAGCAGCGGATCGAAGGACGGGATCGCCTTGAGCGTCGATAGCCCAATCAGCCATGCGACGGTGAGCGCGAGTACCAACCCCGCCGCGACGCGCACACCGCGATAGGCGAGCAACGAACGGCGCTGGAGCGTGAGCGGCGCCTTGTAGTTGCGGCGGATCAGCGCCGACACCGGCCATTGCAGGAAGGTGAGCAGCAGCACGACGAAGCCGGCATAGAAGGCCGGCTTGATCCACGCCGCCGACTTCGACGTCGGCGCGCGATCGAACACCATGAAGGGCGAGATGCCGTCCATGCTCCAGCGCACGACCTTGCCGTCGACGACCTGCGCGGCGAGCCGGCCATGGCCATTGGCGTTATGCCAGACGAACGGAGCAGTCTCGATCCACTTCGCGGGCACGCCATTGATATCGCGTGCCGCCGGAACGATCAGTTCGCCATTCGCACCGACGCTGATCGTGACCTGGCCAATCAGCGAGGCGAGCGAATAGAAATTCGATTCAGCGCGGCGGCTGTTGAGCCAGTTCCCCGCCAGCATCCGTGCATGCTCGGCCGATGTCTTCGCATCGACGCGCGTGGCGGGCATTTCGTTGCCGGGCAGATAACGGTCCGCGAACTTCTCGAACAACGCCTTGCGGACGGGGCCGGCCGATCCCTCTGCCCCGGTCGCGTTGACCGACAGATAGAGGCCGATCTTCTCGTTCATGAACAGGTGCAGCGCGCTATGGAACAGCTGGGTATCGCCGAGATGCGCGATCACCTGGCGCCCGTTGATGTTGGTCTCGAAGAAGCCGAGCTCCATCCGGTTGAGCGGTGGCAGCAGCGTCAGCGGCGTGTCGTGCATCGTCTTCGCGGTTTCGGGCTTCATCAGCCCCGCGCCCTGGTTGAGATGCGCGATCATGAACTTGGCCATGTCGGCGCCGGTCGAAGACAGCGCCCCGGCGGGTGCAGGGCCGACGATCTCGAACTTCGACGCAGCGTCCGAACCCTTGCGATACCCCGCCGCCATGTGCGGCTCAAAGCCCTTGGGCAACGGCTGGCGGAAGGTCGACTGCGCCATGCCGAGCGGGCGGAAGATGCGCTGCTCGATATAGTCGTCGAACGACATCTTCGACGTACGCTCGACGATATAGCCCGCCAATGCGGTGCCGTAATTGGAATAGGACGGCGTCGTCCCCGCGGCGTAGATGCGCTTGGGCTGAACCTTCACATAGTCGCCCAGCGAGATGTTGAACTTGATGTCCTCGAAGATGGTGCGTTTGCCGTGCTCCTCGAACCCGGCGGTATGCGTCATCAGCTGACGCATCGTCACAGGCTTGCCCAAATAAGCGGGAATCTGGAAATCGAGATAGGCGTTGATGTCCTTGTCGAGGTCGATCCGGCCCGCCGCGACCACCGGCAGCACCGCGGTCCAGGTGAAAAGCTTCGACACCGATCCGGGACGGAACAGCGTCTTGTCGGGATCAACCGGCGTGCGCTTGGCGACATCGGCGTAGCCGAAGCCGCGCTGGGTCACCACCTGCCCGTCCTTGACCACGACGATCACGGCCCCCGCCAGATCGCCGCGGGCGAGCGCATAGGGCATCAGGCCATCAAGCCAGCCGTCAAGGTCCTCCTTGGTCAGCGGCTTCGCGCCCGGCGCCAAAGGCGCCGCCGCCGGGGCGGCGGCCGGAGCCGGTTGCGCCGCCTTCGGCGCGGCCGGGACCGGCGTTTGCGCCTGCCCCGATGCGCCGACGCCCAGCAGCAGGGCGAACGGCAACAAGGCTGTTTGCACGATCGATCGCATGTCTCACTCTCCCGGCGCTCCTCGCGATGCGAGGTCGCTCATTTTTGTGTAGAACGACGTGGCTGGATCACTCGCCGGCCGGACGGACGACGGCGCCGCCCTTCATCACGAAGTGCATCGTCTCGAGCTGCCTGACGTCCTTGAGCGGATCGCCGCGGACCGCGACGATGTCCGCCGCCTTGCCCGCCGCGATCGAGCCGATCTCATTCTCCAGCCCGATATGCGTCGCCCCCCAGACGGTCGCAGCGCGGATCGTGTCGAGCGGAGTCATTCCCGCCTTCACCATCAACGCAAACTCGCGGGCGTTCTCGCCATGTTTGGAGACGGCGGAGTCGGTGCCGAAGGCGATCTTGACGCCGCCCTGATGCGCGCGACGCAGCGCATCGACCATCAGCGGACCCACCGTGCGCGCCTTGACGCGGACCGGCTCGGGCATCCAGCCGGCGGTCGCCGCCTGCTGGGTCACCGTGTCGCCGGCGAGCAGGGTCGGGACGAGATAGCTGCCCTTTGCCTTGAACAGCCGGATCGATTCCGGGTCCATGAACGTGCCGTGCTCGACCGAGTCCACACCCGCGCGCAGCGCAGCGTTGACGCCGTCGGTACCATGCGCATGAGCGGCGACCTTGCGGCCGAGCCGGTGCGCGGTCTCGACGATCGAGACCAGCTCGGCGTCGCTCATCTGCTGGCCGAGACCCGCAGCGGTGTTCGACATCACCCCACCGGTCGAGGCGGTCTTGATGATGTCGGCGCCCCCCTGGATCGCCTGCCGAACCGCGCGCGCGCAGTCATCGGCGCCCGAGCAGAGCGTGGGCGAGCGGAACAGGTCGATGATCTCCTGCCGGTATCCGTGGACGTCGCCATGCCCGCCATGCGCGGCGACCCCGCCCGCGGCGATGATGCGCGGACCGACGATCTTGCCACTGGCGGTCGCGTCACGCAGCGCGTTGATCGCCTCTTGCGACGCGCCGAGATCGACGACCGTGGTGAAACCCGCGCGTACCGTACGCCCGGCATAGACGACACCGTCGAATGCCTGGTCGGTGGTCGATTTGGTCACCGCGTCGAGCCGGCTCGGCGGGCTCGATTCGAACGGCAGGTGGGCGGGGCGGTCGATAAAGCCGGGCATGACGAAAGCGTCGCGCAGGTCCACCACCTTGCCTTCGCCGACATAGCCGTCGCGGATCTCGACGACCTTGCCGCGCTCGACGACGATCGTCTTCTCCGTCTCGACCCGGCCGCTCGCCGGATCGGCAAGCAAACGGCCGGCCTGGACATAGGTCCTGGCCGGCGCTTCCTGCGCGATCGCGGGCTGGACGAATGCGGCGCAGGTCAGCGCCGCCAGAATGACTTTCTTCATGCCCTGTTCCTTCTCCTGTCGGTTTGCGGCGCGGTCATCCGCGTCCCCAGATTGCTTCGCTGCACCAGGCATCACCCTCGCGATATTCGATCGACGGCGTGCGGTCGGCAGCGAGGAAGATCGGTCCATCGAGATCGACGATGTCGCAGAGCTGGCCGACGATGAAGGCGGGCGCCATCGCCAGGCTGGAGCTGACCATGTTGCCGACCATCACGCCAAGGCCCAGTTCACGGGCGCGGCGCGCCATGGCGAGGCCCTCGGTCAGGCCGCCGCACTTGTCGAGCTTGATATTGACGACGTCGAACCGGCCGACGAGGCCGTCGATATCGGCGAGCGTCAGTACGCTCTCGTCCGCCGCAAGCGGGATCGGGCTGTTATAGCCGTCGAGATCGGCCTCGCGCCCCCGCGCGAGCGGCTGTTCGAGCAGCTTCACGTCGGCGGCGACCAGCGTCGCGATCAGCCGGTCGAGCTCGCCGATCGCGAACCCCTGATTGGCATCGACCCCGATCCAGCAATCGGGGCGCGCCGCGCGCACCGCATTGACCCGCGCGATGTCGATGTCGATGTCGCCCGTCAGCTTGAGCTTGAGCGCGCGCGCCTGCGCGAACTCGATTGCGCCCGCCGCCATGATTTCGGGATCGTCGGCGCCGAGCGTGAAGGTGGTACGCAACGGACGCGGCGGGGGCAGGTCGGCCAGCTCGTGCACCGGCGTGTCGCTGCGCCGCGCGCCCAGCTCCCACAGCGCACAGTCGATCGCGTTGCGCGCGCCGCCGGCGGGCAGCAGGTTCTGCAACCCTTCGCGCGTGATCCCGGCCTCGACCGCCGCCCGCGCACCCTCGATCGCCGCGACCATCGCCGGGACGTCATCTCCGAGATAGTACACGCCCGCGGCCTCGCCGCGGCCGATATGGATGCCGTCCGAAACCGTGACGATCACCACCGGCGCCTCGGTGAAGACATGGCCGGAGATGCGGAACGGCTTGGCAAGTGGAAGCGAGTCGATCGCCACATCGAGCGAAAGCTGGGTATTCGTCATCGAACTTCGTCCTTCGATCGATTCAGGGTGTCGTCTTGGCGGGCGCGAGCGCCGCCGCGATCCGCGAGAGATATTTGTTCCAGTCGAAGCTCTGTCCCTCGGGGGTCCAGCCGAGCCGCACGATCACCGCGTCCTGCGACGGGATCGCCGCGACGATCTGGAAGCTGTGTCCACGCGCCATCACGGTATCCTCGGGCAGATCGGGGTAGAGCTTGCGGCGCTCGCCCGCGCTTTCGGCCTGGTTCAGCCAGAGCTGCGCGCCATAGACGGGTCGTGGGGAAGCCTTGGTCGGCGTCACCGCGAAATCGAGCCATGCCTTGGAGAGCAGTTGCTTGCCCCCGGCCTTGCCCCCGTTGAGGTGAAGCAGCCCATAGCGCGCCCAGTCGCGTGCGGTGGCATAGGCATAGGAACTGCCGACCTGCACCCCTGCTTCATCGGGTTCGATCAGCGCGCTGGTCATGCCGGTCGGCTCGAACAACCGCTTCTGCGCAAAGCGTGTCATGCCCTCCAGCGTCCCGCCGGTCGCCTGGAACACGATGCGCGACAGGATGTTGGTCGTTCCCGACGAATAGCTCCAGCTCGTGCCGGGCGCATCCTTAAGCGGCTTCGCCGCCGCCATCGCACCCATGTCGCCCGCCTCGAACAGCATCTTGATCGAGTCATTGCCAGGCACATAGCTCTCGCTGAAGGTCAGGCCGCTCGACATCGTCAGCAACTGGCGCAGCGTGATCTTCGCGCGCGGGTCACCCTCGCCCTTCCACTCGGGAACCGGCGCGGGATCGTCGAGCTTCAACACGCCGTCATCGAGTAGCAGACCGACAAGCGAGCCCATGATGCTCTTGCTCGCCGACCAGCCGAGCATCTCGGTATTTCGGTCGAATCCCGGTGCATATTGTTCGGCGACGATCGCGCCGCCCTGAACGACGACGATCGCGCGCGTATCGGGATAGCCGTCCTTGTTCTGCTCGTCGAACGCGGCCCTCACCGCCTTGTCGAGCGCGGCGCGGTCGAGCCTGGATTCGGCGGCCGCCTGAAGCTTCGCGACCGGAGCATCGCCGATCGGCCACGGCTTCGCCGCCTTCGCCCGCATCGGCTTGAGACGGACCGCCTGCGCGTCGAGCGCCGCGGTCGAGACATCGCCGGTCAGCAAGGTGCACCCGGCGACCGGACGGTAGAGCGCGATCCGCGGCGCGGTGCCCGGCGCCGACGCCGTGACGGTCCGCGCCTTGCGGTCGACCGCGATCGTCACCGCCTTCATGAACGGTGCGAAGGGGTGGATATCCTGACGGAGCACATCGGCCTCAGGCCGCTCCGCCACGAAGATGCCGGCGCAGGCGATCTGCGCGGACACGGCGATGCCGAGATCTTCGGGGGTCGAGACCTTCGGCCCCATAGCCAAGGCCGGCGCCGAAACGGCAAGCGCAATGCCGCCCAGGCAGAAGCGGGAGAGATGCCGGGCCATCGCCTCAGACCCCGCAGCCATGGCGAAGCACCTTGCCCGCCTTGGCGCCGCTATGCTTGCCGTCGGCGAAGGTGACGACGCCGTTGACGATCACCGTCTCGATCCCCGTCGGCGAGGCGGTCGGCTTGTCCCAGCTCGCGACATCGTCGAGCGTGTTCAGATCGAACACGACGATATCCGCACGCATCCCGTCGCGGATCAGTCCGCGATCCGTAAGCCCCATCCGTTGCGCGGGCCAGCCGGTCATCTTGCGCACCGCATCCTCGAGCGACAGCACCGGGCGGCGCTTCACATATTCGGCGATGACGCGCGGAAAGGTGCCATAGGCACGCGGGTGCGGCAGGCCGAGATCGTCCATCTCGCCGAATTTCTCCGACGCCGCGGCATCGCTGCCGATGCTGACCCAGGGCTGCTTCAGCGCAGTCTCGATATCCTTCTCGTTCATCATGAAATAGAGCGCGACCGAACGGTTGGGCAGCCCTTCGAGCAGGATGTCCCATGCGACATCGGCGGGATCGCGCTTCAGCGCGGCACCGATCTCGGCCAGGCTCTTGCCGTGATAGGGCCGGTATTTGTCGCTGAAGCCGTTGGCGAGCCGGACGTTCTGGAACCCACCCGATGCGTGGACGAGGTTCGACCAGCCGGGCATCGATCCCGCGGCGACCTCCTTCTTCATCCGCTCGCGAACCTTGGGGTCGCGCAGCCGTTCGATGCCCTTCTGCACCCCGTCGGCCCAGACCCAGCTCGGCGCGATGATCTCGAGCCCCGTGCCGCCGGCGGTATAAGGATAGAGGTCCGCCGCGATATCGACGCCGCGCGCCCGCGCCGCGTTGATCGCCGCCAGCGCCTGCGGCATCAGCTTGCCCCAGCCGGGCGCATAGGCACCTTTGAGGTGGAAGATCTCGACCTTGACCCCGCCCTTCTCGCCGATCTCGATCGCTTCCTCGACCGCCTTGACGAGGCCTTCGCTCTCATCGCGCATGTGCGTGGCGTAGAAGCCGTCGCACTGCGCCGCGACCTTCGCCAGCGTGACGAGGTCCGACGTCGTCTGGAAGCTGCTCGGCGGGTAGATCAGCGCGCTGGTGATGCCGAACGCGCCATTCTGCAGCGCGAGCTTCACTTCGCGGCCCATCTCCTTGAGCTGCGCCGCGGTCGGCGATCCGTCGCCTTCGCCCATCACCTTCATCCGCGCCTGGGTGGCGGAGTAATAGGTGCCGAAATTGATCGAGATGCCCTGCTGCTCGAGCTTGCCGAAATAGGCCGGGATCTCGGCGGCGGGCACCGGGGTGCCGCCCTCGCCCGCGATCACCGTGGTCACGCCCATGCGCAGCTTGTTCTCGGCCGCGCCGCTCTTGAGCAGGACGCTGCCCGACTGGTCCATCATGTCGATGAAACCGGGCGAGACATAGCGGTCGCGCGCGTCGATCTCCTTGACGCCCTTGCCCGCGACCTGGCCGATGCGCACGACGCGCCCGTCCTTCACCGCGACATCCGCCCGAACCCAGGGGCTGCCCGCGCCGTCGAGCACGCGACCGCCCCGGATCACGATGTCGTACTCGGGCGCCGGACCATTCGCGACCAGCAGCAACGACAGGGCACCGAACAGGATCTTACGCTTCATCATTCCATCTCCCTGCCGGTGCCCCGGCGATACAGTTACTGGCTGGCGGTTGGCTTCTTCGCGCCATCGGCACGGACTTCGCCCACCACCTCGCGAACGGCGGCAATGACGATGTCGGGCCGGTCGATCTGGATATAGTGCCCGGCATCCGGCACGATCTGCTGGCGGCCACGGGTCGAAAGCGCGGCCTGTTCGGCGCCGAGCCGCTTCCACTCCGCCTTGAACCGCGCGCCGTCCGCTGGCTTCATGTTCATCCCCTGCAGTTCCTCCGGCGCAAGCGGCTTCATTGCAGTGAGCGCGATCACCGGGCGATTGCCGAAGCTGCGGACCACGCGCGCATCGTCCATCGTCGCGTCGAACCCGTCGAGTTCAGAGGTCGCGCCGACCACAGAGGTGCTGGCATAGGCGGCAAGCTTGGCCGCGGCGTCCTTGGGCAGCTTGTCCTGCCCCGCATTGGCCATCAGGAAGCGCACGGCGCCGGTCCATGCCAGCTTCGTCGCCGTGTGCATGATCCAGGCGACCTGCCCCGGATGCGCGTTGGTGTTCGAAACCTTTCCGAGCCGCGCGACCTGATCGGGGTGCGACGTATCGACCAGCACCAGCCCGGCGACCTGATCGCCATATTTGCCGGTATAGGCCCGGACATAGGGCCCGCCGATCGAATGGCCGACCAGAACCAGCGGGTCGGTGATGCCCGCGCCCTTCAGCAGCGCATGAAGGTCGTCGGCCACGGCAGCAGCGTGCTGGGGCGTGGTCTTGGGATCGCTCCACATGATCCCCGCGCGATCATAGGCGCAGGTCCGCGTCGTCTGGGCGATCTTGTCGTGCACCAGCGTCCAGTCGATCGTCCCGCCGGTGCCCAGCCCGGATTCGAAGACGACGGTGGGCGACCCGGTACCGCGACAATCGATGTGCATCTTGCGCCCACCGACATCGACCAGCTTGCCGGGGGGCGGGTAGGCCGCCTGCGCATTGCGGCGGCCCAACGCCTCATAGATCGTACCGATGATCACGATGATCATGGCGAGGGCCAGCAGGCCGAGCAGGATGCGCTTCAGCCATCGCAGAACGCGTCGCCATCCGCCCGGCTTCGTGATCGCGGCTTCGGACATCATGCGTTCCTTTCGATGGCTGAAGCCGGGTTCATGCGAGACAGGCGTCCACGAGGCGATCGAATGCCGCGCCGCCCCGGATGGGATCGGCGACCGGCAGCCCGAGCCGCTCGCTCTCGGCTTCCATCAGCGCCGCCGCTGCATCCGCATCCATGTGCGCAGTGTTGAACGACACGCCCACGCAACGGATCGCCGGATTGGTCCGCGCGCCAAGCCGCAGGTTGAGGTCGATCGTATCCTCGATGCTCGGCAGCTTGTAGCCGGGCAAGCCCAGCACTTCGGTGCGGCCGGGTTCGTGGCAGACGATGATCGCGTCCGGCTGGCTGCCATGGAGCAGCCCCAGAGAAACCGCAGCATAGGCGGGGTGGAAGAGCGACCCCTGCCCCTCGATCACGTCCCAGTGATCCGGGGCAGCGTCAGGACTCACTGCTTCGGCGGCGCCCGCCTCGAAATCGGAGATGACGGCGTCCATCGGGATGCCGCCGCCGGCGATCATGATGCCGGTCTGGCCGGTTGCACGGAAATCGGCATCGACCCCGCGCGCGGCCAGCGCGCGCGCGATTGCCAGCGCCGTGTATTTCTTGCCCAGCGCGCAATCGGTCCCGACGGTGAGTAGCCGTTTGCCCGTGCGCTTGCGGCCCGAGCCGACCGGCAAGCCGGCGGGCGGGTGGCGCACATCGATCAGCTGGCGGCCGAGGCGTTGTGCCCGTTCGGCGAGCCCAGGGATATCAGCCAGCCGCATATGCATCCCGCTGACGATATCGAGCCCGGCGTCGAGCGCCTCGACCAGCGCCGGAATCCAGCTTGCGGCGATAACGCCGCCGCTGTTCGCGACGCCGATCAGCATGGATCGCGCGCCACGCGCATGCGCTTCGGCGGGCGTAAGCTGCTCAAGCCCGGCGCTCACCGTTGCGCCCGGAAGCGCATATTCGCCGACGCATTTCTCGGGCGCCCAGTCACGAAGCCCGAACGCAGTCTTCGCATAGCCGCGCTCGGTCGTGTCGCCGAGAAAGAGCAGATAGGGCTGCGGCAAGATCAGCGACCCGGCGCCCACATCGAGAGAGGTTTGGATGTTCACGTAATCACCCTGCTTCAATCAGAGACCGGACATTCGAGGCGATTGCGCTCCGCACGCCCGCGATGTCCTGATCAGATAGTAATTCTCCATTTAGAAAATTCAACACAATTCGCGGCCCATCAGAATGCGGTTCCCCAGCCGATGAGGTGGAAGACGAAGGCGATCCACAGCAGCACGGCCGCGCTGATCACCAATACGATGCTCCACAGGCGGCTGAACTTGCCCGGCGCACCCTTCCAGACCAGCCAGAGATGCCAGGCTGCAGCGCCAAGCAGTCCGATGAGGATGAGCGGCGTCGCGATCCGCAACGCGATCAGCATCCCGTCGAGCTCACCGTTCATCGACGAGAAGTCCGACAGGAGTGACGTCGCGAACACCAGCCACGCGACCATCACCGCCACCGCAATCCCGGAAAGTGCGCGCGTGAGGCGATAGGCCCGCCATTCGGCACTGCTGCGCACCGGACGCGCACTATAATACCGCCGGACCAGCGCGGTGATCGGCCAGAACAGCGTGGTCAGCACCAGTGCACCAAGGCTCGCGAACAGCGCGGGGAGCAACCACGCGCTGGAGCTGTACCAGGGCACCGGCTCGAACAGCATGAAGGGCGACGAGGAATCGATCCCGAAGCGGACGACATGGCCATTCTCGACCTTTGCCGCCAACCGCATCTTTCCGCCCACCTCACGCCAGACGAAGGGGGCGATCTCGACCCATTTGCGGGGAACGCCCCCGATCGTCTGCGCCGCATCGAAGACCAGGCCGCCCTCTGCGTCGAGCGTGACCTTGAATTGACCGGAGAGTTCCAGCGCCTTCAGAAAGCTCGCTTCGATGCGCCGGGTCTTGTTGTAGGTCCCGACCATCATCCGCGCATGCTCGCGCGCCGTCGCGGCATCGACCCGGCCGTCGCGCTGGACCGAGGGGAAGTAGCGATCGGCAAAGCCCTCGAACAACTGGCTGCGGATCGCGCCCGAGACCTTGTTCGAGCCCGCGGCATTCATCGACATGTAGATGCCGACCTTCTCGGCCAGGAACAGCCACTGCTGGCTGTGAAACTCGAGCGAATCGCCCGCGTGCGAGATCACCCTGCGCCCGTTGATATTCTGTTCGTAGAAGCCGAGCGCCATGCCATTGAGCGGCGGGATTGCCCGGGTGATGCTGTCATGCATCAGATGCGCCGTTGCGGGCTTGAGCAGCGGCCCGCCATTGTCGAGATGCGCGATCATGAAGCGGCCGAGATCGGCACCCGACGCGGCCAGACCGCCAGCGGGCGCGAAGCTGTTGAGCTCGGGCCGCCCGGGCTTGCCCGAGCCAAGGATATAGCCCTTGGCGAGCAGCGGTTCGAGCCGCGCGGGCAGTTTCGCGCGCATGGTCGAATGCGCCATGCCGGCCGGCGCAAAGATCCGCTGCTCGACATAATCGTCGAAGGGCAGGCCCGAGACCCGCTCGACGATATAGGCGGCAAGCGCCGTGCCGTAGTTCGAATAGGCAGGCGTGCTGCCAGGCGCGTAGATCCGCGCCGGAACCTGCCGCTTCATCGCCTCAGCGAGCGTTGGAATGTCCTTGATGTCGTAGCTGTTGAGGCCGCGCTGAACTTCGTCGAAGCCGGCGGTGTGCGTCATCAGGTTGCGCATCGTGACGGGCTTGCCGCCATAGGGCGGAATCTTGAAATCGAGATAGGCGTTGATGTCCTTGTCGAGGTCGATCCTGCCCGCCTCGACCATCTGCATAACCGCGGTCCAGGTGATCGTCTTTGACACCGACGCCTGCTTGAACAGCGTGGTTTCGGGGTCGACCGGCTGCCGCTTGGCGACATCGGCATAACCGAAGCCCCTTTGGGTGAGCAGCTTGCCGTCCTTCACCACGATCACGACAGCGCCCGCCGCATTCCCCCGTTCGAGCGCGTAGGGCATGTACCCGTCGAGCCAGGTATCGACGTCCGCCTTGGTCAGCTCGCGTTCCGGAAGCTTCGCAGCCGGGCCTTCAACCGGCGCGGTGACCGGCGGCGCGTTCGAAGACGCGGCACCTGCCAACACCAGGAGCGCAAGCGCGCCAGCCATCTTGACCGATTTGATCAACCGCATCCCGCTCCCCGCCTGCCCTTTGCTGCATGCCCCCATCCGGGAGTCGTGAGCATTTTCTCAAAATCGAAATTATTTTCATTTTGAGACAAGACACTCGGAATGAGGTTTGTCAATGCCGAACGCGGGTTTCCGGAGTCACCGTTTCGCTCGCGACCAGGGCTGAAGACGCCCATCATTGCACTGTGCGTACAGCACCCATATAGTTTTGATCGAGTTCCATTCCCGATTGCGACAAGATGATCCCAGACCGAAACGCACTCGACCGACATTCACCAAAGCGCGACATCGCATGAAGGACGGCCAGCCTACGCTCGGTAAATTGCTGCGCGGACTGCGCGATCGCAATCGCTGGACTCTCAAGGAGATGAGCGAGCAGACCGGCATCCCGGTCTCGACACTCTCCAAGATCGAGCACGATCGCCTGACCCTGTCCTACGACAAGCTTCTTCAGCTCAGTCGTCGGTTGAACATCCGCATGTCGGAGTTGTTCGCCGAGAATGACGGCAGCGATACACAGGTCACCGCACGACGCAGTGTCGGCGATCTCAGCCGTGCCGTCCGGGTCAAGACACCCAATTACGACTATTTCTACCTGTGCACGGAATTGCGGCGGAAGCGGATGCTACCGATCATGACGCGCATCCGTGCCAAAACCCCCGAAGAATTTGGCGAGCTCGTGCGCCACCCGGGCGAGGAATTCGTCTTCGTCGTATCGGGCAGGATCGTCGTCCACACCGAATTCTACGACCCCGTCGCTCTGGAAGAGGGGCAGTCGATCTATATCGATTCGAACATGGGCCATGGCTACATCACCGGCGAAGGCTGCGATGAGGCAGTGGTGATCGCCGTATGCTCGAGCGCCGAGAGCGATCTGATGGGTTCGCTGATGAACCTCCATGGCGAGGATGCCGAGAAGGAACTCGTCGACGAGTGAGGTGCGCGACTGGACGGTCTAGGGATTGGCGTCCAGCCTCCCCGACAGAACCCCGTCGCAAAGCGATAGCAGAAGGGCGCACGCTGCGGCGCCGTCACGCTGTTCACCACGCAAGGCAGTGAAGCTTGCGAAACTGGTGAGCATGAACAGCAAGTCGACTGTATCGGCTCTCGTCTGCGCTTCGGCACTACCCTGACGATCGACCAATACGCCCAACAGGGTCCGCCGCCGCTCGTTGCGCGCAGCGAGCGCCCTGCCCAGCTCGGCATCCGTCGCCGCCGCGGCGAAGATGCCGCCGAGCCCTTCGTGCGACATCCAGAAATCGCAGAACGCCTGCACTACAGCGGCGAGCGCGGCACGTGGCTCCGCCATCGACATCGCGCTGGCCAGACTGGTCAGGTTGCCTTGCTCGGCAAGCGCGTCGAACGCAGCTTCGAACAAGCCATTCCGCGAGCCGAACTGGTTGTAGACCGTCAGCCGCGTGACCCCGGCTGCCTTTGCCACTGCATCGAGCGACAGCGCCTGCCCGTCATAGTCACGCAGAATGTCCAGGGCAGCGGCGATCAGGCGCGTGCGCGTATCTGCCGCCTTCGCCTCACGCCTTTCGTTCGAATAGGGCCTTGACGCCTTGCCGGGAATAGTCACTATACAGCCTGTATATCCAATATGAGTCAGGTCTGTCGACCCGGAGCCTCGCCCGTGCAAATCTTGCTGATCATCGCCATCGCTGTCCATGTCCTGTCGTCGATCTTCTGGGCGGGATCGACGTTCGTTCTCGCGCGAAACGGAGGAGAGGGCGCCAGCGTCGCGCTTCCCTCACAAATCGGCGCCGCGATCGTCTCGGTCCTGTCGGGGTTGGTGCTCTGGCATCTACTGCATCAGGGAAGCCTCCAGCGCACCGAACAGATCCTCGCGACAGGCGCCGCCGCTGCAATGCTCGCCTTGCTGGTCCAGCTTACCGTGGTCCGGCCGGCGCTGCGGTCCGGGGATACATCGCCGCGTATCGCTGCCGGCTACCGTGTGTCAGCCGCGCTGCTCGTCGTCACGGTCATCTGCATGGCCGTGGCGCGTTACGTCTGAGGTCAATGACAATGTCCGACATCCCCCTGTTTCCCGACCTCGCCGGCAAGACCGCACTGATCACCGGCGGCTCCGGCGGGATCGGCGCCGAAACCGCGCGCTGGTTCGCGCATAACGGCGTTCAGGTGACGATCGCCGGACGCGACCGAACGCGGCTGGATCGCGTCCATGCATCGCTTGTCAGCATTTCCGCCGGCCATGCCGCGATCGAGCTCGATTGTACCAGTGCCGATCAGCTCGATACAGCGCGTGCCGCACTGATCGAACGACAGGGCGGCCTCGACATCCTGGTCGCCTTTGCCGGAGGCGGTACGAGCCGGCCCGCGCCGATCGAGCAGGTCACCGAGCGGGACTGGCGCTCGAGCCTGGACCACAACCTCACCGCGACCTTCCTGACGCTGCGGACATTCGTTCCCGACCTCAAAAAGGCCGGCCGCGGCGCAGCGATCACAATGGCCTCGACCGCCGGCCGGGCGCCGTCCTCGGCCCCGCTGGGCTATGGGGTCGCCAAGGCCGGGATCATCCTGCTCACGCAACAGCTCGCGCAGGATCTGGGCCCCGATGGCGTGCGCGTGAACTGTATCGCGCCGTCCGCAGTGCTGACCGAGCGCACGGCGGAGCATATGCCGCCCGCGGTGCGGCAACAGATCGCCGACGCCCATCCGCTGCGCCGGCTGGGAACACCGGCAGACATCGCGGCGGCGGCCTTGTTCCTGGCGTCGCAGAGCGCCGGATGGTTGACCGGCGCGACGCTCGACATCGCCGGTGGCCGGTTGATGCACTGATTGCCGATCCGGCTCCAAAGGACATCGCGATATGCACCTCGAGCTCAATCACGCCATTGTCCGATGCACCGACAAGGCGGTAGCCGCGCGGTTCTTCGCCGATCTGATCGGAGCGGCGCGAGTGTGTGCCTCGGGACCGTTCACGGCGGTACGGGTCAACAACCGGCTCACGCTCGATTTCTATGACGAGGGTACCTTCGTGTTCGGCCATTTCGCGTTCCTCGCCACCGACGCCGATTTCGATGCGATCCTGGATCACGCCACGGCGCGTGACCTACCGTTCGGGTCCGGGCCATTCTCGCGCGACAGGGCAATCAATCGCCTGGGCGGTGGACGCGGGCTCTATGTGTGGGACAGCGACGGCAACAGCTACGAGTTCTTCACGACCGAGCCGCCGGGATGACGGCGCAGTTCAGGCGTCCGACATCACGCCGCGATATTCCGGGTCCTCCAGCGCGCGCCCGGCCCCGTTTGCCACGCACATCAGGGCATTCTCCGCCACGGTGACGGGCAATCCGGTCGCCTTGGAGAGCACCTCGTCGAGATGCCCGAGCAGGCTACCGCCGCCGGTCATCACAATCCCCTGATCATAGATGTCAGAGGCCAGTTCGGGTTCGGCCTTTTCGAGCGCGGAAAGCGTCGCTTCCACGATCTGCGCGACGAGGTCAGCAAGCGACTGGGCGATTTCGGCCTGACTGACCTCGACTTCGGCGGGCATCCCCTTGACGAGGTCGCGCCCCCTCACCTTCATGACCGCGCCCACACCATCGGCCGGCATCTGCGCCGTGCCGATCTCGACCTTGATCCGTTCGGCCGTGACCTCGCCGATCATCAGATTGTGCTTGCGCCGAATGCCCGAGGCGATGGCTTCGTCCATCCGGTCACCGCCGACGCGTGCCGAGGCGCTGTACGCCAACCCCCGCAATGAAAGGATCGCGACTTCGGTGGTTCCGCCCCCGATATCGACGACCATGGCACCCAGCGGATCGATGACGCGCAGGCCGGCGCCGATCGCAGCCGCCATGGATTCTTCGATCAGATAGACCTTGCGGGCACCCGCATTCGATGCCGCCTGCTGAATCGCACGCCGCTCCACCTGGGTGGCGCTGCTGGGGATGCTGATCGCGACTTCCGGACTACGTCCCAGCCGTCGCGATCCTCCGGCGGCCTTGCCGATGAAGTATTTGATCATCTGCTCGGCCACGTCGACATCGGCGATCACGCCGTCGCGCATCGGACGCACGGTACTGACATTGTCAGGCGTCTTGCCGAGCATCAGCTTTGCCTCGGCACCAATTGCGCGCACGCGGGGCACCCCGTTGTGCGTTTCCAGCGCAACGACCGAGGGTTCGTTGAGGACGATCCCCCGGTTGCGCAGATAGACAACCGTATTCACCGTACCGAGATCGATTGCGAGATCGTAGGAAGCGCCGGGAAATAAGCGGGGAAATCGCATCGAATACATTCAATTGGCATCGACAGCGCAAGCGAACCGCACAGCGATCAGGTGGAGCCGTGCGGGTGGTCCCGCCGCAGATGCCGGTCAACCGGCTTCGCGGCTGTCCGAGCCGCGCGGACGACCATCCGATTGATTCCGATCCGCCGGCGCCGCTCAGCTCGACCGGGTAGGGTCGGTGACCGGATCGAGTTCGCGCGGATCGGGCGTGCGTGCGGCGGGAAGCGAGCCGGTCTGGCGCTCGATTCGACGATGCACCACCGGCTCCTTTCCGTCGATCTGCAGCTCGCGAAGCGCGATGCTGTTGGGATCGTCAGCGCGGGTGCGGCGCTGATTATGCCGCACATAATCCACCCAGGTCGCGACATGATAGCGCTCGATCCAGAGCTCGGGCTCCTCAAGGTCGCGCAGCAGGCTCCAGTGCCGCGCGCCGTCGCGCAGGCGAATACGCCGCCGTTCGCTCATCACCCGCAGGAAGCGCCCGATATCGCCTTCGGCAATGCGGTGCTCGATCGTGATCACGATCGGCCCGCTGCGGGGCTCGATGGCGACCTTGGTCTGTGGCTCGCTCCAGTTGTCGCGCGGATCGAGATCGAGCTGATTGATCGTCGGTACCGCGAAGCGCAAGCCAGCGAGGATGCCCAGCAGCTGAACGCCCCCCGCAGCAAGCAGCGCGGGCGGCAAGCCATATTGTTCGGCCGCGAACCCGAACACCCAGCTTCCACTGGCCATGCCGCCAAAGGCCGCCATCTGATAGAGCGCGAGCGCACGTGCGACCACCCAGCGGGGTGAAGCCATCTGGACGCTGACGTTGAAGGTCGAAAGCGCACTGACCCATCCCGCACCCGCCAGAATCAGCGCGAACAAGGTCGGCAGCAAGCCGAGATCGAGCGCAACCAGCCCCGCACCCAACGCCAGCGCGAGCGACGCAAACCGGACCAGCGCTTCAGTCGACAATGCCTGACGCAGCCGCCGCGCGCCGACCGCGCCGATGACTGCCCCCGCCCCGAACCCGCCGAGCAACAGGCCATAGGTGAGCGGCCCGCCACCCACGAGATCCCGCGCGATCAGCGGCATCAGCGCCGGCAGGGCGCTGGCGGCAAATCCGAACAGTGCCGCGCGCGCCAGCACCACCCGGATGCTGGGCGAGAGGCGGACATAGCGGATGCCGGCGGCCATCGCGAGACCGAGGCGCTCGCGCGGCAGGCGGCGTTCGGGAAGATCGGGCTTCCACCGCAACAGCACGAAGATGAGGCCGATATAGCTCACGGTATTGGCGAGAAACGCCGCCGCGGCACCCGCAACTGCGACCAGCGCGCCGCCAAGCGCCGGGCCGGTGCTGCGCGCGAGGTTGAAGCCCATGCTGTTATAGGCGACCGCGTCCGGCAGGATCGCGCGCGGAACCATATCGCCGACCGAGGCTTGCCAGGCAGGACCGTTGATCGCGGTGCCGCACCCGATCAGGAAGGTGAAGACGAGCAGCGACCAGGGGGTGATCCATCCGAGCCAGCTCCCAAGCGCCAGTGCTGCCGAAACGACCAGCATGAAGCTCTGTGCGGTCAGCATCACCCGGCGGCGGTCGAGATTGTCGGCCACTGCCCCCGCCCACAACGCAAGCAGCATGATCGGCAGGCTGGTCGATGCCTGAACCAGCGCGATCATCTGCGGCGAGGCGCCCATTCCGGTCATCATCCACGACGCACCGACCGCCTGGATGAGTCCGCCAAAGTTCGACACCAGACTCGCCAGCCACACGGCGCGAAACAGGGGTACGGCAAATGGGCTGGAGGGAACTTGCGACATCCTGCCCCCCTCAATGCCGGAGATCGCGGAGCGATCCAATGCCTGCGACGTGGAAACGTCTCGGCCCTTGCAAGAATGGATCAGCCGACAAAATCGGGCGATGCGTCTACCTTGCCGTTTCGACCGCGTTCGACATTGATCGGGCGCGGCCTCGCCATCGGCAGGGCTACGCCCCTTCGGTGACGAATAGCAGGATCACGGATCGGGAATCGATCGCCAGACGCTGTCGTTCCTCGGCGCTGCTGCAAGCCGTGACCAACCCGGCGAGGCCGGCTGCACCCGAAGCTGTGCTGGCTGGCCCTCCCGCTCGCTCCATCGTCCCACACGCTGTCCGCAAATCCGCTTCGGCCACCTGAATCGCGGCAGCCTCATGCCTAAGGAGAATGTTCAGCGCGGGCGCGGACGCCACGCCACAGGACAGCATCTCCGCGCACGTTTCGAGCGTGCCATCGATCTGGACCGGAACACCATGGGCAAGCGCGGCAGCCACACATGCTACTGCCTCCGGCTCGACCACGACAATACGGCGCGGCATCGCCATGGCACCGGCAAGCCCCTGCGCCATCGCGGCCGCAAAGCCCCCGACTCCCGCCTGCAGGAACAGGTGAGTCGGTGCCGGGAGAGCGTCTTCGGCCAGCTGCGCCGCGACCTCTTGTGCGATCGTCGCATAGCCCGCCATCACGTCCCCGACGACGATATCGTCAGGATCGTCAGTCGTATCCGCGATCAGCAAGCCCTCGCCGCGCGCCTCGGCGGCACGGGCTTCACGAACCGCGTCGTCGTAAGTCCCGCATAGGCGCACAATTGCCGCGCCCATGTCGCGGATGCGCGCTTCGCGCACGTCGGTGACGTGATGGGGCAGATAGACGCGCGCCTCCGCGCCCGCTTCACGGGCCGCCGTCGCCACGGCAAGGCCGTGATTCCCGTCACTGGCACACAGCAATCTTCGCGGGGTCCGGGCAGGGCTTTCGCTGGCATCGAGACGCGATAGCGCCAGGCGGGCGGCATGCGCGCCGCCCAGCGATTTGAAATTTCCCAGCCGCCGATGATTTTCGCATTTGACCAGAATGGCGCCAACGCCGAGCTGAGCGGCCAGGGCAGGAAGTGCGATGAGCGGCGTGAACAAGGCGCCGTGCGTGCTGGAAGTGTCGATCATTCCGCCAGCATAGGCTGGCCGCTTGCCGCTTGTCCGCGATCTGACGCCATTACGCGCCGCCGCGCCGCGAATATCAAGGCTATGGCGCGTCCGGCATCGCGATCGCCAGTCCGCGCTTCACCACCCCCAACGCGACGTTGGTCGTAAAGCGCCGGACGTTCGCGTTGCGCGCCACCAGCCGCGACATGAGGTCGTCATAGCTCTCGGTATCGGGCGCGGTCACGACGAGGACGAAATCGGCCTCTCCGGTGACATAATATACCTGTTGGACCTGTTCCTCGGCGCTGAGCCAGCGTTTGAGTTCGGCAAGCAATTCAGGCCGCTCGCGCTCGACCTGAAGCGACACGATGAAGAATGTCGGGCGGCCGAGCTTCTTCGGATCGCAGACCGCGACGTCCTTCATGATCACACCCTGATCGCGCATCCGTCGGATCCGGCGCTGGATCGCGGAAATCGACAGCGGCACATTCTCGGCGAGTTGCTCGGCGGTGAGTCCGGCATTTTCCTGGACCAGCGCAAGCAAGCGTCGATCGAATGAGTCGAGTTCCATCTGGGCAGTTTATCGCCGATCTTTGTCGGAAGAAGGCGTTATCGGCATCATATTCGCGGTTTGCCCGCATCCACCCCCTCTATTCTTCGCAATCGAGCGGATGGGGCGGAAATGGGCAACGGAAGCATCCGAGACTTTATCGACCGCCAATGGACGGTCGACATGTCGCAGTGGTTAGTCACCGACGTCCACGGCTGAGGTCGCAGCACCGATCCGCCTCACCCACATATTCACGATGAATAGGAAACTCCGATGCGCCTGCTCTATCAAACCCACTCGCCCTTCGCCCGGAAGGCGCTCGTCTTCGCCCATGAGATCGGAATCGCCGACAAGATCGCCGTGGAGCATCACGAAACCAGTCCCACCGCCCGAAACGATGAGGTGTTCGACCAGAATCCCCTGGGCAAAGTGCCGGTCCTGCTCCGTCCGGGGCTTCCTTCCCTGTTCGATTCAAACGTCATTTGCGCCTATCTGGACACGCTTCACGATGGCGACAGTCTCTATCCCGCAGATCCCGAAGCGCGGTGGCAGGCGCTGCGGCTCGAAGCGCTCGCCCAGGGGATGGCGGCTGCGGGGATCGCCGTGCGCTGGGAAACCGTGCGCCGGCCCGAAACGCTCTGATCCGCGCTTTGGCGATGGAGACGAGTGAAACGGTCGAGTGAAAGAGAGGAAGGGGTTGTCGCAGTCGGCAACCCCGGCTGGCTGACTATTTGCTCCAGCCCAAAATCTAGATCATCACCTTTGCTCTATCGACTAATCTCTTCTGAATATTTTTAGAGAATGGGTTAGTAGATAGCCAAATAGGTGACAGGGATATCCAGAACACCAAACCGATGCATGGGATGCGAAATTCGGCTCATAATCAGATTATGTTATAGTACCACATAGTCTGATTACGGACGATTTGCTGCATTTCGTGGCCGGCCCCTTCTTGACCCGGGAATCCCCGACTCCTACGTCAGGGAAACGGACCGACCCGGCGCGCCAACGCCGAGCCGGCCCTGACCACCAACCGTCTTATGACGAGACGACCGAATGGCTGCAGCAGCCCATAGCGCGCCCGCTGGCGCGTGGAATACCCAATACGAAACCTATCTGAACCTCACGCAGCGCCTAGAGCGCTCCCCTGCGCATGAACGCGACGCTCTAGAGCGAGCGGTGGCGGAAGTTCAGGATGATCTCCTCGATACCCCAGCCCCGAGCGTCACCGCCGTGATGCAGAAACTCGCGATGCTCTGGGAGCCCGATCTGCACGGCCTGGACCAGCAGTCCGAGGAGCGTCGTCTGATCCTGGAAGACATTGAGGGCCTGATCCAGGCCCAGAGCGCTCTGCTGGGCGCCTGATCCACCGAATATCGCCACCTCGGCCGCCCGCTGCCCACCAGCGGGGCTGGTCGAGGCGCGAGTCCAGAAGGAACGACAATGCTTCCCACCTATATCGCACAGGAGCTCGTGCGGCGCCTTTCGTCGGAGCGCATGCGCTCGCTCACCCGCGCCATCGGTCTCGACCCCAAACAGCGGCTACCTGACCTGCAGCCTCGCTTTCATATTGAGCGGGAGCTGACTGGCAGCATCGATTTCAACGTGACGATCAGCGCCCTTGGCGAGTGCCTGTCGGTCCCGTGTCGCTTGAGTTTCACCGCAGACCTCGCGAACGATACGGACGATCAGACCGGCGCACCAATGCGGGTGCTGGGTGCCATGCAGCAGCAACTGCACGCACTATGCGCAACCGGGGAAGACGAACCGGTCTTCGAATGGCGGCCGTTCGACCAGCGGCTCCTCCCCACTTCAGCGCTCTCCAGGCTCGACGACCAGGTAGAGGATCTGGCTCGAGCCATGGAGGCCGGTCGGCCCGAATAGAAAGGCGAAACCTAGCTTCGATGCCCGCGCGCGCTGGTTGCGCCTTGGCGCGTGGGTAAATGGCGAACTTCCCTGAACAGAAGAGGAAGTAGTTTTGGAACGGAAAGCTTACCGTGTGAATGAAGTGGTGCTGTCTACCGGCCTCGGTCGCTCGACCGTCTACAAGCTGATGGAGGAAGGAAAGCTCAGCCGGATCAAGGTCGGCTCGATCACGCTTATCCCTGCCGCTGACGTCGACGCGCTTTTGCAGCGCTGTGCCGCATAACGGGGAGCGACATCATGGCGCTTTCAGTGAAGCAAATCGACGCCGCGCGCGTCGGCGACAAGGACTACAAGCTGTACGACGAGAAGGGGCTCTACCTTCTCGTCGCGAAGGCAGGCTCGAAGCGTTGGTACATGAAGTACCGCCATCTCGGGCCCGAGAAGAAGCTCAGCTTCGGCGCCTATCCCGAGGTCAGCCTGAAGGTCGCTCGCGCCAGGCGCGATGAGGCACGGGTCCTGCTGGCCGACGGCAAGGACCCGCAGCGGGAAAAGGAGGCCGGCAAGCTCGCGGCCAAGATGGAGGCTGCCAATACCTTCGGCGCCGTTGCTGAAGAGTACATCGCCATGCGAGCGGATGGCCAAGCTGTAGCAACTGCCGAGAAAGCGAGGTGGCTACTCTCACTGCTGCATCCCAGCTTTCGCCAATTACCGGTCAGCGGCATTACCTCACCTATCCTTTTTGCCGCTGTTCAAGAAATTCACGCCTCCGGGCGACGGGAGACGGCAGGGCGCGTTCGCGCGCTCGTCGGGCGTGTACTCACCTACGCGATCGCCACCGGCCGGGCCGAGATCAATCCAGCGCCTATGCTCACTCGCTTCTTGGCGGCTCCCAATACGAAGCATCATCCGGCGATCGTCGATGACGGAAAGCTGGGCGCCCTCCTGAGGGCTATTAATGAGTATCAGGGGTATCCCTCGACGAGCGGCGCGCTGAAGCTGTCGCCGCACGTGTTCCAGCGCCCGGGAGAGATCCGGACGATGCGGTGGGCAGACCTCGATTTCGACCGGGCGCGCTGGAATATCCCCGCGGCCACCATGAAGATGCGGAGGGACCACAATGTCCCGCTGTCGCGCCAGGCGCTTGAGATCATCCGGTCGATGGACGCAGCCTCGGGCGGCACCGAGTTCGTGTTCCCCGCCTTCCACTCTTTCCGGAAGCCGATCTCGGAGAACACGGTGAACCAAGCGCTTCGCCGACTTGGATATGGCGGGGTAATGACTGCGCACGGCTTCCGGTCGACGGCCAGTACCTTACTCAACGAGAGCAAGCGCTGGAGCCCGGACGCGATCGAGCGTGCCTTGGCTCATGAGGACAAGAATGCCGTCCGGGCGGCTTACAACCGCACCGATTATTGGGAGGAGCGTGTCGATATGATGCAGTGGTGGTCGGACCGTCTGGACGCCCTCAAAGCGTCGGCAAAATGATCCAAAACCATCTGGGGGCCTGCCGATTTCAGCGCCCCCAATCGGCCCCCCAGCGCCTCGCGGTTAGAGCCAAATCCAGGCGAACGGCCATGGCCGAAAAATTCGCGTTTCTTGTTTTTTCTGAAGCTTGACCCATCCGCGAATATCGCAGGATGGGGTAATGGTGCCCGGCCGGATGCTACCCCGCTTTTCCCGGTTACGAAACACAATCCTCTCGGCAGGCTGAGCCCACAGGTCTTTGCCGCGAATAGTCCCCTCCGACATGGCGTTGCGCCACGGACCTCCGACACACATCCCCCGGCAGGCGTGTTCCGTGCAGTACTATGCGGCCGACTTCTGCTTCCAGCGATCGAACTCGCGCGGCAGAAGAGCGATCAGGCCCTGATCCGGCATGTCATCGACGTCGAAGGTCAGATCGAACTGGCGCAACACCATACCGAGCCGACGGACGGTTCCGCCGATGTTTTTAGATGCCACCCTAGGTTTCGGACGCCCCGTCACCGGATCGGCAAACAGGAGGTTGGCCTCTGCGATGATCGACTTGCTGCGTAGCACTGCCTGTCGCCCACCCAGCTGTTCAAGGATCTCGCCATGGATCCGCAAGGGATTGGGCCGCTCCGTAGACTGGAGCAACAAAAGGCGCGCGTTTGGGCCGTGATCCCGCACCAGCTGCCAAGGAGAACGAACGAGATGCCGATAGTAGTGGCGATAGTCCGTGCTCAGCACGTAGCGGTAGAGTTTCTCGAGCTTACGCCCGGTCGCCATTGGAGGACACAGATGATCGAACCAAAGCAGAGCGAGCGAACTCCACAAGTGGCGGTCTGCTGACAGATCGGCTGGATTGAGTGGTCCCAGCAGCTCCACGAGATACTGGCCAAAGGCATAACGATCGGTGACCACCGGCTTGTCGACCATAACACCGGCGATTGGAACCGACGTGGTCTGGTAAGTCAGCAGTTCTATCGGCGGTTTGCCCAGCCCCCCATCAGCTATCCAGGCCTCGAACTCTGCGAGCCCTTCGTTATTGAGCTTACGAAGCTGTTTCATACTCGCCTCCCACTGACGCGACAATGCGACCGACAAAGCCATTCTGCTTGCAGAAGGCTCGGACCGCGCCATCAACCCAGATCTCGCGTTCCTCTTCATCCGAGCCGTTGGGAACCTCATCCGGATAGCTCAGATCCTCACGCAGGAACCGATACCACTGGGTCTTCCAACCTTCGGCTTCTTCATCCTCCCCGGGATCGCGAGACAGTGTATCGAGCACCACGCGGAGTGCAGCCGGCAAGAGCAAGCCATTGATCAAAGGGTTCTTCTGGATCCGGGCGGTCAGCCCTGGAATATTGTAGTTGAGCAAAAGGACGGGGCCGCCTTCATCGATCTGCACCTTCCAAACCTCGGAGTGCAGCTCCCTGCGCTCGATCGGGAACAAACTACGGCGGCGGTCGGGCGCCTCGTCCCCGTCGGGTCGGATGCGATCCGCCGAGCCGAGCAGAAGGCCGGGATGATCTTCCTGGTCGACCACCTTGAGGCGGAACAGGGCGGGGGTTGCGGGGTCCAGCTCATCAAGCTGTATCCGTTCGGGCACTGCGGGGGAGGCAAAGGTGCCACACGGAAACCGCATGGCGGTCGAACGCTGATAGGCCTCGATCACAAGGCTGGCCGAATGTGGAAAGTCCAATCCCTCCAATCTTAGCTCCACTTTGACCGCCACAGGCTCTCCCGGCATGGGCGGAAGCATAGTGACAACGACATGCTGGTGGCCGACCCGCTTGCGCCCGGTCGAATTGATGTGACGTTTGACTGCAGTCATCAGACGCTCCTCGCCTCGACCAGAATATCGCGATTGATATCAAAACCCGTCGCGTCGAAACTGAACTCGCGGGCAGTCAGATTAAGACGGAGGATATTGCCCTTTCGAGATACGATCTCCGCATTGCTGAGCGTGACGGCAATCTCGTCATCGTCGAGCGAGAAGTCGAAGTTGCTCCAGCGCTTGAACGGATCAGCTCCGATCATGTCATATGCGCAGCGGACGCGGAGCTGGCACGGATAGGCCCATTTCTGTGCGCCTGGGCCGGCGACGACCGAAAAGCCACCCTTGCGTCCTTGGATGACGAGCGACTTGGGCCGGTGTTCGATTTCCGGTCGGGGGCGCACAGATTTGCGCCGGCGCCGAGCCTTCGGCTCGGCGTTCTCATCTATGAGCGAGAAGAAGTCGACGAGTGCATCCGGGTCCTTCTGCTCGATCCTGCCGCCGATCATCTGTTGGAGCTGCCTTGGCGCGTGACGCACAGCTTTCACCGCGGCATCACCGCCCTTCCAGCGTTTCGTCAGCTTCTCTGCAGTCGCGTTCCAGCTCGTGTGTGCCGGGTTCTCCGCGTCGCCGAGAAGACTGGCGATCGGGCCGCTACGTGCAACCATCGCTCCATAGGCAGCAATATTGCTGAAATAGCGCCGTTCGCCCGGCACGGTGAGGGCACCCCGCACAAACAATGAATAGGTATCGCCTGGCGCCTCGGGGTTCTGGAGAAACACATCGAAGGTGGATACCAACGTCTTGCCAGCATCGTCGCCTCCAATCGGGCGAACCTCGACCGGCAAGCGCACATGGACCAGCTGTCCGGCGGCAAGCTTTTCGCGCAGCGCGCCCAGCTGGTCGGGAAAGTGCGCTTCGGTCACGCCTTGCGGGCCCACCAGCATCTGGCTCTCAGCGTCAGGTATAGCGTCAAGACGGTTACTCACCTCCGCTACAAACGGAAAAGGAACCTGGAGCCCTGCCTCGCCAGCAATCTGCAGAAAGGTATTGCAATCGATCAGCGTGTCGCCGACCTCGACGACAAGTTGTCCAGCGAGGATAGGGAAATAGTAGTTCTCAGCCACCCCCTGCACCAACGCCTTTTCGGTAATGGTTGCTGCAGGATAAGGAATAGCGATCGACAGTCCTGTCTCGGTCGTTCGCTTGAAGCGCACAAGTTCGGAAAAGCTGGCCACCGTCGATGGATCGTCAACGGGGAGCTGTAGCCCATCGCCTGCGGAGTTCTTGAACCAGAAGCCGTGCGCCGGATGGCGCTTACCCTGATATTCATGAGCACTGAGGACTGCCTGCCCCATGAGCAACGCCCCTGCGTCCTCTGCCCGGCGGGTGGCACCGAAGAAGCAGCCGATCCCCGAGGAGGAGGAATAGACAAGCTTGCCCAGTCCCCATCGACCTCCGGACTTTCCTGCCTTTCCCGACTTGCCGTGACGTCGCCAGAAATTGCGAAAATTGCCCTCGTCGAGCTGATCGACGGCGCCCGTCAGGCCGTGAGTGTTGAAATCCTCAATCACGAGCAGTTCGGCTGGCATTTCGTCCAGCGCCGCTGTCGATATTCCGCAGGCAACAAGGTGCGGGACGAGTGTAGGAAACAGGGCACGCAACTCGCTGGCCTGCTGGTTATCAAGTATATGACGGGCAAACCTGACCTTCACCGGGCCGGAATGGTCAGTCGCGTCGGTCGAGTTCTGGATCACCTCACGGACCAGCGCACCGGCCAGGCCGACCTCGTCATTGTTGAACTGATCCCGCTGGGTCGGATCCTGTTCTACGAGGTCAGCAGGATATACGGGAAACTCCCACACAGGCATCGCCAATCCTCCCCTTCGCAATCCCTAAAGGCGGAAATCGCCGCCGCTTACTTCGCCATCGCGCGCGAAGCGGGCCTTGGCGTTCTCGGTCGCTTTCTGGATTGCCGAAAACATCTTGCGCACATCAGCCTCGGTGAAATCGTACGCCGATCGGTTCGACAGATTGCCGATAAGCTGCAGATCCTTGATGGCCCGGTTCACTCGAGCCTCGGCAAGTTCCACGAACTTTTCTCTCTTGGCGCTCATAATTTTCAATCCCGAATAACTTCATAAAAATATGCATCAGGATATGGCTGCGTCAACAACATATCGAAAATGTACGGAGTATGTTGCTAGAAAATGGCGCAATTATTTTCATAAGTATCTGATATTAATCATAACCCCTGAAGGCGATCGCTCGCCATCTCGGCCACCCACACGGACGATTTTTAGGCGCCGGGCGCTCCATCAAAAAGGTTCTTGCGCCGCGACTCGGCGCCGCCGCTCGAGATCTCCGCTGGTCATGAAAGCCATCCCAAGCGCGGGACGATCACGCATGTTACGCGGCACAATATTGAGTGGGCGGAAGTCGCGGGGGCCGCTGCACATGCCCCCACGAGCGACCAAGGCGCCGTCAGCCGAGCAGATTGTAGAGCACTTCTGCGATCTGACGCGCCAGAAGCGGAGGCACAGCATTGCCGACCTGCACGTACTGCTGTGTTCGATTACCCTCGAAATGGTAGTTGTCGGGAAAGGTCTGAAGCCGGGCCGCCTCCCGCACCGTCAGGCTTCGGCACTGCATTGCGTCAGGGTGAATGAAGTAGTGGCCGTCCTTAGAGATATGGCTCGTGATGGTAGTTGCCGGAGCATCCCAGCATTGAACCCGAAACCGATCAGCGAATTTGCCGGTTTCCCAATTCTGGTGATCGGGCGCGAGATCGCGAGGAAATTCATCGGCCTTGGGTGATCGACCGAATACCTCTGCAAACGTCGCCGCAAAGGCGTAGCGAGCCAGATCGCTCTCCATGTGGCCGCGTGTTTCGTGATTGGTCAGCACCTGCAGGTCCGGATCACTCAACCAATCGTTCAGCCGATTATCCTTCGCAGCGACCATGCTGCGGCTCGCCCTCGGGGAAATCTGGCCCAACCTGCCAAGCGCCGTCGCATGCGACGATAGGGCCTCAGATACCTTGTTGAGCCATGTCCCATCGGATTTGCAGGCAGACGCCGCCGAGCGGAAAGCTGAGATCGCTGCCTTCCGCCAGCTGTCCGGGCTATCCTCGACCTTGCTGAGGCCACTGCGCAATCTGGGCATTCCGCTCAAGGCACCCGCCACACTGGTTTGCGATAGCGAGGGATGGAGGCGAGCCTGGTGTAACTTGCCTTCAGGCAATGCGGCAGCGATGTCAGCGCGCAGCCCCAAAAGGATGACCCGGTGCCGGGCTTGGGGAATGCCAAAGTCTTCGGCGCGAATGATATTTCCCGCCTTGCCGCGCGCTCCAGCTATGAGAGGCACAAGAACGTAGCTGCCCGGGCGCCCACCGGCGGCCCGAAGATCGTTCAAAACGAGCTCAAAGATCCCGGCGCCGCCGACCTTGGCCGACAGGATACCCTTCACATTTTCCATGACGAAGGCAGCCGGTTGAAGCTCGTTCAGGATCCGGATGTATTCCTTGTAGAGGAAATGGCGATGATCCTCGGCTGGATCGTACCCGACAATGCCTCGGTTTCGCGCGCGCCCGACGAGTGAGTATGCTTGGCATGGCGGACCACCAATGACCACGGTTCGATCCACAGCATCCTCGCGGATCTGCTTGAGCCGGGGATCGAGAAGCTTCTGGGCCTCAGGCGTTCCCAATTCAAGAAGTTCGGTTTCCTTCTCAGCCGCCTTCCACTGCTCGGGAAAGGTGAGACATAGCTGATCCTTGGAGATCTCACCCGCGAGATAAGCGTAGTATTGCCTCGGGGGCGTCGAAAATTGCCTAACGAACGCGCGCAATCTCAGCGTCGAGAATGCGGAAGCCTCTTTTTCGACAGACAACGCTATTTCAAATGGGCGATGCCCATCAGTTGACTTGAAGGAGGAGAAGCCTTCCGCAAGCCCGCCGGGCCCGGCGAACAGATCCACAATCCTGAATTTTTGGTGCATTCTCACGACTTCCAGAGTTGCCCAGGGTCTTACCAGGAGTGGCGTAACTAGCCAGGGAAAAGCATGACCGATGTTGTCGACAAGGTAACCCGATCACGGATGATGGCAGGGATCCGCGGTTCGGATACCGTCCCGGAAATGATCATCAGGCGTGGCCTTCATGCGCTCGGCTTTCGTTACCGCCTGCATGACCGCAAGCGGCCAGGCCGCCCCGACCTGGTGTTCCCGCGCTACCGCGCAGTCGTATTCGTCAACGGGTGCTTCTGGCACAGGCATGAAGGCTGCCGATATGCGTCCACTCCAGCGACCCGGCCTGATTTCTGGACTGAGAAATTCCGGCTGAATGTCGCTCGCGACCGGAAGAATGTGACCACGCTGTTGGCGAGTGGCTGGCGTGTGGCACTAGTATGGGAGTGCGCCCTGAAGGACGGTAGAGTCGAAGAAGTCTTGGCAGATCTAGCTGACTGGCTTGAGCACAGCAGCCAGGATACCATCAATTGCGAGTAACTCGCTTGACTGCACTGCCCTCGGCTGGCCTTCGGTCGAGCTGAGCAGCTTACAACCGCACCGACTACTGGGACGAGCGCGTCGAGATGATGCAGTGGCGGTCGGACCGGCTGGACGCGCTTAAAGCGTCGGCGAAATGAGCCAAAACCAGTTGGGGGCCAGCTGATTTCAGCGCCCCCAAATTGGCCCCCAACGCCTCGCGGTTAGAGCCAAATTCAGGCAAACGGCGGCGGACGGCCGTTTCGAATTTTTCGCTGTTTTTCTGAGACTTGACCCCATCCGCGAATGTCGCAGGATGGGGTAATGGTGCCAGAAGAGGACTCGAAACTGAATCATAAGCATTTGATAATGCTTATATAATTTTCGCCGCTATTCTCGATACCAAGATGGATACCTTGGGGATTTTCCGCGGAGGTGGTTCGAGTCCCTACAGGGACGCAGGACAGACGAAGAGATCGATTCGTGACCTCAGGCCTCGGAGGAGACGGCGACGTCGCGACACTCAGCGCCGCGCCAAGCCACCTCGTTGTTGGATTTCCTACACCTTCCGTTCCAGCAAGGAGCATTTTCGCCCCATTGCTAAGACTTCCTTGTGCCATCTTGCGATCCTAGCTCCATACGCAGCTAGAGATTGCCCATAGGATCACGATCATCGCATCAATCAATCTTAAGCTTATCTCACAAGGAATATGTGCCTTGTAATCAATGTTGCTTTATCATTCGGCCTATGATAAGCCCCATACTCTAGAAATTTTGATAGGAAAGATCCTCATCCCTGATCGCCGCGCCATAGTCACCTTCAAGGGCCAGCGGGCCGGCCTACTCACCGAGGTAGGGCCGGACACGCGCTTCCTCTACGATGAGGGTTGGAAGCAAGAAATCGCATGTGCCTTGCCCGTTGATAGACGTGAGCACTTCTGGCGTGGCGGCCTCATTCCGTTTTTCGAACATCTCGGCCCGGAGGGCTGGCTACGCGGACGCCAAGCCCGAGCCGGCGGCACGCCCGATCAGGACGATTTCGGCCTTCTTCTAAACTATGGTGCAGACTGTATCGGGGCGGTCGGCATCCTTCCGGAGGACGGTACGCACGTCCATCCTCTCCCCGACGCCGACCCTGTTGAGGAGGCAGCGACCGCGCCCGGCCGTACCCTGTCCGGCGTGCAGAAGAAGTGGTTGGTCTATCGCGGCGAACAGGGCTTCCAGCCCGCCCAGAAACTCGACGAGCCGGCGACCCACATCGCGAAATTCAACCGGACCGACCAACCGACCCTCGTCCAGAACGAGGACCTTTCGCTTCGTCTTGCCCGCGAGGTGCTCGGCAAGGACGAGATTACCGCAGCGCAGATCGGCACGGTTCGTGGCGAGGAAGGGATCGCGCTCATCGTCGAGCGTTTCGATCGGCTGGGCGACATCCGCCTCCGCCTGGAGGACTTCGCTCAAATCCTCGATCGGCCGCGAGGGCGGGAGTTCGATGGCAAATATCATGCGAGCTATGAGGAAGCCGCCGACGTCATCGCGCGCTTCTCCTCACGGGCGCTGATCGACCTCAGTCGCTTCTTCCGCTTGGTGGTATTCAACCTCGTCATCGGCAACGCCGATGCGCATCTCAAGAACTTCTCACTGCTAGAACGCGACGAGGGACTGCGGCTCAGCCCAGCCTATGATCTCCTCAACACGCTGGTCTATCCGCAATATGAACGCACCGCCGCACTAGCGATCGACGGAGCCAAGCGGCCTTTCGACGAATTAGACCGAAATCTCATCTCGGAGTTCGGCGTTTCGATCGGCCTGAAACCGCGCGCAGTAGACACGGCTCTCGGTCAACTAAGGAAGCGCTTCGACATAGCCGCTGCGCTTGATTTCCCCGCCCACGTCCGGCCGGATGATTTCCGTGCCCTGTATCGCGATGTGGTCGCCGCCAACGCCGAAAGGATACTCAGATGACCGAATGGCCAATAGACTGGCGTGCGGTCGTCGATGAGGCCGTACGGCGCCGCAAGCGCGAAGGGCTTTCACAGCGCCTGCTGGCCGAGCTTGCCGGGGTCAGCCCGCCGACGGTCAACGCCTTTGAGCAGGGAGACACAAACCTGCGTTTTGCAGGGATCGTAGCGATCCTGCAGGCGCTGGGCATGTTCGTCCATGCGGGGGATACGGACGCGCTCGAAACCTTCATCTACAACTCCCGTCGGCGTTGGGAGGAGTTAGTCGCGCCACTGCCCAACCAAGATCCCGGTCGTCAGGCGCTCGGCAGCAGCGAACAAGCTTACGCACTCAAGGGCATTGAGCCGGCTGGCAGGCCGCAGCAACTGCGCCGCATCCTCACGGAGATCCCCAAAACGACGGGATGGTCGCCTTTCTGGGTGCCGACGCGCGAAGATCTACGCCCTTATATCGAGGACAGCTTGCTCGAATGCTGGCTGGGTCGGCCCGAGATTGATCGCCATTTCAACGACCCGGCGCACAGCGATTTCTGGCGCGTCAGCCGGGACGGCTATGCCTATCTCCATCGGGGCTTCGACGAGGATGGACCCAGCAACCTCGAACCAGGTACGGTATTCGATGTGAGCCTGCCGATCTGGCGAACCGCCGAAGTGCTGCTCCATGCGAAGAACCTGGCCCGCGCTCTTGGTGGCGATAGCGACACCACGGTACGCTTTCGGGCCCGCTATTCGGGCCTGGAAGGACGCGAGTTGGTCAGCTGGTCGAAACCCCGATCCCGGATCATGTTCGACGGGCGCCATCGCGCGCGGTCCTCGCGGGTCGACCTTGAGGTAGAAATCGATCTGCAACGGCTTGAGGAGGCACTCGAGAGTGTCGTCTTCCAGACCCTAATCCCGCTCTATGAACGTTTCGACGGCTACGAACTGTCGCCTGATCTGGTCCACGCCGAGATCGATGAACTGCGGCGGCAGCCAGGCTTCGGAATATCGAGGTTCTGAGGCGAAGCCGTTCGACATCTCAGGGGAAATGAGGAGGACACCTTTGGAGGCATCCCTCTTACGTATCCCCTATAGGGTATAAGAGGAGGATATACCCTATAGGGTATATGTGGCCCCAGTCCTGCGCATGGCGCATGAGCAAATGCCCGACGACTTTTGGGAAAGCGTGGGCGAGCATCTTTGCCCGCTCACCGGCGTCACATCGGAAGCCTAGCTCTTCTCGAACAACCGTTTGAGACTGGCGTAGATGATAAACGTGGACCGACCGATCTTGGCGGTTTCGAGCTCACCGGCGGTGATCAATTCGTAAAGTGTGGACCGGGGAATTCCGGTCAATTTGACCGCCATCGCCACGCGTACGCAGATCGGTTCGACTGGAAGGTCGTCCAGCAACGCATGCGCCGCATCCATCCCGATGCGGCGCTCCTGGATAGTACGCCTTTTCATGGCTTCGTCCGACTACGGGCGAAGCCGCGATCGCTCTCGAGAAACGCGACCAACATAGCAGGAATGAGATCGGCGGCATATCCTGACAGTCCAGCGCTAATGTGAATTCCAGCGCCATTTTTGC
>CAYOXO010000004.1:0-22019 GCA_964407945.1 uncultured Stakelama sp.
GGCAAAGGTCGATGCGTTGAACTCATGCTCGGCATAGAGGATCAGGCTGGTGTGCATCGCGCGCACCCAGCTTTCGGGCGGTGGTGTGCCATGGAGCAGGTGCAGGAAGTGCCCGCCGATCGACTCATCGTCGGTCTCGACGTCGATCTCCTTGCCGTTGTTCGACAGATGGTACCAATAGAGCAGCATCGAGCCGAGGCTGGCCATCAGCCGGTCGGCGATATCGCGCGCGCCAGGCGTGTTGTGATCGTCCTTCTCGGGGATCGCGCAGCCAAGCGCCGAAACGCCGGTCCGCATCACATCCATCGGGTGCGCGCCCGCGGGGATCGCCGCCAGCGCTTCCTTGACCGCCAGCGGCAACCCACGCAGAGCCTTGAGCTTGGCCTTGTACGCACGGAGCTCGGCGGGGTTGGGCAGCCAGCCATGGACGAGCAGATGTGCGATCTCCTCGAACTCTGCCCCCTCGGCAAAATCGAGAATGTCATAGCCGCGATAGTGCAGGTCGTTGCCCGTACGGCCGACCGTGCACAAAGCGGTATTGCCCGCCGCGACGCCTGAAAGCGCGACGGACTTTTTGGGCTTGAAGGTGGGAACGTCGTTCATGTTGCCCTCTTTTCAGAAACTGTCGGCCGGCACGCGCACATGGCCTTCCATCAGGATGCGTGCGCTGCGGCTCATGATCGCCCTGGTGACGGTCCATTGACCGCCGATCTCGCGAGCCTGTGCGCCCACGCGGAGCACGCCCGACGGATGGCCGAACCGGACCGCCTCGCGCGCGCCGCCGCCTGCCGCCTCATTGACCAGCGTTCCCGGCACGGCCGCCGCGGCGGCGATCGCCACCGATGCCGTGCCCATCATCGCGTGGTGGAGCTTGCCCATCGACAGCGCGCGGACCAGCAGGTCGATCTCGCCGGCCAGCACTTCCCGGCCGCTCGACGTGCGGTGATCGATCGGGGAAGCGACAAAGGCGATCTTGGGCGTATGCTGACGCTTGGCGGCGCCTTCGAGACTGTCGATCAATCCCATGCGAAGCGCGCCGATCGCGCGCAGCCGCTCGAACCGCGCAAGCGTTGCGGGATCACCATTGACCGCCTCGCGCAGTTCGCTGCCAGTGTAGCCGATATCGTCCGCGCGGACGAAGATGGCGGGGATGCCGGCGTTGATCAGCGTTGCGTCGAGCTTGCCGCCGGGAACCAGTTCTTCCGGCACGTCGAGCGTGTCGATCAGGTTGCCGGTCGGGAACATCGCCCCGCCGTCATCGGCGGGATCAACGAACTCGAGCACGATCTCGGCCGCCGGGAAGGTCACTCCGTCCAGTTCGAAATCACCCGTCTCCAGCACTGCGCCATCCTTGACGGGAACATGGGCGATGATGGTCTTGCCGATATTCGCCTGCCAGATGCGGACCGTCACGATCCCGTCCACCGCGCGCGCCGGGTCGACATAGCCCGCATGGATCGCGAACGCGCCCGCCGCGGTCGACAGGTTCCCGCAATTGCCCGACCAGTCGACGAAGTCGCTGTCGATGGCGATCTGGCCGTAGAGATAATCGACATCGTGATCCGCCACCGTTGCGGGACCGATGATGACGCATTTGCTGGTACTCGACATTGCCCCGCCCATGCCGTCGATCTGCGCGGCATAGGGATCGGGGCTGCCGATCACGCGCTGGAACAGCCGGTCACGCGCTTCGCCGGGAATCCGGCAGCGCTCGGGTAAATCTTCCAGCCTGAAGAACACCCCCTTGCTGGTCCCGCCACGCATATAGGTGGCGGGGATACGAACCTGGCCCGTCACGCCGCCATCTCCTTCTCGCTGGAAAGGAAGTCCTGCGCGAAGCGCTGGAGCACGCCGCCCGCTTCGTAGATCGAGCCTTCCTCGGCGGTGTCGAGGCGGCAGATGACCGGCACGCTGGTGGTCACGCCATTGGCGCGATGCACTTGTAGCGTCAGATCTGAACCCGGCGCCGGATCGCCAATCACATCATAGGTCTCGGTGCCGTCAAGCTTGAGGTTGAGCCGCGTCGTGCCTGGCTTGAACTCGAGGGGAAGCACGCCCATGCCGATCAGATTGGTGCGGTGAATACGCTCGAAGCCTTCGGCGACGATCGCTTCCACGCCGGCCAGCCGGACGCCCTTCGCCGCCCAGTCGCGCGACGATCCCTGACCATAGTCGGCACCCGCGACGATGATCAAAGGCTGGCGGCGGTCGAGATAGGTCTCGATCGCCTCCCACATCCGCATCACCTTGCCCTCAGGCTCGACCCGGGCGAGGCTGCCCTTCTTCACCGCGCCGTCTACCACCGCCATCTCGTTGACGAGCTGGGGATTGGCGAAGGTTGCGCGCATCGCAGTCAGATGGTCGCCGCGATGGGTGGCGTAGCTGTTATAATCCTCTTCCGGCACGCCCATCTTCGTCAGATACTCGCCTGCCGCCGAAGTCGGCAGAATCGCGTTCGACGGCGAGAGGTGATCGGTGGTGATGTTGTCGGGCAGGATCGCCAGCGGGCGCATGCCCGTGAGCGTGCGCGGATTCGCCGCCAGCGCACCGATACCCTCCGTGTCCCAATAGGGCGGGCGGCGGATATAGGTCGACGTCGGCCGCCAATTGTAGAGCGGGTCCGCCTTGGCTCGCGCGCTTGCCGCAAACATCGGTTCGTAGACGGCGCGGAACTGCTCGGGCTTTACATGCGCCGCGACGATTTCATCGATCTCCGCGTCCGAGGGCCACAGATCCTTGAGGCGGATTTCCTGTCCGTCCGGGCCGATGCCCAATATGTCGCGCTCGATATCGAACCGCACCGTCCCAGCGATGGCATAGGCGACGACCAGCGGCGGCGAGGCGAGGAAGGCCTGCTTGGCATAAGGATGGATTCGCCCGTCGAAATTGCGGTTCCCGGAAAGGACCGCGGTCGCATAGACATCGCGCTCGATGATCTCCTGCTGGATCGCCGGATCGAGCGCGCCCGACATGCCGTTGCAGGTGGTGCACGCAAAGGCGACGATGCCGAAGCCGAGCGCCTCGAGCTCCCCCAGCAGCCCCGCTTCCTCCAGATAGAGGCGCGCGACCTTCGACCCCGGCGCGAACGAGGATTTGACCCACGGCTTGCGCGTCAGGCCCAGCGCATTGGCTTTCTGCGCGACCAGCCCGGCGGCGACGACGTTGCGCGGGTTGGAGGTGTTGGTGCAACTGGTGATCGCGGCGATGATGATCGCGCCATCGGGCAACAACCCCGCCCGCTCTTCGGCCTGCGCCTTGTCCAGATCGACCGCGATGCCGCGTGCTTCCAGCGCCGTCGTGGGCAAGCGCCGGTGCGGGTTGGACGGCCCGGCGAGGTTGCGCTCGACGGTTGAGAGGTCGAATTCAAGGACTCGCTCATAGCGCGCGGTCTCGAGCGCATCAGCCCACAGACCGGTCGCCTTCGCATAGGTCTCGACCAGCGCGATCTGCGTCGGCTCGCGACCGGTCAGCAGCAGATAGTCGATCGTCTGCCGGTCGATGTAGAACATCGCGGCGGTCGCGCCATATTCGGGGCACATGTTGGAGATGGTCGCGCGGTCGCCGATCGTCAGGCTGTTGGCGCCCTCACCAAAGAACTCCAGCCACGCGCCGACCACTTTCTGCTGACGCAGATATTCGGTGAGGGCGAGCACAATGTCGGTCGCGGTAATGCCGGGCTGGCGCTTGCCGGTCAGGCGGACGCCGACGATGTCGGGCAGCCGCATCATCGTCGGGCGGCCGAGCATCACCGTCTCCGCCTCCAGCCCGCCGACGCCGATCGCGATCACGCCCAGTGCATCGACATGCGGGGTATGGCTGTCGGTGCCGACACAGGTGTCTGGAAAGGCGATGCCATCCTTCGCCTGAATCACCGGCGACATCTTCTCCAGATTGATCTGGTGCATGATGCCGTTGCCGGCCGGAATCACATCGACATTCTCAAATGCGTGCCGCGTCCATTCGATGAAGTCGAACCGGTCCTCGTTGCGCCGGTCCTCGATTCTCCGGTTCTTGTCGAAGGCGTGCGGGTCGAAGCCGCCATGCTCGACCGCCAGACTGTGATCGACGATCAATTGGGTCGGAACGACGGGATTGACCTTGGCGGGGTCGCCGCCTTGATCGGCGATCGCGTCGCGCAAGCCGGCAAGGTCAACCAGGGCGGTCTGGCCAAGAATGTCGTGGCAGACGACGCGCGCAGGGTACCAGGGAAAGTCAAGGTCGCGCTTGCGCTCGGCGATCTGGGTCAGCGCAGCAGTCAGCTGCGCCGGATCGCAGCGGCGCACCAGCTGCTCGGCCAAGATGCGCGACACATAGGGCAGCCCGTCATAGGCGTCCGGCCGGATCGCCTCGACCGCTGCGCGTGCGTCGAAATAGTCGAAATCGGTGCCGGCAAGCGGCTTGCGGTAGCTGATGTTCATGTCCTTGAAGAATCCAGGCGTCCAAGCCGTGTCACGATCGATGCGCTGGGAACTGCAAAGGTCGAGAAGAGAAAGCGCCCGGTCGCGACCATGCACTCGTGCCCGCCCGCGTCACGGGCAGTGGCCATCGCCATGACGGCCAGCCCCTCTTCGTCCTTGCGTACGCACCAGGTCTCGAGCCGCAGCTCTTCCATCGCCTCGCGGATCTCGACCGCTTCGCAGCGGCGCAGCGCCACGGGCATGCCAAGCGCGCCGCGCGCACGATCCGCCGCCGCGTCCAGAACACGGTTGAACAGGTCGGCACCTTGGAGAGGAGTGCTTGCGAGCATATTCGCATAATCCGCAACCGGCTCTCGTTTGGAAGGGACAAAAGGGCAAAAACGTGCGAAGTAGCTCCACCAGGTTTGCAAATTTCGCGAAGATTCGGAGGTCTATGCGCAAGACGTTCATGGGTGTGCGGCTGCGGCGGTTGCGGGAGGAGCGCGGCCTCAAACAGGTCGAACTGGCGCAAGCGCTCGGCATTTCGCCGAGTTACCTGAACCAGCTCGAGCAGAATCAGCGCCCGCTCACCGTGCCGCTGCTGCTCAAGCTCAACGCTGTGTTCGGGATCGACGTGCAACCCTTTTCGGACGACGAGGAGGCGCGACTGATCACCGATATGCGTGAGGCCATCGCCGAGGGCGGCGAGCGCGTCGCGCTTGCAGAGCTGCGCGAGCTGGCGTCGAACATGCCCGCCATCGGCCGCACGATGATCGCACTGTACCGCCGTTATCGCGACGCGATCGAGCGTGGCGACGCGATGGCCGCCCAGCTTGGCGATGAATGGACGTCCGGCGCCCGCGCCCGCCAGCCGTTCGAGCAAGTGCGCGATTTCTTCTACGCACACCGCAATCATATCGACCTGCTCGATGAAGCGGCTGAGCGGATCTATCGCGATGCCGGCCTTTCACCGCGCACCATCCATGCCGGACTCATCGGCTGGCTGAAGCGCAAACATGGCGTCGAGGTTCTGATTGACGAGGCAGGAAAGGCGCATCGCCGCTTCGATCCGGCCACGCGCTTGCTTCACCTCTCCGCCGACCTGGCACCTGGGCAGCAGGTGTTCCAGATGGCTACCCAGCTCGCCTTTCTCGAACTCGACGCGGCAATCGGTCGACTGACTGCCAACGCCATCCTGATTGAAGAAGAAGCACGGCGCCTCGCCCGCATCGGGCTGGCCAGCTATTTTGCCGGCGCCCTGGTGTTACCGTACGGCCCCTTCCTCGCCGCCGCCGAGGCTGAGCGCTACGATATCGAACGGCTGGGCGATATCTTCGGTGTCGGCTTCGAGACGGTCTGCCACAGGCTTTCAACCCTGCAGCGCCCCGGTGCACGCGGCGTGCCCTTCTTTTTCGTCCGGGTCGACCGTGCCGGCAACATCTCCAAGCGCCAGTCCGCCACCGATTTCCACTTCTCGCGCGTGGGTGGCACTTGCCCCTTGTGGAAGGTCTATGAGGCGTTCGCCCAGCCTGGCCGGGTGCTCCGCCAGATCGCGCAGATGCCCGATGGTCGGACCTATCTCTGGGTTGCGCGCACCGTATCGAGCAGGGGTGGCGGCTTCGGCAAGCCGGGTAAGACCTTCGCAATCGGGCTAGGCTGCGACATCCGTCATGCTGGCCAGCTCATCTATTCGCAGGGGCTGGACATCACGGATCCATCCGCCGCGACGCCGATCGGTGCCGGTTGCAAGGTGTGCGAGCGCCCTACCTGTCCGCAGCGCGCGTTCCCGCCGATCGGCCGGGCATTGGCGATCGACGAGAACCGGGCGGCACCGGTGCCCTATCCGGTGGCTTGAGCGGACAAGCCATCCTCGGGAGAGAGCCAATGACAGTTTTTTGGGTGCGAGCGCGCGATCGCTGAATGACGATGATGAGGGCGCATTGCAGACAAGCGGTTCGCGCAGATCGTTGCCTCGCGGTGCGTGGCCATCGGTGGATAGGCGGCACTAGGCCGCTTTGAGGGTCAATCTGCCCGTCGCGTAGCTGCCCGTGCCGCGCCTCAGGGCGCGGTCAGAAATGCCTGGCAGGCGCTGCGGGTCGCCTCGCGATCACCCGAAAGCAACGTGTCGCCGATCACATAGCTGTAGATCAGGAACGCGCGTGCCGACACCTGTTCCTTCGCCACCCCATTCGCCGCGAGCAGCGATTCAAAATAGGCCAGCCGGTGCCGGTCGATCTCTTCGAGTGCCTGCCTGGCCCGTTTGTCGGTAAGCGCCCAGGTGCGCATCGCGACCTCCACCCAAGCACCCGTTTGGGTGCGATCCAGGCGCGAGATTGCGAAAAGCCGCGCCAGCCGGTCTTCGGGCCCCGAGTCCATTGCGGTCAATTCCGCAATGAGGCCGGTGGTCGTGCGCTGGCGCCAATAATCGACCATGGCGTCGAGAAAACTCTCACGCGTGTCGAAGCGCGCATAGAACATGCCCTTGGTGACGCCGAGCAGCTCCGCGAGCACCTCGATGCGGACCGCGTCGATACCGCCGAGCGCGAGCTGCTCAAGCGCAGCGATGAACCAGCGTTCGGCCGTGACCTTTGGCTTTGGGCCTCGCTTGACCGGGGCGCTGGCCGCACCTGGAAGGACCGGTTGGGGCAGGAGAGGCGGTAGTGACATCGATCGAGGCTAGGGCGCGTCATCCCCAGGGTCAACGCCCAGTCAGATTCAGATCCGCTATAGGATGATATCTATGATCCGAAGTGAAGCGATTGACTAAGGTGAATTGGTGCAATTATCAGTATCTCATACTGAATCGTATTAAATGATTCGGATGGGAGGGATGACTGATGACCGATCGCCATCGGGTGCTGAAATGCATGCTGTTTGCAGGAGCGGCGCTGAGCGCGATGGCGAGCGGGAACGCCGCCGCGCAGGAAACGAGGCCCGATGGTGCAAGCGACGCGCAGGTCGAGGAAATCGTCGTGACGGCGCGACGGCGCGAGGAGAGCCTGCAGGACGTTCCGATTTCGATCACCGCCTTCACTGCCGATGCGCTTGATCAGAAGGGGGCGGCCGACATCACTGCGCTCCAGCGCTCGACGCCCAATTTGACGCTTCAGGTCTCGCGCGGCACCAACTCAACGCTGACCGCCTTCATTCGCGGCATCGGTCAGCAGGATCCGCTTTGGGGCTTCGAACCCGGCGTCGGCCTCTATGTCGACGATATCTATGTCGCGCGGCCGCAAGGGGCCGTTCTCGACATCTTCGATATCGAGCGGATCGAGGTGCTACGCGGGCCGCAGGGCACGCTGTATGGCCGCAACACGATCGGCGGCGCGGTCAAATATGTGACCAAGCGGCTCGGTCATGATTTCAGCGGCAAGGTCCGGGGCGAATATGGCAGCTACAACGAATATAATCTGACCGGATCGATCACGGTGCCGGTTTCCGATGCAATCTCGATCGGCGCGGCCTTTGCCTGGTACAATCGCGACGGCTACGGCAAGAACCACTTCACCGGCGCCGATACCAACAACAAGGATGTGATCGCCGCGCGCGTATCGGTCGAGATCGCGCCTTCCGAGGATGTTTTCATCCGGCTCGCGGCGGATCGCACCGAAGACCGCTCCAACGCCAATCACGGCCATCGCGAACTGCGCGAACCCAACAGCAACGTCGCAGTCCTCCCTGGCAAATATGACACGCTCGCCGGGGTCGGCGACGAGAACAAGGTCGTGACGCAAGGGGTGTCGCTGACGGGCGAATGGAAGCTGTCCGACGCGGTCACGCTCAAGTCGATCACCGCCTATCGCGACGGCTATTCGGGCGGCCCGGGGATCGATTTCGACGGAACGCCGCAGCCTTTCCTCGACATTGCGGCCAAAGGGAAGGTCTATAAGGATCGCCAGTTCAGCCAGGAGCTTCAAGCACAGATCGAGACCGACGCGGTGCAGGGCGTGATCGGCGTCTACTATCTCGATGCCACGGCGTCGGGCGCATTCGACACGATCCTCGGCCGTGGGCTCATCCCCGAGGCGCTGCTCGTGCCGCGACCGAGCGCTGCGACCGCGCTCACCCAGCTCACCAGCGGGTCGGTCGATACCCAGAGCTTCGCGATCTTCGGCGACATGAACTATAACCTGACCGAACGGCTCAAGCTTTCGCTGGGGGCGCGGTGGACGCGCGACAAGAAGGTCGGAACGGTCTTCAAGGCCAATTATTTCGGGACGCTCGGAAGCCCGCTGCTGAAGCCCTATGTCCCGATCCTGCCGGCGCCTTTCAACGTGCCGCAGATCCTGACCGACTATACCAACAGCCGCACGTTCGAGGAGTTCACGCCGCGGGTCAGCCTGACCTATGCCGCGAGCGACGACGTGAACATCTATGCCGCCTATGGCCGGGGCTTCAAATCGGGCGGCTTCGACATGCGCGGCGATGCCACTGCGACGCCGGCGACGAAGAACGGCTATGATGCGGAGATCGTCGACTCCTACGAACTCGGCCTCAAGGGCGATTTCCTCGACGGCCAGTTCCGGATGAACGCCGCGGTCTTCTACACCGACTATGCCGGGCAGCAGGTGACGACCCAGGTGCCCAAGGTCACGCCGCCGCCGGGCGTGGTGAGCTTCGTCGACAATGTCGGCAGCTCGCGCATCTGGGGTGCGGAGATCGAGGCGCAGGCGGTGCTCAGCCGCAATTTCAGCGCGAGCTTCAGCTTTGGGTATATCAACGCGAAGTTCAACGAGTTCATCGTCTTCGACCTCGCCACGGGCAAGAATGTCGACGTCGCCGATCTCCGGGCTTTCCAGAATACGCCGAAGTTCACCGGCAGCGCGTCGCTGAACTGGCAGGCCGACTTCATGGGCGGGCGGATGGCCATCCTGCCTTCGATCTCGTTCCGCAGCGACACGCATCTCTTCGAGATACCGATCCCGTCGATCGACCAGGATGGCTATTCGCTCGTCGACCTCAGCGTCACATGGACGTCGCCCGACGCGCGCTGGCGGCTTGGCGTGCACGGGCGCAACCTGTTCGATGTGCGCTATCGGACGGGCGGCTATAACTTCCCGTCCAACCAGTTCGCGCAGTCGGTGATCGGCTTCTACGGGCCGCCGCGCACTGCACGCTTCTCGGCCGAATACCGGTTCTGACGATGGCGGATTTCGGCGAGTTGCGTTGGTCGGCGCCCGATGGCGTATCGCTCTTTGCGCGCGATTATGCGGCGGCCGGCGGCGCGGCGCGGCTTCCGGTGATCTGTATCCACGGGCTCACCCGCAATTCGCGCGATTTCGAGGAGCTCGCCCCATTGCTCGCGGCGGCGGGGCGGCGCGTGCTGGCGGTCGATGTGCGCGGGCGAGGGCGTTCGGGCCGGGGCACCGATCCGATGCGCTACCAACTGCCCGTCTATGCGCGCGACATGCTGGCATTGCTTGACGCCCTTGGCATTGCCCGCGCGCATTTCATCGGCACGTCGATGGGCGGGCTCATTACCATGATGATGGCGGCGCGACGGGGGCGCGCCATTGCCAGCGCGATCCTCAACGATGTCGGGCCGGAGATCGACCCGGCCGGGATTGCGCGTATCGCGGGCTATGCCGGCCAGCCCGTGACGCTCGATACGTGGGACGATGCGATTGCCTATCTGAAGCGCACCAGTGCGGTCGCTTTTCCAAATCTCACCGAAGACGGCTGGCGAATGCTTGCCGAGCGTGGCTGCACCACGGACGGGCAGGGGCGCCCGATATTCGATTATGACCCATCGATCGCGGTTCCGTTCAGGGCAAAGCCGGTGCCCAGCCGGTCCTGGCTCGCCTGGCTCCTGTTCCTGAAGCTCGCGCGGTCGCGGCCCACGCTGCTGATCCGGGGCGCGCTTTCGGATCTGCTGTCGCGGCCGATCGCCGCGAAGATGCACCGCGCAGCACCGGGCATGGCCTATGCCGAGGTGCAAGGGGTGGGGCACGCGCCGCTGCTATCCGAAGCCGAAGCGAAGCAAGCGATTCTGGAGTTTCTCGATAAACTGCCCTGAATTCTGGCGCTGGAGATGCCTCCCATAATGCTATGCTCCCCAGCGAATGGCAGAGTCCCGCCCAACAGCCGACATTCGACCATCACCTGAGAGAATGACGGTTTTCGGGATCGCACGTGGCCCGGCGGAATGACCGCTATGAGGGCGCATTGCCGACGGCAGCTTGCGCCGAGACCTGCCCAGTCGCCCTTGGGCCGCTTGCTGCCGAGCAGCATTTCGGTTCGCAGATAGCGAAGCAGCCGCTGAGTTTCGCGTCGGAAGCGCTCTTCATGAGCTAGTCCAACTCGTCAAAACGTCAGCGATCGCCTCCCTACAATGCGAATGGTCCTCAGAAGCGCTTGATCGACAGCACCTCAAAGGTCTGGCGCAGCGTCTCGGTCGAGCGCTCATAATCGTCAAGCGCGAGCGCGGCGATCAGCGCGTCAACCACACAGAGCTGCGCGATCCTGCTCGCCATCGCCTCCGTCCGGAAACGGGTTTCGCGCGCCATGGTGAAGAGCACGATATCGGCATAGGCCTGGATCGGCGAACGCGCGAAGTTGGTGATCACGATCGTGCGTGCGCCCGCCTCCTTTGCCAGCCGGGTCGAAGCCACGGTTTCATGCGTCGCGCCGCTGTGCGAAATGGTGAGCACCGCGACGTCGGGATCGCAGCGCGAGGCGCTGATCGCCTGGACATGGCTGTCGATCACCACCCGCGCGTCGAGCCCGATCCGCATCATGCGATAATGCGTATCCTCGGCAATCGGCGCCGACGAGCCGATGCCGTAGATTTCGACACGCTTCGCGTTGCGGATGACACCCACCGCCTTGCCCAGCGCCTGGGGATCGAGCACCGACAGCGAGTCGCTGAGCGCCTGGATCCCCGAGTGGAAGATCTTGCGGCAGATCGTACCCATATCGTCATCGCGCGCGACATCCTCGTGGATGAACTGCACCGGCTGAACGATTTCCCGCGCCAGGCTGAGCTTCAGATGCTGGAAGCCGGTCAGCCCGATACCGCGGCAGAAATTGATGACGCTGCCTTCGCTGACCCCCACCGCTTCAGACAGTTCGGTCACCGACATGCGAACGATCTCTTCGGGCTGGGCCAGGATATAGTCGGCGATGCGGCGTGCGCTTTTGGACATTGAGGGCTGCGCAATCCTCATTCTTGAGAGCGCATTCTCCACAGGGCCGTCATCGGCGACTTTGCCCGAACCATCACCCGGTTTGTCATCCAGCTTGCGCATTCTTCTGCTTTGAGCCGCCCTGTCGCTGATCGGAATCGCGATCATATCAGCGCCGGCGTCCAGTACAATATTGAATCAAGCTCAAATTATATAATCATAAAAATGATTGATATTCATTTTTGTGTCACAGGCTCTCCCTAGGCGGACCCCGCACACCGCTGCGGTGCCGACATCGAATCGCCCTTCCGGCACGGGTCGGCCCCAGTCGCGGTGCACCGCTTCTCAAACGGGGGTTTCACCGTGCACATGCCTTCAACATTTCGCTCCGCACTTTGCCTTGGCCTGCTCGCGACCGTCAGCGCGTTCCCGGGCATCGCGCTTGCCAAGACCAACGGGGAAACCGCCGAAACCGAGGAGCGCTCCGACGAGGTCGTCGTCACCGGCAAGCAGGAGAAGGAAACCCCGCTCGCCGCTCAAGCCATCGAATATGGCAATCAGGTGCAGATCATCGACTCGCAGCAGATCGCGACGACAGGTGCGACCAATTTCGCCGAGATCGCGCAATTCCTGATCAAAGGCGCCAATGTCGGCTACTCGCCGGATGAGGGCGAATATACGATCCGCCTCGACGGCGGCAGCGATCGCGACACGCTGGTCGTGCTCGACGGCGTCCCGCTCTACGATCGCGGCCCGGCACTCGAGGACATCTGGGGCACCACCACGATCGATCCGCACATGATCGAGCGGGTCGAGGTCTTTCGCGGCGGCAACAGCCTGTTCTTCGGCAGCAATGGCGGGATCGGCGTGATCAGCCTGGTCACCAAGCGTCCCGATGGAACCAGCAAGTTCGAATTTGGCGGCCAGTATGGCTCGTTCAATACGCGTGAGATCTGGGGCAATGCCAGCTTCCCGCTCGACTCCGCGGGACGCCATAGCGTGATGGTCTATGGCGGTACGATCCAGACCGACGGCCCGCGCATCTTCGCGCCCGAATCCTATGTCGACAATGTCGCGGCCGCGGGCGGCATCCAGAAATACCCGCTCAACCGCAGCAATATCGGCCTCAAATACCTGTTCAAGGTCGACGACAAGAGCGAGTTCCGCATCGGCGGCCAATACACCCAGATCGAGTTCCAGGACCCGTTCCCCGACAAAGAGACCTACTCGCCCAATCGCGTGCGCTATCCGATCGTCGACTTCACGCTCGATCGCCGCTGGTCGGACCGGCTGTACACCGAGATTGCGGGCTATTGGAGCAACCCCCAGCTCAACAACACCGAGACCTTTGCCGAAATCTGCAAGATCGCCACGGGCTGTCCTGACCCGTCGGGCGGCAAGCTGATCCCATTCGGCAATGCCACGGGGAAATCGATCCCCTATCCCAATAAGGGGTTCGGCAAGGAGTCGAAGGTCGGCGGTTTTCGCGAGCTGGGCTTCAACTTCCGCAACACGCTGACCCTACCCAATTTGTTCGAGCTGGTTACCGGCGTTCAGATCGTCTCGTACAAGAACGACTCCGATCCGGTCTTCCCGATCTCGAACAAGTCGAACACGATCACCGGCCTCTATGCCGATCTGCGGCCGGTCATCCCGTTCAGCCCGGATACCAAGCTGTCGCTGGCGGTTCGCACCGATTTCGCTGACAGCTTCGGCTCGCGCACGATCTGGAAATTCGGTTTCCGCCAGCCGGTCGGCGATTTCTACATCCGCGGCAATGGCGGCACGTCCTACAGCCTGCCGCGCACCAACGAGCTGTTCCTCGAAACCCCAACCTCGATCGGCAATCCCAACCTCAAGACCGAGCAGACCGAAACCTTCAATGGCGGGATCGGCTTCGCCAAGACGTTCGGCGACGTGCAGATCAACGCCGAAATCGGCGCCTTCCGCACCAACGTCACCGGCCGCATCCAGACCAAGCTGCCCAAGGATGCCGCCGAAGCCGCGGCCGCAGGTGTCATCAACTGGAAGCCTGGCCAGTCGATCTTCTTCAACAATACGCCGGTAACGGAGATCCGCGGCCTGACCGCCGATCTCGACGTTCTGATCGGCAAGGGCCTCTCGTTGAACGTCAACTTCACCCGGCAGAAGGCGCATCTCGCCGGCAGCGATCTGCAGATCAACGAGACGCCCGAGTACATGATCGGCGGCAATGTCGCCTGGCACAGCCCTGACAACCGCTTCCACCTGACGCTCTATCCACGCTACCAGGGCCCCGAATATGCCACCGGCGGCGTCAACAACGCGCTGCGCCACAATTTCGGCAACTATTTCCTGCTCAACGGATCGATCGGCTTCTGGGCCGGGGACAAGCAACAGCACCGGTTCCAGCTGCGTCTCGTCAACATCTTCGATGAGAAATATGCCGAGCGCTACGGCTACGGCAACATGCGCTTCAGCTCGGCGTTCATCCGCGGCGACATCAAGGTCAACACCCCGGCCTATTTCTACGGCTATGCGTTCGAGGGCAAGCCGCGCAGCATCTACGCCTCCTACACCACCAAGTTCTGACGTTTCGGGCCGGTGCCGGAAACGGCGCCGGCCCATACGATCGCGAAGGATTCCGGTTCATGGCGCTGTCACAGCTCAAGCGTAGCGCGCACCCGTCCCGCCGGACGAGGGAGAGTGCGTATGCTGCAAAAGACGATCGCGATCGGACTGGCGGCGCTGCTCGCTGTCGGTGCCGGCTGGTTTGCGAAGTCACCCGGCACGTCACCGCCCGCGCTGCGGGTGCTTCTGATCCCCGCCGACGGCGGCACCGAGAGCGGGACGCTCGCCGACTATCGACCCATCTTCAACGCGATCGCGCACCAAACCGGGCTTCGTTTCGACTTGAGGGTCGCGCAATCCTATGGCGGGGTGGTTGAGGCAATGTGCAACAACGCCACCGACATCGCCTTTGTCGGCCCCGTCACCTATCTGCAAGCGCGCGAACGCCATTGCGCCGAACTGCTTGCCGTCGCGGTCAAGGGCGGCCGCTCGGTCTATTATTCCGGGCTGTTCGTCCGCGCCGATGCGCCGTTCCGGGCGATCGGCGATCTGCGCGGTCACCGTGTGGCCTTCGGGGATCTCAACTCGACCGCGGCGTTCCTGTTTCCCGTCACCATGCTGATGGATGCCGGCATCGATCCGTCGCGCGACCTGTCCGAAGTGCGGATCGCGGGTTCGCATTCGGCCAGCCTGACCGCGTTGCTGGCGGGCAAGGTCGATGCCGCGGCGCTCTCCTTCGAATCCTATGACAAGGCGGTGCGGGCCGATCTGCCCGGTGTGCGGAATGTCCGTGTGCTCGCGCGCAGCGAACCCATCCCTTATCCGCCGCTGATCCTGAACACGCGCCTGCCCGCCGCCACGCGCGCGCGGCTGCGTGACGCCTTTGAGAAGGTCAGCCACAGTCCGGGCGTTACCCCTGAGATGATCCGCGGCTATGGCGGCGCGCAGGTCGACGGCTACGATTCCGATGTCACGCCGGCGCATTTCCGGTCGGCCGAGATAAGGATGGCCCAGGTAAGCGGTCCGCTGAAGGCGGCGCTGCTGCGCAAGGCGGCGGAGCGCTAGACGCATGGAGGTCCGCTTCGAGGAGGTAACGGTTGCGTTCGGGGAGCTTATGGCGATTGACCGCCTGACGCTTGAAATTCCGACGGGCCAGTTCTGTGCGATCCTTGGCGGTTCGGGCGCGGGCAAGTCCAGTTTGCTGCGTTGCGTGAGCGGGTTGGGACCTCTCAAAACCGGACGCGTGACGATCGACGGCGTGCCCCCCTCGGAAGCGCTTCGGCGGCAGATCGGCGTGATTCCGCAAGCCTTCGGCCTGTCCGGCCGCGCACGTGTCGCGACGAATGTCATGGCGGCACAGGCATCGCATGGGCCACTGTGGCGTGCGCTGACCGGCTTCTACCCCTTGGCGGACCGCGAGCGGGCAACGCATCTGCTAGCCGCATTGGGATTGGAGGAAGGCCAGCTCGCGCGCCGTACCGATGCGCTGTCGGGCGGCCAGCAACAGCGGATCGCGATCGCGCGTGCGCTGTTGCCCGTCCCCCGGCTCATCCTGGCGGACGAACCGGTGGCCAGCCTCGACCCCGCAACCGCCGAGCGGGCGCTGACCGTGCTGCGCGAAGAAGCGCGGCGGAGCGGCGCGACGATCCTGTGCACGCTTCACCAACCCGACCTCGCGCGACGCTTCGCCGATCGGGTCATCACGATCGACCGGGGCACGATCGTCGAGACGATGCCCGGTCAGGACGCGATGATGCGGAGGGTGCAGGCATGACCAGTCCGGCCACACCCTGGCGCTTTCCCCCGCTACTGGGACATCGCACGCTCACGATCCTGCTCGGCGCGCTGGCCGTCCTCTGGATCACCGCTCAACGCGTGGAAATTCCGCGCATGGTTGCACTCACCAGCGAAGCGGTGCTGGCGCCGCTGGGGCTGGCCGAACGTTCGCAGGTTGGCGACGGGCTTGGCGCCACGCTGGGCCAGCTGGTGCCGATCCAGCTTTCGACTCGGCGTGAGATCGCGCGGATCGAAGGGTTCGACCCCAGCCGTCTGCCCCCGTTCGCGCATATCGAGACCGTCGAGACCCGCGTCGCCGAACTCAACCCCGATACGTTGCGCAGCGAAACCCGCACCGTCCGCACCGGCTGGCTGGTCGAACCGTTCGGCTATCTCTTTCTGGTCGCGGCGAAGATGCTCGAGACGATCGAAATCGCGTTGTGGGGAACGCTGTTCGCGGTCTCGATCGGCTGGCCGCTCGCCTTCATGGGCGCGCGCAACCTGACGCCACACCCCGCGATCGGCGCGGGCGCGCGTGCCGTCGCCGCGTTCCTGCGCGCCATGCCCGAGCTGATCGCGGCGCTGTTCCTTGTCATCGCATTCGGTTTCGGGCCGATCGCCGGCGTGCTCGCGCTCGCCTTTCACTCCGCGGGCTTTCTCGGCAAATTCTACGCCGACGATATCGAGGATGCCGATCCACGCCCGCAGGCCGCGCTCCAGGCGATGGGCGCGGGCCGGATCGCGACCTGGCGCTTCGCCATCCTGCCCGAAGTCCTGCCCCAGCATATCGCCTGCACGCTCTATGCGCTCGATCGCAACATTCGCATGGCGACGGTGATCGGGCTGGTTGGTGCGGGCGGCATCGGACAGGAACTCAAGGGTCGTTTCGACCTCTATGAATATGGCCATGTCGGCACGATCCTGATCGCGATCTTCCTCGTCATCCTGTCGCTCGACCTGATCGCGGCGCGCGCGCGCCGGGTCTGGCAGTGATCCCGCATTACCCCCTTTTCTCCGGAGCAGCACCCATGAGCCAGTCGAGACGCGATTTCCTGAAAGCCGCAGGCGTCGCCGGGTCCGCAGCCGCCGTTCACGCCAGCATCGGCCGCGCGCTCGCCATTCCGGCGAAGCGGACCACGGGCACGATCCGCGACGTGCGCCACATCGTCATCCTGATGCAGGAGAACCGCTCCTTCGATCACTATTTCGGGACGATGAAGGGCGTGCGCGGCTTTGGCGATCGCCATCCGATCCCGCTGCCCGGCGGCAAGAGCGTGTGGGCGCAGAGCAACGGCGCCCGCGACCTGCCGCCCTTCCACCTCGACACCGCGACGACCAACGCGCTCAAGGTGCCGGGTACGCCGCACAGCTTCGCCGACGCGCAGGCGGCATGGAACCAGGGCAAGTTCGGGCTGTGGCCCAAGTTCAAGACCGATTACTCGATGGGCTATTACCGGCGCGAGGACATCCCGTTCCAGTTCGCGCTCGCCGAAGCGTTCACGATCTGTGACGCCTATCATTGCTCGATCACCACCGGCACCGATCCCAATCGCATCGTCTTCTGGTCGGGTTCCAATTTCGATCCCGCGGTCGCGGCCAAGGGCATCAACTGTCGCGACGACCGGTCCGAACCCAACAACCTGCGCTGCTGGATCAAGGGCGCGCTGCCCGAGCCGGGCTACACCTATGCCGGCAATGCGCTCGAATGGGCGACGATCCCCGAAGTCCTCGAAGCCGCCGGGGTCGACTGGCGCATCTATCAGGATCCCAACGACAATTGGACCGGCGCGATGCACGGCGGCCTCGCCTTCAGGGGCTTCCGCGACGCAAAGCCGGGGTCGCCGCTGTTCGAGCGCGGCATGTCGCATCACTCGCTCGAAAAGCTCGCGGAAGACGCCAGGAACGGCACGCTGCCTGCGGTCAGCTGGGTGCTGCCGCCCAAGGAATGGTCGGAACATCCCTCTGCCTCGACCCCGATCGAAGGCGCCGAATTCACCGCGCGCGTGCTCGATGCGCTGACCGCCAATCCGGATACCTGGGCGAGCACGGTGTTCTTCCAGACTTTCGACGAGAATGACGGGCTGTTCGATCACCTTCCGCCCTCGGCGCCGCCTTCCTACAACGCCGACGGCACGCTTGCGGGCAAGGCGACGCTGCCGCTGCCCGGCCATTATTTCGACGATCACGAGGACAAATATACCTCGCGCGACGACACCATAACGGGCACCACACGCCCCTTCGGCCTGGGCCCGCGCGTGCCGATGTATGTGGTCTCGCCATGGAGCAAGGGCGGCTGGGTCAACAGCCAGGTGTTCGATCATACGTCGGTCGGCCAGTTCATCGAGCAGCGCTTCGGCGTCACCATCCCGGCGATCAGCCCCTGGCATCGCGCGATCTGTGGCGATCTCACCTCATGCTTCGACTTCTCCAAGGCGGCGGACGCGACCTTTCCGGCGCTCCCCGATGTCAGCGGATCGGGTGCGATCCTTGCGGCGCACCTTCAGCGCCGCAAGGCGCTGCCGCCGCGCGAAGCGGAGGCGCTGTTTCAGGAAAGGGGCCTGCGGCGCTCACGTGGTTTGCCCTATGTGCTCCATGTCGATGCGCGGATCGACAAGGGGCGCAACGCCGTCACGCTCAACTTCATCAACGAGGGCAAGGCGGGTGCGGTGTTCCACGTCTATGACCGGAACGCGCTGAACCGCATTCCGCGGCGCTACACGGTCGAGGCCGGCAGGCGCATCGACGACAGTTGGACCACCGGATCCGATGGTGGATTCGACCTGTGGGTACTCGGGCCCAATGGTTTTCACCGGAGCTTTCGCGGAGCGCTTGGCACCGCCTCGGTCGCGGCGCGTCTTTCGGCTCGCTACGATATCAAGGCGCATGCGCTCAGACTCGACTTCGCGGGCAACGGCGCGGGTGAGGCGGTGATCGGGCATGACGCCTATGATCCATCGGCGACCCGAGCGGTGACGATTGCCGCCGGTCGCACCACCGTCGAACTATGGAAACTGGCGAAGGATCATGGCTGGTATGACCTGATCGTCACACAGCCGGGCATCGAGATCCGCCTTGCCGGCCGCATCGAGCATGGTGGCGACGGGATCAGCGATCCGCTGATGTTTGCATAGCAGGCCGTAGGGCCGCGAGCCCTGCGGCTTGGGCTGCGCTCGATCAGCTCAGCATGGCGACGATGCGTTTTGCGGGAAGCATATGTCCGGATCACCGGCCTGCCATGGCGTAAGCCGCGTCATCGCGGCATCGAACAGATCGGATGCGACTAGCCCGTCGAGCCAGCGGCGAACATGCGGTAGCGGCTGGACGTCGAACCAGTCGCGGTCAATCGACGCAAATTGCCGGACAAAGGGAAAGATCGCCGCATCCGCCAGACTCATGGCGTCGCCGCAAAGATGGCGGTTGGTTGCCAAACGTTCCTCGAGCAAACGAAGGATGTCGAGGCAAGCCATGCGGTGCATATCCGGATCGCTACCGTGGCGATCCGGATATTTGGCTCGGTCGAGGTGATGTTTGAACGGGCCGTCATTGACCTCGATCAGGTGAGTGCCATCGTGATCTAGCCAACCTGTCGGATCGTAGCGTGTGAGCGCCCAGCACATAATGTCGAGGCTCTGGTCGATAACGGTGCCATCGGGCTGAACCAGTACGGGCACGGTTGCTTTCGGTGACGCGAGAAGCAGCGCCACAGGCTTTGCAGAGAGTTTGACCTCGCGGATGATACACACCGTGTGGCTTGCAAGCAGTGCCAAGCGCGCGCGGATTGCGTAGGGGCACCGCCGAAACGAGTAGAGGATAGGTAAGCCGTCCATCGTGTTGGATGATAGAACACCGCAATCTTGCGAGCCATATTTGCGTTCGCGCTGTCGCGAGTGAGCATGGGTTCGCGTCGCTGAGCGCTCGTACCCAAACTCTCACCTTGAGGAACGACCGCCTTCGGGATCGCTCGCGGACCGTTCGAACGACGGGAATGAGGGCGCATATTCGCAGCGCCCACCGCCGGCGCAAGATATGCGCTGGTGCGCGGCATGACAAAGGAAAGGCCTGTCGTACGCACTCACTCGACCGGTGGAAGAACGCCGGTATTTTTCACCGTGCCGTAGACGAAACTCGAGTCGATCGAGGCTATGCCGCCGATCGGATGGATAGAATTGCGGATGAAGTCTTCATAAGCATCCAATCCCCCGACCACGACCCGCAGCAGATAGTCGGCTGGCCCGGTCATCAGATGGCATTCCAGGACTTCGTCCAGCGCGCGGATACGGCTTTCGAAGCGCTTTACTGCCTCACCGCTGTGGCGTTCCAACCGAATACGGATGAAGACCGTAGCCGGCAGGCCATAAGCACGCTGATCGGCCACCGCGCGATATCCAAGGATGGCGCCGCTTTCCTCCAGAAGCCGGATACGCCGGAGGCAGGGTGAGGGTGAGAGGTTCACTTCGGCCGCGATTTCCAGATTCGTGGCGCGGCCGTTCCTTTGCAGTGCACGGATGATCTGGCGGTCTTTCTCGTCCATTTCGGCCCCCGTTGGCATTTAATGCCAATATCAATGGAATTCATGGCATGAATAGCAACCAAACGCCTCGCAAAAAAGTGCAGGCTGGGCACCCGCCAGAAGGATTGTACCATGCGCAACGCCCCGCCCAGCCTTACGACCCGCGCCATTCACCATGGCTATGACGCTCGCGACCATCAGGGGGCGCTGAACCCGCCGGTCCATCTTTCCTCGACCTTCACCTTTGAAACCGCCGAGGTGGGTGGCGCGATGTTCGCCGGTGCGGCCGAAGGGCATTTCTACAGCCGCATCTCCAACCCGACGCTGGAGATCCTTGAACGGCGCATCGCCAACCTTGAGGGGGCCGAGGCGGGACTTTGCGCCGCCTCGGGAATGGGTGCGATCACCTCGACACTGTGGACCTTCCTAAGGGCAGGGGATGAGGTGATCCTCGACAAGACGCTTTATGGCTGCACCTTCGCGTTCCTGACCCATGGCTTGCCGCGCTTTGGCGTGTCCGTACGCCTGGTGGATCTATGCGATCCGGGCAATCTGGCGGCGGTGATCGGACCAAAGACCCGGATCGTCTACTTCGAGACACCTGCCAATCCCACCAATCGCCTGGTGGACATTGCCGCCATCTCCGAAATCGCCCACCGGCACGGCGCGAAGGTGGTGGTGGACAACACCTACGCTACCCCCGTGCTGACGCGACCCATCGAGCATGGCGCAGATATCGTGGTGCATTCGGCGACCAAGTATCTGAGCGGTCATGGCGATGTGATTGCCGGGCTGGTGGTCGGCCGAGCCGAGGATATCTCGGCAATCCGTCTCGTCGGCATCAAGGACATGACCGGGGCAGTCATGTCCCCCTTCAGCGCCATGCTTCTGTTGCGCGGGATCAAGACGCTGGACCTTCGGGTTCGCGCCCACTCCGCCGCTGCCCTGACCATTGCCCAAATGCTGGAGGCGCATCCGGCAGTGAAATGCGTGCATTATCCGGGGCTGGACAGTTTTCCGCAGGCCGATCTTGCGCGACGGCAGATGGCAGCATTCGGGGGCATGATCCCGTTCGAAGTGGTCGGCGGCAAAACGGGCGGCATTGCTTTGATGAACCGGCTGCGCCTTGTGCAGCGTGCTGTCAGTCTGGGCGATGCAGAAAGCCTTATCCAGCACCCTGCCAGCATGACCCATTCCACCTATACCCCAGAGGAGCGCGCGACCTATGGCCTAGCGGAAGGACTGGTGCGCCTCTCTGTGGGCCTCGAGGGAGTCGATGACATTCTGGATGACTTGATGCAGGCGTTGGCCTCCCACAACGCCGAAAGCACATGGGGCGAGTGTGTCGCTCCGGCATGAGTTGAGGAAGGCCGGTCGCTTACTCCCGAGCTGAGACCGCCAAACTAGATTCCAGAAGACGGTGGCTGGCTCAGGTGGATTCGCCGATTTTGGCCAATGCAGCCACGGCAAGGATGGCCGTGAGAAGGTCCTTATCCATGGCAGCTGTCGTGTCAGTCATGCATTCGGTCCTTGAATGAGAGCTGTCGTGGTTACGGACTGCGCAAAGGGTCGATGCGCAGTAAGATTTTCCGGATCGACCGCCAGAAGCGCGCCGCGGTGGTGTGCGAGCCAAGGAAGTCTTTGAAGGATCGAGCGAGAAAC